>NZ_JBLROB010000006.1:0-281852 GCF_047921475.1 Micromonospora sp. SL4-19
TGGCCGGGCGCTTCCGGGCTGGATTCGGCCCGCCCGGGCGGTGACCGCGCTCGTTCCTCCGGTACGACGAAGGGGGCGCACGGCGTTCGCCGCGCGCCCCCTTCGTCAGGGTGTTACCGGATCAGAGCCCCAGCTCGGCCTCGAAGTTGCCGGCCTCCAGGCGCTCCTTGACCGCGACGAGGAAGCGGGCCGCGTCCGCGCCGTCGATCAGCCGGTGGTCGTAGGACATGGCCAGGTAGACCATCGAGCGGACCGCGACGACCTCGCCCAGCTCCGGGTCGTTGACCACGACCGGGCGCTTCACCACGGCACCCGTGCCGAGCATCGCCGACTGCGGCGACGGCACGATCGGGGTGTCGAAGAGCGCGCCCCGGCTGCCGGTGTTGGTCAGCGTGAACGTCGCTCCGGCGATCTCGTCCGGGCTGATCTTGTTGGTCCGGGTGCGCTCGGCCAGATCGGCGACCCGCTTGGCGATGCCGCCCAGGTTGAGGTCGCCGGCGTTGTGGATGACCGGCACCAGAAGGCCCCGCTCGGTGTCCACCGCGATGCCGAGGTGCTCGGCGTCGGGGTAGGTGATCGTCCCGGCGTCAAGGTCCATGCTGGCGTTGACGATCGGGAACGTCTGGAGCGCCTCGACGGCGGCGAGAGCGAAGAACGGCAGGAAGGACAGCTTCACGCCGTGCCGCTGCTGGAAGGAGTCCTTCGCCTGTGCCCGCAGCTTGGCGATCTTGGTGACGTCCACCTCGATCACCGTGGTGAGCTGCGCCATCTCGTGCAGCGACTGCTGCATCCGCTTGGCGATTGCCGCCCGGATCCGGGGCAGCTTCTCGGTGGTGCCCCGCTTCGCGCTCGGCTGCGGCTTCGCGGCCGGCTTGGCCGGGGCCGCCGCCGGGGCGGCGGGGGCCGGCTGCGCGGCCGGCGCGGCCTTCGCGGCCTTGGCCTTCTCCGCCGCCTCCAGCACGTCCTGCTTGCGGATCCGCCCGCCGACGCCGGTGCCGGCGACCGAGGACAGGGCCACGCCGTGCTCGGCGGCCAGCTTGCGCACCAGTGGGGTCACGTAGCCCGCGGCCTCCTCGCCGCCGCCCTGCACCGGGGCGGTCGGGCGCTGCGGCGCGGGAGCCGGCGCGGCCGGCTGCGCGGCCCGCTCGACCTGCGCCGGCTGGGCGGCGGTCTCCGCCTCGGCTGCCGGCTCGTTGTACGACACACCCGGGGTCGGCTCGACCGCGGGCGCCGGCTTGGCCTCGGGCTTCGGCTCCGGCTTCGCCTCGGCCTTGGGCGCGGGTGCGGGTGCGGGTGCGGGCTGGGCCGGCGCGGCACCGGCCGCGCCGACGATCGCCAGGTCCGCGCCGACCTCGGCGGTCTCGTCCTCGGCGACCTTGATCTCCAGCAGCGTGCCGGCGACCGGCGAGGGGATCTCGGTGTCGACCTTGTCGGTGGAGACCTCCAGCAGCGGCTCGTCCACCTCGACGCTGTCGCCGACCTGCTTGAGCCAGCGGGTCACCGTACCCTCGGTGACGCTCTCGCCCAGGGCCGGCATCTTGACCGGGGTGCCCGCGCCCGCCGGAGCCGGGGCCGGGGCCGCCGGCTCCTGCACGGCCGGCTGCTCCGCCTCGGCCTGCGGCGCGGCGGCGGCCTCCGCGGCCTGCTCCGCCGGCTGCGGGGCGGCGGCCGCGCCGGCCTGCTCGCCCTCGCCGGCGATGACCGCCAGCTCACTGCCGACCTCGGCGGTCTCGTCCTCGCCGACCACGATCCGGCTCAGCACGCCCGCCGCGGGCGACGGGATCTCGGTGTCCACCTTGTCGGTGGACACCTCAAGCAGCGGCTCGTCGACCTCGACGGTGTCGCCCTCCTGCTTGAGCCAGCGCGTGACGGTGCCCTCGGTGACGCTCTCGCCGAGCCGGGGCATGGTGACCGATACCGGCATGTTCTCCAGACTCCTTCATTTCCCTGATGGGATCATCGCCCGTCGCCGGACGCCGCGGTTGTCGTGGTCAGGCGTGCGCGTGCAGCGGCTTGCCGGCGAGGGCCAGGTGCGCCTCGCCCAGGGCCTCGTTCTGCGTCGGGTGGGCGTGCACGAGCTGCGCCACCTCGGCCGGGTACGCCTCCCAGTTGTAGATGAGCTGCGCCTCGCCGATCAGCTCGCCGACCCGGGCGCCCACCATGTGCACGCCGACGACCGGGCCGTCCTCGACCCGGACCAGCTTCACGAAGCCGGCGGTCTTGAGGATCTGGCTCTTGCCGTTGCCACCCAGGTTGTAGTTGTAAGTCTTGATCTTGTCAGCGCCGTACTGCTCCTTGGCCTTGGCCTCGGTCAGGCCGACCGACGCCAGCTCCGGGTCGCAGTAGGTGACCCGCGGGATGCCGGCCTCGTCGATCACGGCCGGGTTCTGGCCGGCGATCTCCTCGGCGACGAAGATTCCCTGCTGGAAGCCGCGGTGGGCGAGCTGGAGACCCGGCACGATGTCGCCGACGGCGTAGACGTTCGGCACGCTGGTGCGCAGCCGCTCGTCGGTCAGCACGTAGCCGCGGTCCATCTTGACGCCCTGCTCCTCGTACCCGAGGTTGGCGGTGCTCGGGCCGCGCCCGACGGCGACCAGCAGCAGCTCGGCCTCGACGACCTCGCCACCGGCGATCGTCACCTTGACGCCGTTCTCGGTCTTCTCGACCTTCTCGAACGGCTTGCCGACCTTGAAGTTGATCTTCCGCTTGCGGAAGGCCCGCTCCAGCGCCTTCGACGACTCCTCGTCCTCGGCGGCGACCAGGCGCGGCAGTGCCTCGATGATGGTCACGTCCACGCCGAAGGACTTCCAGACGCTGGCGAACTCGACGCCGATCACGCCGCCGCCGAGCACGATCGCCGACGACGGCACCCGGTCGAGGACCAGGGCGTGGTCGCTGGTGATCACCCGCTCGCCGTCGATCTCCAGGCCGGGCAGGCTCTTGGCGTACGAGCCGGAGGCCAGGACGACGTTGCGGCCGGTGTAGCGCTTGCCGTCGACCTCGACGGTGTTCGGCGCGACGAGCTTGCCGTGGCCCTCGACGATGGTGATCGCCTTGTTGCTCTTGAGCATCCCCTGGAGGCCCTTGTAGAGCCGGGAGATCACGCCGTCCTTGTACGAGTTGACCCCGGCCATGTCGATGCCGACCAGCTCGGCCTTGATGCCGAACTGCTCCGACTCGCGGGTCTGGTCGGCGATCTCGGCGGCGTGCAGCAGGGCCTTGGTGGGGATGCAGCCGTTGTGCAGGCAGGTGCCCCCGAGCTTGCCCTTCTCGACCAGCGCGACCGTCAGGCCCAACTGGACGGCGCGCAGGGCGGTCGCGTAGCCGCCGCTGCCACCTCCGAGGATGACGATGTCGAAGGTTGCGTCGTTCGGCTCGCTCACGTTCCAACTCCCAGTTCGCGTCACTGCATCGGGGGTTAAGGGGGAGTAACAGGCACACCCCATCTCGGTCATCTTGTCACCACCGCCGACCGCGCGCGTAGTGAGGTGCCCAACGACACGTCCCCTCCACGTACGCTTGGCACCGATTTCGATGATGGGCGGGGAGGAGTTGGGCGCGGTGGGGCTGTTCCGACGACGCAAACGCACGGGCGCGGTGAGCCGCGACCGGGCCGCCGACCGCGCCGATGTGGAGCACCTTGAGAACTTTGTCCAGACCCGGCGCGGCGTCGAGGCGTACCTGGAACCCCGCACGACGGTCACCGAGACCACGGTCATGCTGATCGCCGACGACGGCGAGTGGACCCGGCGGCGGGTCGGTAGCCCGGAGGAGGCGCGCCGCTTCGCGCACAAGATCGCCATCCCGATCTACGACGTCCGCCTCATGGGCTATCCCCAGCGCATGCGCGACTACAACGAACGCCGCAAGCGCCGCCCGGAGCTCTTCTGAAGCAGCGTCGGGGAAGTCGCTGTCTCCCGGTGTGCGGAGGCAGCAACTTCCCCGAAGCTGAGTGGATCTCGGGCCGGCGTCAGCCGTTGGCGGCGATGTCGTCGACCAGGTGGATCAGGGTACGGACCGGGACGCCGGTGCCGCCCTTGGTCCAGTAGCCGGTCGGCTCGCCCGAGTGGTAGCCGGGGCCGGCGATGTCGATGTGCGCCCAGGCCACGTCCTCGGTGACGAACTCGCGCAGGAAGACGCCGCCCTGGAGCATGTGGCCGGCCCGGTCCATGCCCGCGTTGACCTGCGAGATGTCCGCGACGTCGGAGTCCATGCCCTTGCGGACGTCGTCCGGCAGCGGCATCGGCCAGGCCGGCTCGCCGGTCGCCTCACCGGCGGCCTTCACCCGCTCGCACAGTTCCGGGGTACCCATCACGCCGGCGATCTTCTTGCCCAGCGAGATCACCTGGCCGCCGGTCAGGGTCGAGGTCTCGAACAGGTAGTCGGCGCCGTCCTCGCAGGCCCGGGCGATGCCGTCGGCGAGGATCATCCGGCCCTCGGCGTCGGTGTTGAGCACCTCCACCTTCTTGCCGCTGTACATGGTGATCACGTCGCCCGGCCGGTAGCTGGTGCCCGACGGCATGTTCTCCGCCATCGGCAGGTATCCGGTGACGGCCACCGACGGCTTGAGCGCCGCGATCGCCAGCATGGCCGCGCCGACCGCCGCCGCGCCGGCCATGTCGGACTTCATCTCCCACATGCCCTGGGCCGGCTTGATCGAGATGCCGCCGGTGTCGAAGGTGATGCCCTTGCCGACCAGCGCCACCCGCTTGCCGTTGCCGCCACCGGCCGGGGTGTAGGTCAGCTTCACCAGCCGCGGCGGGGCCTCCGAGCCCTGCCCGACGGCGAGGATGCCGCCGTACCCGCCGGACTTCAGCGCCGTCTCGTCGAGCACCTCGACACCGAGCCCGGCCTCGCGGGCGGCGGCGGCCACGGCCTCGGCGAACGCGGGCGGGCGCAGCTCGTTCGGGGCGGTGTTGACCCAGTCCCGGCTGGTCAGCACCGCGCCGGCCACCGCCTGGGCCCGGGCGACCTCCGCCTGGGCGGTCGCGTCGGCGGCGTCCGGCACCGCGACCAGGACCTCGCCCACCGGCTCGCGCCGGGTCGGCTGTGGCTTGGTCTTGTAGCCGGCGAACCGGTAGCCGCCGAGCAGCGCACCCTCGGCGACCGCGCGCAGCGCGGCCGGGGCGTCCGCGTCGTCGGGCAGCGGCAGGGCGAGCGCGACGCGGGGCGCGCCGGCCAGCGCACGGACCACGGCACCGGCGGCCCGGCGCAGGGTCTCCGGGGCCGGGGCGGCACCGGTCGGCTCGGGGCCGAGCCCGACAGCGGCGACGACCGGGGCGGTGACCGTGCCCAGCGTGGCCAGCTTGATCACCTCGCCGGCGCCGCCGGTCGCGCCGAGCAGGGCCAGGGTCTCGGTCAGCTTGCCGTCGAACGCGGCGGCGATGCTCTCCGCGCCGCTGGCCAGCAGCAGGTTGCCGGCGGGTGCGCCGGACTCCTGCTCTCCGGTCTGGCTGTGCACGCCGATCACGATCGCGTCGACGGCGAGTTCGGCGGGGTCGGTGTCGACCAGGCTGAGGGTGGTACGGGGCGATGTCACTGAGGCTACTCCGGGCGGGCCGGGCCGGTCGCGTCGTCGCGGACCGGCGATGAAGGTCTCTCCGGCGGCAACCTACCCGCCGGACGCGTGGCTGTCCCGCCGATACGCTCCGACGGGTCCCGCCGATGCTAACCAGCCGTGCAGGTGGCGGTAAGTTGCCACCCATGACCGAGGTGACCTCCGACGCCGCCGCGATCCGGCTGCGCCATTCCCCGTTGCACGAGCGGCACACCGCGCTCGGCGCCAAGTTCGCCCCCTTCGGGGGGTGGGAGATGCCGCTGGAGTACGCCGGCGGCGGCGTGCTCAAGGAGCACACGGCAGTGCGTACCGGGGTGGGCGTCTTCGACGTCTCGCACCTCGGCAAGGCCCGGCTCACCGGTCCGGGTGCCGCGGCCTTCGTCAACGCCTGCCTCACCAACGACCTCGGCCGGATCGGTCCCGGCAAGGCGCAGTACACGCTCTGCTGCGACGAGGCCACCGGCGGCGTGGTGGACGACATCATCGCCTACCTGCACGCCGACGACCACGTCTTCCTCATCCCGAACGCGGCGAACACCGCCGAGGTGGTCCGCCGGCTGCGCGCCGCCGCGCCGACCGGGGTGGTCGTCACCGACGAGCACGAGTCCTACGCGGTCCTCGCGGTGCAGGGGCCGCGCTCGGCGGAGCTGCTCGGCGCGCTGGGCCTGCCCACCGAGCACGACTACATGAGCTTCTCCGCCGGCAAGCTGGCCGGCGCGGAGTTGACCGTGTGCCGCACCGGCTACACCGGCGAGATGGGTTACGAGCTGGTCGTCCCGGCCGAGCACGCGGTCGCCGTCTGGGACGCGCTGTTCGCCGAAGCCGCGGCGTACGAGCTGCGCGCCTGCGGGCTGGCCGCGCGGGACACGCTGCGCACCGAGATGGGATACCCGCTGCACGGGCAGGACCTGTCCCTGGAGATCACCCCGGTGCAGGGCCGCTCCGGCTGGGCGGTGGGCTGGGACAAGCCGGCCTTCTGGGGCCGGGACGTGCTGCTCGCCGAGAAGGCCGCCGGCCCCCGGCGTACGCTGCGCGGCCTCGAGGCGGTCGACCGGGCGATCCCGCGCCCCGGCATGGCGGTGTACGCCGGCGACACCCGGATCGGCACCGTCACCAGCGGCACGTTCAGCCCGACGAAGAAGCAGGGCATCGCCCTGGCTCTGATCGACACCGAGCCCAAGCTCGCCGACGGCGAGGTCCTCGACGTCGACATCCGCGGCCGCCGCGCCCAGCTGCGCCTCACCCGACCCCCCTTCGTCCAGCCCTCCGTCCGCTGATCCGCCGTCGTCGTTGATCGAGAGGTTTGCGTCGGGATCCGGCCCGCCGGCGGCGCGAACCTCTCGACCAACCGCGGAGCGCGGCGGGCGTCAGTCGGCGGTCGGGCGTTCGCCGGCGTCCAGGACCGCCTGGGTCCAGCCGCCCTCGATCACGCCGGTGCCGTCGAGCAGGGCCCAGTCGACGACGTCGGACGCCTCCACCACGACCGGGGCGCCGATGCGCACCGTGGGGTCGGTGGCGGCGTCGCTGGCGCTGGCGCCGACGATCCGCTCCGGGCTCTCCCACGAGGTCACCCCGGCCCACACGAACTCGGGACCGTCGTCGCCAGGCAGGCCGTACTTGACCACGAGCTGCGTCTCGACGGGCAGCTGGTTGGCGAGGAAGCGGGCGCGAATGTCGCCCAGCCCGGCCCGGGCCACGGCGATCGCCTTGCTCATCGCGTCACCGGGGCGGGCGTACCGGACGTCGGGCTGGATGCCGTCGAACAGGGTGGCGCAGGCGGCGGCGAAGTAGCGGCCGGCCGGCCCGGGATGCCCGGGCGGCGGGTTGAGGCTGAGGAACGAGTCGGCGTCCGGGTCGGTCGCCGGGTCCAGCTCCAGCCGCAGCAGGACGGGCGCCGTCGCGCCGTGCTGCTCCGGATTGCCGTACGCCACCGCGATGTCGTGCCCGGTCACCGTGGCCAGCACCGGAAGCTGCACGAACGCCGGCACCTCCTCGCCGGCCAGCCCCTCGGTCCAGTCCCGCAGCAGCCGCCGGGCGGCGCCGGTCATCACCGCGCCCCAGGCCCGGGTGAGGTGGTCGGGCACCCCCTGGGTCTGGAGTTCCAGCAACCCGAAGCGGCGCAGCCCCTTGGTGGTGAACCAGAGCCCGTCGGCGTCCGACGAGTATGGCACCAGCACCCAGTCGACCAACCGGACCCGGCCCTGTTCGTCGGGGAGCGACCGCAGGGCGGCTGCCGGATCGAGGAACTGGAGCCCGAAGACATCCACCACGTCCCCGCCGACCGTTTCGGCGATCGCCGCGGCCACCGCCCGGGCCGCCCACTCGTGCGCCGGCGGCCAACCGGGCCGGTACTCCGCCTGCACCACCACCAGGTGGGTCGCGGCGGCCAGTCGGGCCAGCTGGGCCTCGGTGGCGCCGAACGCGGTCAGCAGGTCCGGCGGCAGCTCGGGGAACTCGCTGACCTGCCGGGTGTCCACCGTCATCAGCGGGCTGTCCAGCATCTGCTTCGCCAGCCCGTGCACCGGCTCGGCGAGCCGCCCGGCCAAGCCCTCCACCGCGGTCTTCGGGCTGACCTTCGGCAGCCCCACGATCGGCACCAGGTAGGTCGCGTCCAGCGACTCCGGGACCGGTACGGGCAGGAAGTCGTCCGTGATGAGCATGCCGTCCCCCTCGACCGCACCGGTGCTGTCGAACATGAACGCTACCTGTCCGGACGGGTGACGATCAGCCGGACAGCACCAGTCCCAGGTAGGTCAGCGTGGTGACGATCTCCACGGTGCCCCCGAGCACGTCCCCGGTGATCCCGCCGAACCGGCGTACCACGTGCCGGAGGAGCACCGCCCCGACGGCGAGCGCGGCGACGACGGCGAGCGGACCCTGCCCGGGGCGGCCCGGCACCGCCGGCACCGCCAGCAGCGCGACGGCGGCCGTGCCGGCGACCAGCGCGACCGGCGGGACCGTGCCGGCCACCAGCGCGCCGAGCCCGTTCGGCCGGGCGGCGGGCACCCCGCGCCGGCAGGCCAGGCCGGCACCGAGCCGCCCGGCCGCCGTAGCGGCGGCCACTGCGGCGAGCACCGCCGGCCACGACCGCCCGGCCAGCTCCGCGAGCACCGCGGCCTGGAGCAGGAGTACGACCACCAGCGCGACCACCCCGAACGGGCCGACGTCCGGCTTCTTCATGATCTCCAGTGCCGCCGCGCCGCGCCGGTACGACCCCAGCGCGTCCACGGTGTCGGCCAGCCCGTCCAGGTGCAGACCCCGGGTGAGCAGCGCGCCGAGTCCGACGGTGACGACGGCGGCGACCAGCGGGGGCGCGACGGCGGCGACCAGCAGCAGCACCGCCGCGAGCAGCGCGCCGAGCAGCGCCCCGACCGCCGGGGCGAGCGCCATCGCGGTGGCCGCCGCGGCCCGGTCCACCGTGCCGGCGCGTACCGGCAGCGTGGTGAAGGTGGTGACCGCCAGCCGGATCCCGTCGGCGAGCCGCGACTCAGTCGGCACGCCGGCCGGGGGAGTCCGGCACCGCTACCGGCTCGTCCGGCTCGACCGTGGCAGGCCCGGGTCCGGCCGGCTCCGGCTCGGCGAACTCCGGCTCCGTCGTGGTGGGCCCGGGACCGGGCGGCTCGGGCTCGGCGAACTCCGGCTCCGTCGTGGTCGGCCCGGGACCGGCCGGCTCGGGCTCGACGAACTCCTCGTCGTCCTCGCCGCCGCCGAGCGACGGGTGCACCGGCAGGCCGGCGGCCAGCGCCAGCACCGAGCGCAGCAGCGGCAGGGTGGCCAGCGCCGTCGCCCCCTCGCCGAGGTCGAGCCGCAGGTCCACCAGCGGGGTGAGGCCGAGCACGTCGGCGGCGAGCCGGACCGCCGGCTGCCCGCCGTGGTCCGGCAGCAGGCACCAGTGTCGGGCCTGCCCGGCCAGGTCGCGGCTGACCATGCCGGCGGCCACGCCGACCGGCCCGTCCAGCAGCACGGGTATCCGCCGGGCGGTCGCCCCGAGCAGCACGCCGGTGGCCACGGCGATGTCGCCGCCGCCCAGCTCCGCCAGCACGTCCTTGGCGTCGCGGGCGTTGCGGCGGGTGCGGTGCAGGGCGTCCCGGACCGCCGCGCAGCGGACCATCCAGGCCGCGTCGTCGAACTCGTTGTGCTCGGTCAACACCCGACTCAGCACCGCCGGGGGTTCCGCGCCGGCCGTGGCCGCCAGCACCGCCGCGGCGGCGGCCTCGGTGCCGGCCCCGCACGCCGCCAGCACCAGCAGCTGCACGCCCGCGTCGGCGGCCTGCTCGGCCAGCCGCCAGCCGTACCGCAGCGCCGACTCGACCTCGTCGGCGGTGAGCGCCGGCCCGTCCTCGATGGCGGCGGAGGCGGGCGCCTCGACCACCTGGAGGCTGGCCCTGCTCTCGGCCGCCAACCGGGCCAGCGCCCCCTTGCCGGCGCGGGCCTGCCGGGCGCGGCGGGCCGACTCGCCGGGCGCCGCGCCGGCCGACGCGCCGCCGGCGTGGTCGCCGTGCAGCAGCAGCACCCGCACGGAACTCCACGGCACCGGGGTCGGGGTGCCCTGGGTCGCGGCGGCGAAGCTGACCACCCGGTCCAGCACGCCGAGACCGGCGCCCGGGATGTCCAGGGTGACGAGTCGGTCGACCGCCTGCGGGCCGGCGTAGTCGTCGGGCATCGGCAGTTCCATGCCGGGCTGGATGACCAGGCCGGTGGCGACCGTCGGCAGCCCCATGGTGGGGGCCGCCCAGCCGGGCGCCGGCACCGGCTCGGGGGCCGGCAGGGGCGGCGCCATGTCCGGGGTCAGCACGTCGGGCAGCGCCTGCTCCGCTTCGCCGATCGGGGCGGCGCCGACCGGCACCTGCGCCGGGGCGCCCGCCTGGCCGGGGCCGGCCTGCGCCGGCTCGGCGGGGTGCGGCGGTGGGCCGGCCGGCTTCAGCCAGGTGGGCTGGCCGGCCACGACCAGCACGACCGCGTCGCAGGCATCGGCGACCGCCTGGTTGGTCGAGCCCAGCGCGTCGGTGAAGGCCCGGCCCAGCGGCGTGGTCGGCACCAGGGTGAGCCCCACCTCCGGGCTGACCAGCACCAGCCGGGCCGCGCTCGCCCGGACCGCCGCCGCGAGCGCGGCGATGGTGGCCGTGTCGTCGGCGGGCTGGTGGGCCGGGTCGAGCAGCACGGTCACCCAGCCGCCGAGGTCGTCGACGAGCAGCGTCTCGTTCGGCCCGGCGGTCGCGATCACGTCGGCCAGCCGGCCCGGATCGGCTGCGGTCTCCTCGGTGGTCCAGCTTCCGGGCCGGCGGGCCCGGTGCGCCGCGAGGCGGGTCGCCCACTCGGTGTCCGCCGGGTCCCCCTCGGGGGCGGTGGCCACATACCGGACCGTGGGCGCGTCGGTGACCAGCGATTCCGCGAACTCGGACTTGCCGGACCGGATACCACCGAGCACCAGGAGGGTGTTCCACCCGTCAACGGACATGCCCGTACCTTAAAGCCGGCCGGCCGGTCGCCGCCTGCCGGCCCGTACGGCGTCCGCTGGGCGCGCCCCGTGACGGGCCGGGCCGGGCCCCGGCGGGGCTCAGCCGCAGTGCTCGAACCCGCTTCCGTAGCTCGCCCCGGCGACCGACCCGCCCCACTTCACGCAGGTGCCGCCGGCGGTGGCCCGGACCGGCCCGGCGTAGTACGAGAACGACCCGCTGTCCGTCTGGCGGGTTTTCCCCTGCACCTCCAGGTACGCCGTCACCTTGCTGGCCCGGCCGACGTCGGTGTCCTTCATGGTGACCACGCAGTTGGCCTTGCTGGCGTTGTTGTAGAGCAGGTAGACCCGCGCCTTGCGGACCCCGTTCGCGGTCAGCGGGGCCGAGTCGATCACCTGGTAGCCGCTGCCGCACGCCTGCGCGGGCGTGTACGGGTTGGGCTTCTCCGGGGCACTGGTCGTGCCCGTCGGCTTCGGCGCGCCCGTGCCGCCGCCGGTGCTCGGGGGTGCCGACACGCCGCCCGACGCGCCGACCGACGGGGTGGCCGCGCCGCCCGCCGGGTGACTCGGCGTGGCCGACGGTGACCGGCCGGTCCGGTCGGTACGGCTCGGGGTCGGCTCCGCCGCGCCCGCCGTGGCCTCCGGTCCCGGCTGCCCCGGGTCGGCGGGCACGGACTCCCCGGTCAGCGCGGCCGGGCTCTGCCCCGCATCCTTGTCGTCGCCGGGGGACAACGCCGCCACGGCCACCGCGGTCACCAGCGCGATGACGACGACGCCGGCAGCGCCGGCCAGCGCCAACAGCCGCCCCCGGCCGGGACGTCCCGCCGGCTCCTCCAACGTCGGCGGCACGCCCGAGCTGGCCTGCCGGTCCGGCTCCGGTGCGTACCCGCCGGGGCGCGGACCGGGCTGGCCCGGGTGCGCGGCGCCGACCGACCAGGCGGGGCCGGCGGGGGGCGGACCCGGGTGCCCGGAGCCGCCGCGCGGCCCGGCGTCGGCGTACGGCCGGGACGGCGGCTGAGCGAACCCGCCCGCGCCACCGAACCCGGCACCGGTGCCGGGTTCGGGCTCGGCGGGGCCGGGGACGCCGGTCGACGCTCCGGTGTCGGGTGTGCCTGCCGACGACGGTGCGAGGCTGCTCGGGTCCGGCCCGGAGCCGGGGCGCGGTCCGGCCGGGAACCCGGCGTGGGAACGGCTGCCGGACGCCGTACCGCCGGACTGCGCCGCGGCGGGCGGGCCGGCGTCGGGCGCGGGGAGGACGGCGGGCCCGGGCACGGCCGGACCGGCCACCGCCCACGGCGGCCGGGGCGGGACCGGGACGCTGGCCAGGGTCGCGTCCCGGGCGTCCTGGGCGGCCTCGGCCATGGCCACGGCGCTCGGGTACCGGTCGCCGGGGCTCTTCGCCAGCGCCCGGCGGACCAGCTCGACCACCGCCGGGGGCGTGCCCGGCGGCAGCGGCGCGGGCTCGTCCTGGGCATGTCGCAGCGCCACCTGCAGCGGGTTGTCGCCCTCGAAGGGCGGGCGGCCGGCGAGGCAGAAGTAGGCGACCGCGCCGAGCGCGTAGACGTCGGTGGCGGGCGAGACGGGCTGGCCGGTGGCCTGCTCCGGCGACATGTACGAGGCGGTGCCGAGCACCATGTGCGCGGCGGTGATCCCCGCCATGGTGGTGGCCCGGGCGATGCCGAAGTCGACCAGCACCACCGTGCCGTCCCGCTTGACCAGCAGGTTTCCGGGCTTGACGTCCCGGTGCACGATCCGGGCGAGGTGGGCGGCGTGCAGCGCGTCCGCGGCCTGCGCCACCACCGACATGGTGGACGCCGGGTCGAGCCGGCCGGCGCGGCGGATCCAGGTCACCAGCGGATCGCCGTCGACGTACTCCATCACCAGGTAGCTGACCTGGCTGCCGTCGGCGAGCGTGGCGGAGCCGAAGTCGTGCACCTGCACGATGCCCGGGTGCCGCAGCGCGGCCATCATCCGGGCCTCGGCGTGGAAGCGGGTGGTGAACTCGGGGTCGTCGACCAGCGACGGCAGCAGCACCTTCACCGCGACCTCGCGGTCCAGCAGGGTGTCGGTGCACTTCCAGACGGCCCCCATGCCGCCGGTCGCGATGCGTTCGCTCAGCCGATAGCGGTCGCTGAGCACCACTCCTTGAGTCAGCACCGCGCCACCGTACCGGCCGCCGGCTCCCCGCATGATCCACCCGGTGACCCGTCCGGAACGTGGTGGCCGGACCGATCCGGATCGGGCCGACTACGCTTGCGGGGGTTCGTCCCAGGGGACGACGGCGGCGAGGGGAGACGCGGCATGGCGTGGAGCTGGCGGTACGAGGGCACGAACGGCGAGTCGGTCGACGGACCGGCCGAGTCGTTCGGCAGCCAGGCGGACGCCGAGTCGTGGATCGGCCAGACCTGGCGGGAGCTCGCGGCGTCCGGCGTCACCTCCGTCGCGCTCGTCGAGGACGACCGGGTGGAGTACCGCATGAGTCTGCTGCCGCCGGTCCAATGACGGGCTACGACCGCCCCGGTGATCCGCTGGTGCTCGGGGTGCCGCGGGCGGCGTTCCGGCCCAGCCCGATCTTCCTCGCGCTGGTCGCGCTCTTCGCGACCAGCGGCGTGCTGATCTGGCACGGGTTCGGCAACGTCCGGTTCGACGTCTTCCTGTTCGTGGTCTCGGGCTGGCTGGTCTCACTCTGCCTGCACGAGTACGCCCACGCGGTCGTCGCCTACCGGTCCGGCGACCGGGACATCGCCCACCGGGGCTACCTGACGCTCAACCCGCTGAAATACACCAACCCGCTGCTGTCGATCATTCTGCCGGTGGTCGTTGTGCTGCTCGGCGGCATCGGCCTGCCCGGCGGCGCGGTCTGGGTCGACCGGCACGCCATCCCCGGCCGGCTGCGGCACACCCTGGTCAGCCTGGCCGGCCCGGCCACCAACGTGCTGTTCACCCTGCTGCTGGTGGCGGCGCTGCTGGTCGGCCCCGGTGCGGTGGGCGGCCCGCTGGCGTTCTGGGCCGGCGTGGGCCTGCTGGCGTTCCTCCAGCTCACCGCCAGCGTGCTCAACCTGCTGCCGGTGCCCGGCCTGGACGGCGGCAACATGATCCAGCCGTGGCTCAGCCCGCAGTACCGCCGGATGTACGACCTGTTCGCCCCGTTCGGTTTCATCCTGCTCTTCGCGCTGCTGTGGAACCCGCGGATCAACGGCTGGTTCTTCGGTGCGGTCTTCAAGGTGGCCGATTTCCTCGGGCTGCCGCCCGAGCTCTACGTCCTCGGGCGCGAACTGATCCGGTTCTGGCAGGGCTGACCGGGCGGCGGGAGCCGCCGCGCAGCGGCGGGGTGACCGGTCGTGCGCGTACCCGGAGAAGGGCCCGGGCCGGCGCGGTGGCCGCGCCGGCCCGGGGAGAGCGTCACGGGCGCTGCGCCGGGCTCTCGGTCTTGGCCGGGTCGCGCTCGGTGATCGGGTCGACGATCTCGTCGATGGCCTTGAGCAGGTCGGCGTCGAGCCGCACGCCCGCCGCCTTCACGTTGTCGTGCACCTGCTCCGGTCGGGACGCCCCGATGATCGCCGAGGAGACGTTCGGGTTCTGCAGCACCCAGGCGATGGCGAGCTGCGGCATGGTCAGCCCGGCCTGCTCGGCCAGCGGCTTGAGCCGCTGCACCCGGGTGAGCACCTCGTCGGTCATGAACCTGGCGATGAAGCCCGCGCCGGACTTCTCGTCGGTGGCCCGGGAGCCGGCCGGCGGCGGCTGCCCCGGCAGGTACTTGCCGGAGAGCACCCCCTGGGCCATCGGCGACCAGACGATCTGGCCCAGGCCCAGCTCCTCGCTGGTGGGGATCACCTCAGCCTCGATGACCCGCCACAGCATCGAGTACTGCGGCTGGCTCGAGACCAGCGGGATGCGCAGCTCACGGGCGAGCTGGTGGGCCTCGCGGATCTGCGACGCCTTCCACTCCGAGACGCCGATGTAATGCGCCTTGCCGGAGTGCACGACGTCGGCGAAGGCCTCCATCGTCTCCTCGAGCGGCGTGTGGTAGTCGTAGCGGTGGGCCTGGTAGAGGTCCACGTAGTCGGTCTGCAGGCGGCGGAGCGAGCCGTTGATCGACTCCATGATGTGCTTGCGGGACAGCCCGCGGTCGTTGCGACCCGGGCCGGTCGGCCAGTAGACCTTGGTGAAGATCTCCAGCCCTTCGCGCCGCTCGCCCTTCAGCGCGCGGCCGAGCACCTCCTCGGCCTTCGTGCCGGCGTACACGTCGGCGGTGTCGAAGGTGGTGATGCCGGTGTCCAGGGCGGCCCGCACGCAGGCGGTCGCCGCCTCCTCCTCGACCTGCGAACCGTGAGTGATCCAGTTGCCGTACGAGATCTCGCTGACCAACAGGCCCGAGCGGCCTAGGTGTCGGAATTCCATGACTCGACCCTAGTCCTGCCCGATCATGGGTCTCCGTCCGGCGCGACGACCTGGTGGCCGCGCCGACGGCGTTCCGCGCCCGGGCGGCGCCACGGCCGTTCGCGGGTCAGAGCACCGGGCTGGTGTCGGCGAGCAGTTGGTCGATCTCCGCCACCACCGCAGCGTGGCTCGGGTGTACCGGGTCGATCAGCGGCTCGCCCCGCCGGTCCAGCGCGCCCCAGCGGCCCGACCCGTCGCCGATCAGGAAGGCGACCGGGTGCACGACCAGAGCCGGGTACGCCGGGTCGACCAGCACCCGACCGGTCCGATCCACCACGCCCCGGCGGCCGGCCAACTCCACCACGGCCAGGCCCTCCTCGGTGAAGCCGTCCACGTGCCGGCCGTCGGCCAGGGCGGTGGCGAAGCCGTGGAACCGGGTCGGCACGACGACCCGCCCCGTCCGGTCGACCGCGCCCCAGCCGCCGTTCTGGCGGACCGCCGCCAGGCCTTCTCGGAACGGTCGGGCGTCCTCGAACCCCGGGGGGATCTTCACGATGTTGGTCGGGTCGACCGCCATCCATCTGCCCTGGCCGTCCATCGACACCCAGGCCAGGCCGTCGGAGAACGAGCCCACCCCGCGGTAGCCGTTGTTGGCCTCGATCAGCGCCGCGCCGGCGGTGTCGATCAACGCCCAGCGGGACGCCTCCGGGCGCCGTACCCAGGCCACGCCCTCGTGGAACGGCTGCACCTCGGCGTACCGGTGGCCGACCACCAGGTTGCCCTCGGCGTCCGCGTACCCCCAGAGCTCCTGCTCCTCGTCGAGGGTGGGCACCGGGTACCGCTCGTTGCCCAGGACCGTCTCCCGGGTCCGTGGCTTCGGGCCGAAACCGTCGGCCGCCGCCCGCTCGGCGACCGCGTCCAGCGCCAGCGCCGTACGCGCGTTCAGCTCGGCGTCCTCGCCCTGGCGCAGGTCCAGGGCCCGCTCGAAGTGCAGGCACGCCTCGGTCAGCCGGCCCTGGTCGTAGCAGGACCGGCCGGCGTGCTCGTGCAGCACCGCACGCAGCCGGTCGGGCAACTCGGGCGAATTGGCCGCGGCGAAGAGCCGGTCGGCCTCCGCGTGCTCGCCCCGCCAGCGCAGCACCTCGGCCAGCCGGGCGCGGGCCAGCGCGGTCCGCCGCAACTCGCCGGTGGCCTCCGCGTACGTCAGGGCCAGCCGCGCGTCGGCGAGAGCGTCGTCCAGGTCGCCGAGGATCCGGGAGGCCACCGACCGCAGACTCAGCAGCCGGGCCCGGTTGCGGTTGTCGGGCGCGCTGCCGAGCTTCGTGGTGAGCCCGTCCCGGACCTCACGCAGCGCCTCCGGATCGGGGGCCTCCTCCCGCAGTTCCTGCGAGTGCAGCCGCCACCGGATGGCGGCCAGCGCCTGCTCGGGGTCCGCCGGGCGCACCTCGCGTCGTTCGCCCTCCGCCGACTCGTCCGTCGGCTTGTCCGTCGGCTCGTCCGTCGGGGCGGCCGGTGCGGGCGGCGCGGAGACCTGGGCCGGTGGTGCGGACACCGGGGCCGGTGGTGCCGACACCGGCTGGGCGGAGACCTGGGCCGGTGGTGCCGACAGGGGTGCGGGTGGCGCGGAGACCTGGGCTGGTGGTGCGGAGACCTGGGCCGGTGGTGCCGACACGGGCGCGGGTGGTGCGGACACCTGGGCCGGTGGTGCCGACACCGGCGGCGCGGTCGGCACGGCAACCTGGGGCGGGGGCGCCTGGGCCGCGGGCGCGGCATCCTGGGCGGGCGGTCCCGAGACGGGTCGCGTGGTGTCGTCGGGATCCGGCGCCGGCTGATTCGGCCGGAACCAGGCGTCCAGTTCCTCCACCGGGCGACCGGTGGAGGGCGCGGCGGCCGGGCCGGCGTCCGACCGGGCGGCCCGAGCAGCCTCCAGGACGCTGCGGTCGCCGCCCGTCCCCACCGTGGACGGGGCCGATGCCGGCGCGGCCACCACATCGTCGACCGATCCCTGGGAAGCCGCGGCGTCCGGCGGGGCCGGGCGGGAGGCCTCCGGTGGCCGGGACGCCTCGGCCGACGCGGCCGAACTCGGGCCGGTCGGCGGCGCGGAGACATCCCGCTCGGTGGGCGCGGGCGCCGGGGGTGCGGGCGGCACCGACACCGGTACGGCCGGCGGCGCGGAAATCGGTGCCGACTGCGGCGCCGGCGGTCGGGGCGGTGTGGAAGCCGACGCGGGCAGCCCGGAGACGGGCCAGGCCGGTGGCGGCTGGGCCGGCGGCGCGGAGATCGGCGGCGCGGAGATCGGCTTGTCCGGCCGCTCGGACCGGTCGCGCAGCACCCGCTGCTCGGCCGGGTATGCGGCCGCTCCCGAGACCGGCACTCCCGAGACCGGCACTCCTGAAGCGGGCAGGCCTGAGATGGGCACGCCTGAGGTGGGCACGCCTGAGGCGGGCAGACCGGAGACGGGCGCGCCGGAGGTCGGCGCCGCCGGCCGCGGGTCGGGTTGCCCCACCGGCGGACGCCGAACGCCGTCGGGCCCCACGGAGTCAGGCGTGACGGGCTGCTCCCGTACCTCGTCGGGCCGCGTCGGAGCGGCCTGCGCCGGCCGGTCGTGCAGGTCGTCGCGCCGTGTCGGGGCGGGCGACGTCGGCCGCCCCCGCACGTCGTCGGGCCGCGTACGGGCCGTCGGCTCGGCCGGCGAGCGCCAACCGTCGGGGCGGACCGGGCCGGGCTCGGCCGGGCGGCCCTGCCACTCCTCGGGGCGGGGGCGGAAGGCCGGCCGCTCCTCCGGCCGGTGCCGGTCCTCGGGCCGGGGGCCGACCGGCTCGGGCCGGGGGCCGACCGGCTCGGGGCGCCGACCGTCGTACCGGGAAGCCGCCTCGTCGGTGGGGCGAGTCGGCCGTCCGCCCGGGCCGGGCCGATCGGGAACGACCGGGCGGTCGTCGGGCCGGTACGCGGCCGGCTCGGTCCGGGGCCGCCGCTCGACGGGCGGCCACTCCTCGGCACGCTGTCGCACGGGGTCGGCCGGGGGGCGGCGGGTGTCCCACCGCTCGTCGGGACCGGGGGAGGCGGGACGCGGGTCGCCGGGCCGGCCGGGCTGCGGACGGTACGGATCCATGGGCCGGCGGGCGCCGTCCGACGGAACGTCCCGGTACGTCTCGGCCCACGCGGCAGCCTCCCGGCGCGGGTCGGGCTCGCGGCGCGGCGGACCGTCGAGGCCCTGGTCGCGCCGGTCGGTTGGCCGTTCGACATCGGGCTCGCGCCGGTCGACTCGGCCGTCGAAGCCGTGGCCACGCCGGTCGGTGGGGCGTTCGAAGCCGGGCTCGCGCCGGTCGGTGGGGCGTTCGAAGCCGGGCTCGCGTCGGTCCACCGCGCCGTCGAAGCCCGGTCCGCGCCGGTCCACGTTGCCACCGACGGCAGGCCCGCGCTGGTCCACGGGTCCGTCGAACGGCCGCGCGCGCCGGTCGAGCGGGCCGTCGGGGCCCGGTTCGCGTCGCCCCGACGGACCGTGCGGGACAGCGTCGAGCGGTCCGTCGGGCGTACCCCGGCGCTGCTCCGCCCACGCCGGCCGTGCCTGGGGGCGGTGCGGGAACTCGTCGGGCTCCGGGAGCCAACCGGGCTCGGGCGCGGGGGAGACGGGTCGGTGCGCTGCCGCATCCGGCGGTGGCACCCGCCGTCCGGGCTCGGGGCGTACCCAGCGCTGGTCGTACCGGTCGTCCGGCCGACCGGCGGGGCGCTCCGGCGCCCGCTCGGTGCCGCGCGGGTCGTACCGGTCGCCCGCCTCAGGCGCGGGACCGCGCCGGGGCGCGGCGTCAGCGTGCCCGGTGCCGTCCGCACGCCGGTCCACCCAGGACCGTCGCCCGTCCGCGCGCGGCTCGTCCCCGCGGCGCCCGTCCGGGTACCCGGGCCGCTCGCCCGGCCCGGACGACCCCGGATACGCGCCACGCCGCTCGTCCGGACCGGCCGGGCTGATCGGGTACGCGTCAGCGGTCGGTGCGGGGCTGACGGGCTGCACCTCGGCCCGGCCGACGATGGTGGCCCGGCCGCGCGGCGCGGGCGGGCCCAGGTGCTCGATGCCGATGTCGCCCGGGTAGCGCTGCCCCGGAAACTGCGGATGCCACTCGTGGGTGGGCTCGGCGGCCCAGGACGGTTCGGCCAGCTCGCGCCAGCGGTCCCAGCCGCTCATCGGGGGACCCTGTCGCCGCCCGCGCGGCGCGGCCTCGGGGCCGGCTCGCGTCGCTCGCTCACGGCGGTGTCACCTCGTTGGAAATTGTCGCGCCAGGCGCCCGACGTGCCGGTAGAGTCGCCCGGTCCCGGCACGTCATGGCTGCGGAAGGAGGGTAGCGGCGTGGGCTCGGTCACCGCCACTGTGGCACCGCCCACGGGCCCAAACGTTACCCGATGGTTTCGGACATTCGGCGCGATAGTAGCGTCCGGTTTTCGGCGATACGCCACCTACCGGCAGGCCGCTGCGGCGGGCGTGGTCACCAACAGCGTCTTCGGCTTCCTGCGCTACTACATCTTCCTCGCGGCGGCCGGCGCGGCGGGCCGGGTCGCCGGCTACGACCGCGCCCAGCTCGCCACCTTCGTCTGGGTCGGGCAGGGCCTGCTGGCGGTGATTCTGATCTGGGGCTGGACCGAGCTGGCCGACCGGATCCGCACCGGCGAGATCGCCGCCGACCTGCTCCGCCCGGTCCACCCGGTGACCAGCTATCTCGCCACCGATCTCGGCCGGGCCGGGTTCGCCCTGCTGTCCCGGCTGGTGCCGCCGGTGCTGGTCGGCCTGCTCTTCTTCGACGTCTACCTGCCCCGCCGCCCGGTCACCCTGCCGCTGTTCGCGCTGTCCGTGCTGCTCGCCGTGGTGGTCTGCTTCGGCTGCCGTTACCTGGTCAACGCCACCGCGTACTGGTTGCAGGACGTCCGGGGCCCGCTGATCCTCTGGACGCTCTGCTCCGGCGTGCTTGCCGGGCTCTACTTCCCGCTGGGCTTCCTGCCCGGCTGGCTGGAGGCCGTGCTGCGGTACGGCACCCCGTTCCCGAGCCTGCTCCAGATCCCGCTCGACGTGCTGGTCGAGCGGGATCCGGCGCCGATGCAGCTCGGCCTGGTCGGGGTGCAGGTCGGTTGGGCCGTTGCGCTGCTCGCCCTCTGCCGGCTGGTGCAGCGCCGGGCCGAGCGCCGGT
This sequence comes from Micromonospora sp. SL4-19, assembly GCF_047921475.1. Lineage (NCBI taxonomy): Bacteria > Bacillati > Actinomycetota > Actinomycetes > Micromonosporales > Micromonosporaceae > Micromonospora > Micromonospora sp. SL4-19. The sequence goes on from NZ_JBLROB010000006.1 coordinate 20,567, forward strand.
TGGTGGTGCAGGGTGGTTGAACGCCGGCTGGTGGTGCGGGGTGGCTGAGCCGGGCCTGCTGGGCGCGTACCGGGCGCTGCTCGGCGCGCAGGCCCGGTCGCAGGCCGCGTACCGCACGTCGTTCGTGGTGGACCTGCTCGGCAACGTCGGGGCGACGGTGTTCGACCTGGTCACCGTGCTGGTGCTGTTCGGCGTCACCCGCGAGCTGGGCGGCTTCACGCTGCGCGAGGCGTTGGTGATCGTCGGCCTGTCGTCCTTCGCGTTCGCCACCGCGGACCTGCTGGTCGGCAACATCGAGCGGCTGCCCCGGTACGTCCGCACCGGCCTCTTCGACGCCGTGCTGGTCCGACCGCTCGCCGCGCTGCCCCAGCTGCTGCTGATGGACCTGCCGCTGCGCAAGGTGTCCCGCTCGGTCTTCGGGCTGGCCGTGCTGGTCGTCGCGGTCAGCTCGGCCGGGATCGACTGGACGCCGGGCCGGCTCGCCCTGGTCGTGGTGGCCCCGCTCGCCGCCGTGGTCTTCTTCGGCTCGATCTTCGTCACCACCGCCACCGTGTCGTTCTACTGGATCGACTCGGGCGAGCTGGCCAACTCCGTCACCTACGGTGGGCGCGACTTCACGTCGTACCCGGTCACCGTCTACGACGGCTGGTTCCGCGCGCTCTTCGCGTACGGGATGGGGTTCGCCTTTGTCAGTTACCACCCGGCGCTGGCGCTGCTCGGCCGGGCCGACCCGCTCGGTCTGCCCGCCTGGGTCGGCTGGGCCGCGCCGGGTGTCGCGCTGGTCGCCGCGGGGGTCGCCACCCTGGCCTGGCGCGTCGGGATCCGCCACTACCGGAGTACGGGATCATGAGCGTCATCGAGATGCGCGGGCTGCGCAAGGAGTTCACCGTCCGGGTGAAGGCCGGACGGGTGCGCCGGGACAAGCGGACGGTCACCGCAGTCGACGGGATCGACCTGCGGGTGGAACGCGGCGAGATGCTCGGCTACATCGGCCCGAACGGTGCCGGCAAGTCGACGACCCTGAAGATGCTCACCGGCGTGCTGATGCCGTCGGCGGGGGAGGCCCGGGTCTGCGGGCTGCGACCGGTGGCCGAGCGGACCCGGCTGGCGCTACGCATCGGCGTGGTCTTCGGGCAGCGCTCGCAGCTCTGGTGGGACCTGCCGCTGCGCGACTCGTTCGAGCTGCTCCGGCACGTCTACCGGGTACCGGCGGGCGAGCACGCGGCCCGGCTGGCCCGCTGCCGCGGCCTGCTCGACCTCGACGAGTTCCTGGACACCCCGGTCCGGCAGCTCTCCCTCGGGCAGCGGATGCGCGGCGAGCTGACCGCCGCGCTCCTGCACGGGCCGGAGGTGCTCTTCCTCGACGAGCCGACCATCGGGCTGGACGTGGTGAGCAAGCAGGCGGTCCGAGGTTTCCTGGCCGAGCTGGGCCGGGCCGGCGACACCACCCTGGTGCTCACCACCCACGACCTGGCCGACATCGAGCGGCTCTGCCGGCGCCTCGTGGTGATCGACCACGGCCGGGTGGTGCACGACGGCTCGATCGCCGCGCTGCACAGCCGCTACGGCTCCCGCCGGATGGTCGTCGCCGAGCTGGACACCGTGCTGCCCGAGCCGCCGGCGCTGCCCGGCGCTCCGCTGCAGCGGGTGGAGGCGGACGGGCACCGGCTGGTCTTCGTGTTGGAGTCGGCGAGCGTCGCCGAGGTGGTGGCCGGGCTGGCCGGCCTGGCCACCCTGCGGGACATCTCGATCGTCGAGCCGGACATCGAGGAGGTTGTCGCCCGGCTCTACCGTGCCCCGTCCGAGGTCGGCTGATCGCCCGCACGTCTCCGGCTTATCGGCGCGCCCGGCTGCCCGCCTGGCGTGCTGTCGGCAACTGTGGGTGATAGCCGCAGCCGGAAGCCTGATGTTACTCCCCGTGATGGCGTTGAGGATGCCTCCGCAGCGCCTGCCGCGGCCTCAGCCGTGCAACCAGCGGGAAGCCTCGAAGCAGGGCCCGCGCGGAAAGGTCTTCGCGGAGTGGGTGGCGGCCCCCCGGGGCTGGTGTCGTTACTCGACGTGGCCGCGCGGCACGGGCTCGTCCACGTGGTGGCGGACGAGCCGGTCATGACCGTGGTTGGTGCGCTGCCGTTACGGGTGCTCCATCACGAGCACGGCGAAGGTGCCGGGGACCAGCGCCTCGTACCGGTGCGGCGTGTCGCCGGGAAACGTGGCGTAGTCACCCGGGCCCAGCTCGACCAGGTCGGACTCCGGGCCGATCCGCATCCGCCCGGCCGCGACCACGACGTGCTCGACGCTGCGCGGGGTGTGCGCCTCGGCCACCCGGACGGCCCCGGGCTCCAGCTCCATCACGTACACGTCGCGACGGGCGTGCGGCGAGCCGGCGGCGAGCAGGGTGGCGCTGAAGTCGGCGTGCTCGGAGCGGATTCGCGGGCCCTCGCCCGCCCGGACGACCCGGACGGCGGCCGTGGGCGGCTCGACCAGCCGGCTGAACGGCACGCCCAGCGCGACTCCCAGCGCCCAGAGCGTCTCGACGCTCGGGTTGCCGACACCGGACTCCAGCTGCGACAGGGTGGACTTGGCGATGCCGGCCCGGCGGGCGAGCTCGGTCAGCGAGATGCCCGCCCGGTCGCGCTCGCGACGCAGGGCGGCCGCGATGGTGGCCAGCGGGGGAGCGGGGTCGACCGCCATTGTTCGCTCCATAGGTCGGTTTGTTCGGTTTGACGAACGCGTGCCGCTGCGTTCAGGATAATGAACCATGCGTACGGTACATCGAACGGGCGACGCGGCCGCGCTGCGCGACGTCGCCGCCATCGGCGCGGCGATGGTCGCCGTCGGCGCCTCGTTCGGCGCGGTGGCGGTGGCCGCCGGCCTGCCCGTCTGGGCCACCCTCGCCATGTCGGTGTTCGTCTACGCCGGTGGCGCGCAGTTCATGGCGGTGGGCCTGGTGGCCGCCGGCAGCCCGCTCGCGGCGGTCCTCGCCGGCCTGCTGCTCAACGCCCGGCACCTGCCGTTCGGTCTGGCCCTCGGCGGCAGCCTCGGCCCGGGGCGCTGGCGGCGGCTGCTCGGCAGCCACCTGATGACCGACGAGGCGACCGCGTTCGCCCTGGCCCGGCCGGGCGGGCCGACACGACGACACGCGTTCTGGCTCGCCGGGGCGCTGCTCTTCCTGGCCTGGAACGCGGGCACGCTGCTCGGGGTGCTGGCCGGCGGCGCGGTGGGCGACCCGGCCGTGCTGGGACTCGACGCCGCCTTCCCGGCCGGGCTGGCCGCGCTGCTGCTGCCGAGCCTGCGCGACGGACAGACCCGTCGAGTGGCGCTGGCCGGCGCCGGGCTGGCGGTGCTGGCCACCGCGGTCCTGCCCGCCGGGCTGCCGGTCCTGCTCGCCCTCGTCGCCGTGGTCGTGCCGGCGGTACGCCGGCGCGGGCGGGCCGGCGCCGACCGGATGCCCGCCGTCGCGGCCGTTCCGGGTTCGGGGCAGGTCACCCCGCCGACGGACGATCCGCTCGACGCAGGCGGGGCCGAGCCGGGCGGTGCCGACGGGGTACCGGAGGCCGGGCGCGTGGTGCGGACCGGGGAGGCGTCGTGCTGATCGCCGTGATCGTCGCCCTGGCCGCCGGCACGTACGGATTCCGGGTCGCCGGGGTGCTCCTGCGCGATCGGCTGGAACTGCCGGAGTGGTCCCGGCACCTGTTGCCGGTCGCCGCCGCCGCCCTGCTGGCCGCGCTCGCCGCGACCGCGGCGCTGACGGAGGCCGGCCGCTTCGCCGGCTACGCCCGGCCCGCGGGAGTGCTGGTCGGGGTACTGCTCGCCTGGCGACGGGCGCCGTTCGTCCTGGTCGTGGTCGCGGCGGCCGGCACCACCGCGCTGTTGCGCCTGCTCGGGGTGGAATGAAACGGCCCCTTCCCCGAGTCGGGGGAAGGGGCCGGATCCGGGCCGCGCCCGGTCAGATCTTGTCGCCGATGTTGACCTGTGGCTGCGGGGCCCGCATCCTGCGGAACGTGATCGAGCGCATGATCGCGTAGAAGTAGAGCGAACCGAGCCTCTCGGTGCTCTTGGGGAAGCGCTCGCGCACCAGCTTCTTGATCTTGTGGGAGATCAGGATCGAGTCGATCACCACACCGAGCGCCAGCGCCCCCCACAGCACGTTGGAGATCAGCCGGACGATCGGCGGCATGGCCTGGTTGGATCCGACCAGCACGATCAGCGCGCCGCCGAAGAACCAGGTGCCCACCGTGCGCCGGGAGTCGACCACGTTCCGGGCCAGCAGCCGCTCGGGGCCCCGGTCGCGCGGACCGCCCTCGCGGCGGAACTCGGCCGCCGACTCGGCGCGCGCCACCCGGCGCTGCTCGCGCGCCTCCTCCTTGGTCAGCGGCTTGCTCGGCGTGCCCGCGCGGCGGCCGGCGGTGGGCCGCTTCGGCGTCACCACGCCGAGCTCCTTCTTGCTCGGGGTGTATCCCCGAGGGTGGGCACGGTCGGGTGCCTCGTCGGTCGTCACCGTGGTGACGGACTCCTCGACGAGGTCGGCGGGCTTACGACGAAACAGCGACGGCACTCGTGAAGGGTAGCCAAACAGCCGCGCCCGGTGCACATCGCGGGTGCACCGGGCGCGGAAAACGCAGTGTGATGTTACGGACGCTCCACGTGTGCGCCCAGGTCCGCCAGCTTGGCCTCGAAGTCCTCGTAGCCGCGGTTGATCAGGTCGACGCCGTACACCCGGGAGGTGCCCTCGGCCGCGAGGGCGGCGATCAGGTGGCTGAAACCGGCCCGCAGGTCCGGGATGACCAGGTCGGCCGCGTGCAGCTTGCTCGGGCCGGCGATCACCGCGGAGTGCTTGAAGTTGCGCCGGCCGAAGCGGCACGGGGTGCCACCCAGGCAGTCCCGGTAGACCTGGATGTTGGCGCCCATCGAGTTCAGCGCCTCGGTGTAGCCCAGCCGCTGCTCGTAGACCGTCTCGTGGACGATCGACAGGCCGCGGGCCTGGGTCAGCGCCACCACGAGCGGCTGCTGCCAGTCGGTCATGAAGCCGGGGTGGACGTCGGTCTCCAGCGCCACCGCGTTCAGCTCGCCGCCCGGGTGCCAGAAGCGGATGCCGCCCTCCTGGCCCGGCTTGCCGGCCCGGGGCGGGCGGAGGTCGGTCACCTCGTACTCGCCGCCGACCGAGCGGAAGATGTTCAGGAAGGTCATCATGTCGGCCTGCTGGGCGCCCAGCACCTCGACGTGGCCGCGGGTGGCCAACGCCGCCGCCGCCCAGCTCGCCGCCTCGATCCGGTCCGGGATCGGCCGGTGGGTGTAGCCGCTGAGCCGCTTCACACCCTGGATCTCGATCACCCGGTCGGTGTGCACCTTGATGATCGCGCCCATCTTCTGCAGGACGCAGATCAGGTCGATGATCTCGGGCTCGACCGCCGCGTTGCGCAGCTCGGTGACGCCCTCGGCCATCACCGCGGTCAGCAGCACCTGCTCGGTGGCGCCCACGCTCGGGTACGGCAGGGCGAACTTGGTGCCGTGCAGCCCGTTCGGCGCCGACAGGTGCAGGCCCTCCGGGGTCTTGTCGACGGTCGCGCCGAACTCCCGCAGCGCCTGCAGGTGGAAGTCGATCGGGCGCGGACCGATGTGGCAGCCACCCAGGTCCGGGATGAAGGCGTGGCCGAGCCGGTGCAGCAGCGGGCCGCAGAACAGGATCGGAATCCGGCTGGAGCCCGCGTGCACGTTGATCTGGTCGGTGCTGGCGCTCTCGACGTTCGACGGGTCGAGGATGAGCTCGCCGTCCTCCTCGCCGTCGCTCACCCTGACCCCGTGCAGGTCGAGCAGCCCGCGGACCACCTCGACGTCTCGAATCCGCGGCACGTCGTACAGCCGGCTGGGGGTGTCGCCCAGCAGGGCGGCGACCATCGCCTTGGATACGAGGTTCTTCGCGCCGCGCACGCGGATCCGCCCTTCCAGCGGAGTGCCTCCGTGTACGACCAGGACGTCGTTGGTCAACGCAACCTCCAGCGCGTTGGTGCTGCCGTGTGATGGTGGGCCACGATCTGCATCGCTACCCGGAATGCGGCCACGGGCAAACGGCCCACGTATGTCGTCGCCCCGGCAGCATAGCCCTCCGTTACGAAAATGGAATCGGTCACATCACCAGCGAGGGCACGAACCGGGGTGTCTCGTGCGTTTCCGTGCCGATGACGTGACCGAGGGTGATCAAGCGCCCGGGAGGGCGAGCATCTGGTCCAGCGCGACCCGGGCGTGGTGGGCGGTGTCCGGGTCCACGGTGATCTGGTTGACCACCCGGCCGGCGACCAGCTCCTCCAGGGCCCACACCAGGTGCGGCAGGTCGATCCGGTTCATCGTCGAGCAGTAGCAGACCGCGCGGTCCAGGAACATGATCTGCTTGTCCGGGTGGGCCAGCGCCAGCCGGCGGACCAGGTTGAGTTCGGTGCCGATCGCCCACGCCGAGCCGGCCGGGGCCGCCTCGATGGTCTTGATGATGTATTCGGTGGAGCCGACGAGGTCGGCGGCGGTGACCACCTCGTGCCGGCACTCCGGGTGGACCAGCACGTTGACCCCCGGCACGCGCTCCCGGACGTCGTTGACGCTGTCCAGGGTGAACCGGCCGTGCACCGAGCAGTGCCCGCGCCACAGGATCATCTTCGCGTCGCGGAGCTGCTCCGGGGTGAGCCCGCCGCCCGGCTTGTGCGGGTCGTAGAGGACGCAGTCGTCCAGCGAGAAGCCCATCTCCAGGACCGCGGTGTTGCGGCCCAGGTGCTGGTCGGGGAGGAAGAGCACCTTCGACCCCTGCTGGTACGCCCAGTCCAGCGCCCGCTTTGCGTTGGACGAGGTGCAGACCACACCGCCGCGCCGGCCGACGAAGCCCTTGATGTCCGCCGAGGAGTTCATGTACGTGACCGGGACCGTGTCCTGCGCGACGCCCAGCTCGGTCAGCACGTCCCACGCGGTCTCGACCTGCGACAGCACCGCCATGTCGGCCATCGAGCAGCCGGCGGCCAGGTCGGGCAGGATCACCTTCTGGCCGGCCGAGGTGAGGATGTCCGCGCTCTCGGCCATGAAGTGCACGCCGCAGAAGACGATGTATTCCGCGTCGGGACGGGCCGCCGCCTCCCGGGCCAGCTTGAACGAGTCGCCGGTCACGTCGGCGAACTGGATCACCTCGTCGCGCTGGTAGTGGTGGCCCAGCACGAAGACCTTCGTGCCGAGCGCGGCCTTGGCCGCCGCCGCCCGGGCCACCAGGTCCGGGTCGCTCGGCGCGGGAAGGTCGCCTGGACACTCCACGCCACGCTCGGTGGCGGGGTCGCTGCCGCGGCCGAGGAGCAGCAGCGCAGTCGCGGTGTTGGAGGGTTCAACCCAGGTCGAAGTCACGCCTCCCATGGTCCCACAGCGGAGCCGGCCCGCAGCCGCCGCCGCTGTGGCCTGCCACACTGCTCGGCATGCGCGTGCTGCTCTGCCCGGACAAGTTCGCCGGCACACTGCCGGCCCAGGAGGTCGCCGCCGCGGTGGCCGAGGGCTGGCGGACGGTGGCCCCGGACGACGAACTGCTGCTCCGTCCGCTCGCCGACGGCGGCCCCGGCTTCGTCGCCGTGCTCGCCGAGGCGCTCGGCGGGCGGCGGCTGCCGGTGCCGACCGTCGACCCGCTCGGCCGGCCCGCCGCCGGTGAGATCCTGCTCACCGACGACGGCGCCGCCTACCTGGAGAGCGCTCAGGCGTGCGGGCTGGACCTGCTGTCCGCCGCCGAGCGCGACCCGAAGGCCACCACCTCGTACGGGCTGGGGCTGCTGGTGGCCGCCGCGGTCGAGGCGGGGGCGCGCACCGTCGTGATCGGGCTCGGCGGCTCCGCCACCAACGACGGGGGCGCCGGCATGCTCACCTCGCTGGGCGTCACCCCGCTGGACGAGGCCGGCCAGGCCCTGCCGTACGGCGGGGCGGCGCTCGCGGCGGTGGCCGCGCTGGACGGCGCTCCCCGGGTCCGCGGCGCCGCCCTGGTCGCCGCAACCGATGTCGACAACCCACTGCTCGGGCTGCACGGCGCCAGCAACGTGTACGGCCCGCAGAAGGGCGCCAGCCGGCCCGACGTGCTGCTGCTGGACGCGGCGCTGGAGCGCTGGGCCGGGGTGCTGGAACGCGAGCTGCCGGGCTGCCCGCCAGGGCTCGGCTCGCTGCCCGGCGGCGGGGCGGCCGGTGGGCTCGGCGCGGCGGTCCTCGCCCTGGGCGGCCGGTGCGAGTCCGGCATCGGGCTGGTCACGCGCGCCATCGGGCTGGACGCCGCGCTGGACGCCGCCGATCTGGTGATCACGGGAGAGGGCTCCTTCGACCACCAGTCGCTGCGCGGGAAGGTCGTGGCCGGGGTGGCCGGGGCCGCCCGGGACCGGGGCGTGCCCTGCGTGGTGCTGGCGGGAAGGGTGAGCACCGGGCGGCGGGAGGCCGCCGCGGCCGGCGTGACCGAGGCGTACAGCCTGGTGGAGCACTTCGGCGGCGAGGAGCGCGGCGGCGTGGAGGTGGCGCTGGGCCGGCCCGCCGAGGGGTTGCGCGCGCTCGGTGCCCGCCTGGCCGGGCAGTGGAGCCGGCCCTCGGGCGGTACCGCCCGCTGAGTCCCCTTTCGCACCCGGCGCCCCGTGCCGTCCGGCCTGCCGGCGACGGCCGACCCGGCGGTGGTCGGTCCTGACCGGGTGCCGCCGGCACCGAAGGGCGCGTACCTCACGCCGACGGGGTGACCCGGCGGGAAGCGGCGTACGATCGGATCTGGACCACACCGGGAATCACTGGCGGACGCGCGACGTTGGCCAGTGCGTCCGGACCCATACCGCGCAGGGAGATTTCCACGTGACCACGCCAGCGCAGACCGAGTCGACCGAGGCCAAGGCCCCCAGCACCGTCGTCCTCACCGACGTCGCGGCGCAGAAGGTCAAGGCCCTGATCGAGCAGGAGGGCCGCGACGACCTGCGGCTCCGGGTCGCCGTGCAGCCGGGCGGCTGCTCCGGCCTGCGGTACCAGCTCTTCTTCGACGAGCGGTCGCTCGACGGTGACGTCGTCACCGACTTCGGCGGTGTCGAGGTCGTCGTCGACCGGATGAGCGCGCCCTACCTGGCCGGCGCGACCATCGACTTCGCCGACCGGATCGACGCCCAGGGCTTCACCATCGACAACCCGAACGCCGGCAACTCCTGCGCCTGCGGCGACTCGTTCAGCTGAGTCGACGCCGGTCCGGCCCGCATCGGGCCGACGGCTGACGTACCCGAGAACGGCGGGACCGTCCTACACCGGACGGTCCCGCCGTTCTGCCGTTCCCGGTGGGTGTCCGGGCGGTGACATCCGGATGTGCGGTGGGCAACCGGTTGGCGACCGACCCCCGTCCGGCGGGCCTGGCGGCCCGGTAGGCTGACCGGCGCCGTGCTCCCGACCACGAGGGTTGACATGAAGATCGCCGTAACCGGCTCGATCGCCACCGACCACCTGATGAGCTTTCCCGGCCGATTCGCCGAGCAGCTCATCGCCGACCAGCTGCACAAGGTGTCGCTGTCGTTCCTCGTGGACGACCTGGTGCTGCGGCGGGGCGGGGTGGCGGCGAACATCGCCTTCGGCATGGCCCAGCTCGGCCTGCACCCGGTGCTGCTCGGCGCGGTCGGCGCCGACTTCGCCGACTACCGGTCGTGGCTGGAGCGGCACGGCGTGGACTGCGACTCGGTGCACGTCAGTGAGGTGGCCCACACCGCGCGCTTCGTCTGCACCACCGACACCGACATGTGCCAGATCGCCTCGTTCTACGCCGGCGCGATGAGCGAGGCCCGCAACATCGAGCTGGCCCCCGTGGCGCAGCGGCTGGGCGGCCTCGACCTCGTACTGGTCGGCGCCAACGACCCGGCGGCGATGGTGCGCCACTCGGCCGAGTGCCGGGAGCGCGGCTTCCGGTTCGTCGCCGACCCGTCCCAGCAGCTGGCCAGGATGGACGGCGAGGACGTCCTCGGCCTGATCGACGGCGCCGACTACCTGATGACGAACGACTACGAGAAGTCGTTGCTGCTGAGCAAGGCGGGCCTCACCGACGCGCAGCTGCTGGACCTGGTCAAGGTCCGGGTGACCACGCTGGGCAAGGACGGCGTGGAGATCGCCGGCCGGGACTTCGACCCCATCCACGTGCCGATCGCCCGGGAGATCCAGGCGGTCGACCCCACCGGCGTCGGCGACGGCTTCCGGGCCGGCTTCTTCGCCGCCCTGTCCTGGGGCCTTGGCCTGGAGCGTGCCGCCCAGGTCGGCTCGCTGCTGGCCACCCTGGTGCTGGAGACCGTCGGCACCCAGGAGTACCAGGTCCGCCGGGACCTGTTCGTCAAGCGGCTCGCCGAGTCGTACGGCGACCAGGCCGCCGACGACGTCCGCCCGCACCTGCTGCCGTGACCGCCGGCGTACCCGGTCCGGACGGCGCGGTCGACCCGGCCGCCATGGGCCCCGGCGTGAACGGCCCGCTGCTGGTCGCCTTCGCCGGCCTGCCCGGCGTGGGTAAGAGCACCCTCGCCGTCCGGGTCGGCGCCGCGCTGCGTGCCCCGATCCTGCCGATCGACCCGGTGGAGCGGGCCCTCGGCCGGTACGGCCTGGTCGGCGACGTGCCCGGGATGGCCGCGTACGGCGCGGTCGCCGGGCTCGCCGAGGTGCAGCTCGGGCTCGGGCTGAGCGTGGTGGTGGACGCGGTGAACCCGGTGGCCAGCGCCCGGGGTCTCTGGCACGACCTGGCCGAACGCGCCGGCGTGCCGCTGCGGATGATCGAGGTGCACTGCGGGGACGAGGCCGAGCAACGCCGCCGGGTCGAGGCCCGGCTCCCCGCCGAGCCGGACCCGCACCTGCCCACCTGGGAGCAGACCCTGCTCCGCCGCGCCGAGTACGAGCCGATCATCGGCCCCCGCCTGGTGGTGGACACCGCCGTCGGCGTCGACCCGTTCCCCGGCATCCTCGCCTACCTTCGCTGACCCGGCGCCCCCACGGGGGTCAGTGGGTGCGGCGGACGTCGTAGGCGGGGGCTTCGGGGTGGGCGGCGAGGAAGTCGTGGCCGCGCATCCGGCACCAGGCCGGGATGTCGACGGCGGCGGCCGGGTCGTCGGCGAGCACCCGCACCACCGCGCCGACCGGCAGCTCGGGCAGGCGGCGGGCCAGGTTGATGACCGGCAGCGGGCAACGCTGGCCCCGGTAGTCGAGGATCTCGTCCGGCCCGCTCACAGCCCCGTCACCCCCGCCTCGGCACGCAGGTCGGCGACGATCCCCGGCAGTTCGGCGAGGAAACGTGCCACGTCCGCCTCGGTGGTCTCCCGGTGCAGCGACACCCGGACGTTGCCGTGCGACAGGACCCCCATCGCCTCCAGCACGTGCGACGGCCGCAGCGTCGACGAGGTGCAGGAGGAGCCGGAGGAGACCGCGAAGCCCCGCCGGTCCAACGCGTGCAGCAGCGCCTCGCCGTCCACGTACAGACAGGAGAAGGTGACCAGGTGGGGTAGGCGGTCCACCGGGTCGCCGACCACCTCCACGTCCGGCACCTCGGCCGCTACCCGGGCCCGGATCCGGTCCACCAGCGGCGCCAGCCGGGTCGTCTCGGCCGCCGCGTCGGCCGCCGCCGCGCGCAGGCTCGCCGCCGCGGCCACGACCGCCGGCAGGTTCAGCACCCCGGGGGTACGCCCCGACTCCCGCTCGTCGGCGGGGAACGGCGACTCCCAGCGGGTGCCCTTGCGGACCACCAGCAGCCCGACGCCGGGCGGCCCGCCCCACTTGTGCGCGCTCGCGCTCAGCACCGACCAGCCGGCCGGCACCGGCGCCCGGCCGACCAGCTGTGCCGCGTCGACGTACAGCGGCACCCCCGCCTCGGCGCACGTCTCGGCCGCCGCCGGCACCGGCTGCACCGTGCCCACCTCGTGGCTGGCCGCGATCAGGGCCGCCAGGGCCACCCCCGGCGCGGCCACCGCCGCCGTCCAGGCGTCCAGGTCCAACCGGCCGAGCCGGTCCACCGGTACGGAGACCGCGTCGCCGCCGACGGCCACGTGCCGCTCGGCGGCGTGCAGCACCGCGGAGTGCTCGATCGCCGAGTGCACCAGGGCCGCCCCGACCCGACGCCGCCCGGCCAGGCCGCCCAGCACGGCGGCGTGCACGGCGGTCGTACCGCTGGGGGTGAAGGACAGCTCGTCGGCGCGGACGCCGAGGGTCTGCGCGGTGGCCTCGCGGGCGGCGTCGAGCAGCTGGCGGGCCCGGCGGGCCTGGGTGTAGAGCTTGCCCGGGTCGGCCCAGCCGTCGTCGAGCGCGGCCAGCAGCGCCTGCCGCGCGACCGGGTGCAGCGGGGCGGCGGTGGCCGCGTCCAGGTAGACCGGGGACGCGCTACCGAGCCCGATGGTTCGCTCGCTCACGAACGCCCACGCTATCGTGCCGACAGGGGCAAGATCCCCCTGATGGGTGCGGACAGTGACCCCAAGACGGTCAGGCCCGTCATGGTCGAGTAATCTGCGACCGTCGGTGACGCCTTTGCCGTCGGTGTCGGGGAAAACCACCACCGCGGCGCGCTAGGGAGGCAGGACCAGGTGGTCGCAAGGAGTTCGGAGGTACGGTCGTCGGCCGTACGGCACAGCGCTTCCCCAGGAGCCGGTGGAGGCCGGGGGCGTGGTGTCGGTCGACTCGCCGGGCTCGGTCTCGGCGGAGCCGCGCTGCTGGTGCTGCTCACCGGCTGCGACGTCGGCAAGGCGGTCGACGGCTTCGGGTGGCCGCAGGGCGGCATCACGCCGCAGTCGCACCGGATGTACGACCTGTGGATCGCGTCCTGCATCGCGGCGCTCGCGGTCGGCGTGTTCGTCTGGGGCCTGATCTTCTGGTGCGTGATCCGCTACCGGAAGCGCGGCAACGCGCTGCCGGTGCAGACCCGCTACAACCTGCCGATGGAGTTCCTCTACACCATCGCGCCGATCCTCGTGGTCTCCGTCCTCTTCTACTACACGGCGGTCGTGCAGACCGGTGTGGACAAGCTCTCGAAGAACCCGGACCTGGTCGTCGAGGTCGTCGGCTTCAAGTGGAACTGGCAGTTCAACTACCGCGACGGCCAGGGGCGTGACGCCAACACGGTCGCCTCGGTCCTCGGCACCAGCGAGGTCATCCCGGTGCTGGTCCTGCCGACCGGCAAGTCCATCCGGTTCGAGGAGCAGAGCCGCGACGTCGTCCACTCCTTCTGGGTGCCGGAGCTGCTGTTCAAGCGGGACGTCTTCCCGGGCAACGTCCGGAACGTCTTCGAGGTCACCAGCATCGACCAGACGGGCGCGTGGGTCGGCCGCTGCGCCGAGCTGTGCGGCACCTACCACGCCTTCATGAACTTCGAGCTGCGGGCCGTTCCGCCGCAGGAGTTCGACCAGTTCCTGGCGGCGAAGAAGGCCGGCAAGTCGACGCAGGAGGCGCTCGAGGCGATCGGCCAGAACCCGTACGCCACGACCACCCAGCCGTTCGACACCCGGCGGACCAAGAACAACTTCAACCCGTCCGACGCGTCGGCCGGCGCGGGAAGCTGAGGGATCCGGCATGAAGACCGAGTGGCGAATCTTCCTGACCGTCGGGGCGTTCCTCTTCGGCGTCACCATCCTCTACGCCGCCTGGACGCACGGCGAGAGCGGTCGGATCGAGTGGGTCGGCAGCGTGGCACTGCTGCTGTCGTTCCTGCTCTGCTCGATGTGTGGCGGCTTCTTCTGGTTCATCTCCCGGCGCATCGACCTGCGCCCGGAGGACCGGCCGGACGGCGAGATCGCCGACGGCGCGGGCGAGGTCGGCTTCTTCAGCCCGGGCAGCTACTGGCCGTTCGGCCTGGCCCTGGCCGCGACGATCGCCGGTCTGGGGCTGGTCTTCTGGCAGCTGTGGCTGCTGGGCGTGGGCCTGGTGGCGGTCATCTTCGCCGCCTGCGGCCTGCTCTTCGAGTACTACTCCGGCACCCGCCGGACCGCCGAGCACTGAGCTGACGGCTACGCCGAAAGGCCCGCCTCCCCTCGGGGACGCGGGCCTTTCGCGTTCGTCCTGGTCGGGCATTCCGCCGTCGGCGCCGCGACCGGCGGTCGGGGGATCGTCAGGCGGCGCGGCGGTGGACCGGGCGCGCGCCGCGGCGGCGGGCGCGGCGCGGGGCGCGGACGGGGAACGCGGCGATCAACAGGGCCGCGCCGCATCCGGTGCAGGCCAGCTCCGACCACTCGTCCGGGCAGTCGGTGCCGTGGCCGTCGACGCCGGGCGGAGCCTCGAAGAGCACGACGCCCTCGCAGATGTCGCAGTAGAGCTCACGGTCCGACACGGGCGTCTCCTCTCGGCTCAGTGCCGGCCGAGGAACGGTGCCGGCATCGGCGGAAAACGGAAAACTACTCCCGTGTAGTTTGGCACGCCGGTCTGACACACCCGGCGCGGACCCGGTGCGGCGTACCCGCCCCCGTCGTTGCCCGGCCTGCCACCCGCGCCGATTCGTCAGAGGGAACGGCTGACCTCGAGCCACCGGTCCAGGACGCCGGCGGCGGCCCCGGAGTCGATCGACTCGGCCGCCCGGGCCAGGCCGGCCCGCAGCGCCTCGGGCAGGTCGCCGTCGAGCGGGCCCTGGGTGGCCAGCGCCACCGCGGCGTTCACCAGCACCGCGTCCCGGACCGGGCCGGTCTCGCCGGCCAGCAGCCGCCGGGCCACGCCGGCGTTGTACGCCGCGTCCCCGCCCCGCAGATCGGCCAGGGTGGCCCGAGGTACCCCGAGCTCCGCCGCGTCCAGCAGCGCCTCCCTGACGGTGCCCTGCTGGGCCACCCAGACGCGGGTCGGCGCGGCGGTGGTGAACTCGTCCAGCCCGTCCTCGCCGCGCATCACCACCACCGAGTCGCCCCGGGCCGCGAAGACGGCCGCCATCACCGGCGCCATCCGCAGGTCGAAGCAGCCGACCGCGCCGGCCCGGGGACGGGCCGGGTTGGTGAGCGGGCCGAGGAAGTTGAACGCGGTCGGCACGCCGATCTCCCGGCGCACCGGGCCGGCGTGGCGCATCCCGGGGTGGAAGCGGCCCGCGAAGCAGAAGCCGATGCCGGCCTCGGTCACGCACCGGGCCACCTGCTCGGGGGCCAGGTCCAGCGGTACGCCCAGGTATTCCAGCAGGTCGGCGGTGCCGCACGAGGACGAGGCGGCGCGGTTGCCGTGCTTGACCACCCGGACACCGGCCCCGGCCACCACGAGCGCGGTCATCGTGGAGATGTTCACCGTGTGGGCGAGGTCGCCGCCGGTGCCGACCACGTCCAGGGCGGTGGCCCGGATCTCCTCGGGCAGCTCCACCGCGACCGACCGGCCGAGCATCGCCTCGACCAGGCCGGCCAGCTCGGCGGGGGTCTCACCCTTGGCGCGCAGCGCCACCACGAAGCCGGCCACCTGCGCGGAGCTGGCCGAGCCGGTCATGATCTCGTCCATCGCCCAAGCGGTGTCGGCGGTGGAGAGTTCCTCGCCGCGCAGCAGCGCGTTGAGCAGCAGCGGCCAGGTCCGTTCGCCCATGGGGCCTCCCGAGCGGGGCGTGGAGAGCGGGGTGTGGCGGCCGAATCATGGCCGAAGCGCCGGCGCCACGGCCACGCTGCCGTGCCGCCGAGTGGTCGGCTCAGGCCGCGGCGTGCGTGCGCCGCAGCATCTCGGCGACGGTGGTGCCGGTGGTCACCGGGTCCAGCGGGTGGGTCAGGGTGGCGTCGACCTCGGCGTACGCGGCCAGCCAGCGGTCGGCGGCGCGGGCGAGCACCACGCAGGTCGGCGGCGCGTCGTCCCGGTCGTCCTTGATCTGGCG
The DNA here is from genome assembly GCF_047921475.1 of Micromonospora sp. SL4-19. Classification (NCBI taxonomy): domain Bacteria; kingdom Bacillati; phylum Actinomycetota; class Actinomycetes; order Micromonosporales; family Micromonosporaceae; genus Micromonospora; species Micromonospora sp. SL4-19. The sequence goes on from NZ_JBLROB010000006.1 coordinate 36,351, forward strand.
GGCGATGCCGATGCCGCCGCCCGGGGTCGCCTCGCCGTCGAGCAGGAGCAGGTCGATCTCGTAGTCGTCGACCAGCCGGACGCACTCGGCGTAGTCGGAGGCCTCGACGAACTCGAGCTCGAGCCCGGGCGCGGGCCGGGTGCCGACGGCGAGTCGCATCCGGTCGCGGACCTTCGGGTCGTCGCTGTAGAGCAGGACGGTGCAAAGACGATCGCTCATCGCTGACTAGCTCCCACCTCGTAGCTGCCCGCTGATCGTAGCGGGCGTCACATCGGGCCGGACGGCCCGCCCTCGCGTACGCCTGCAGGGGCTGCGTCGGCGGCCTCCGCGGCGCGCTCGCGGGCCTCCTGGCGGTCCAGTTCGCGGTCCAGCCGGCGCGCCTCGCGCTCGGACTGCTTGATCCACTGGACGACCAGCACGGCCAGCATGGTGACGCTGACGAACTCGCCGCCGGCCCAGAGCACGCCACCGGCGACCACCTGGTCGTTCCACGGGTCCGACCAGCTCAGGTGCAGCGACGGATACCAGTCGCCGCCGAGCAGGGTGGTGCTCTGCATGATCGTGAGGCCGAGCACGGTGTGGAACGGCACGGAGAGCAGCATCAGCAGCGCCCGGGCCGGGTACGGCCAGCGCCCGGGCAGCGGGTCCAGGCCGAGCAGCGGCCAGAAGAAGACGCAGCCGGTCGCGATGAAGTGGGCGTGGACCAGCTCGTGCGCCCACTCGTGCCGCAGGGTGAACTCGTAGAGGTCGGTGAAGTAGAGCGCGAACGGGTTCACCACGAAGATGGCGAACGCCACCAGGGGGAAGCTGTAGATCCGGGCGACCCGGCTGTGCACGATCGCCAGCAGTCGCTTGCGGGGCCGCACGGGGAGGGTACGCAGGGCGAGCGTCACCGGGGCGCCCAGCGCCAGGAAGATCGGCGCGACCATGGACAGCAGCATGTGCTGCACCATGTGCACCGACACCAGCGCGGTGTCGTACGCGCCCAGCCCGCTGACCGTGACCGCCGCGATGCCGCCCAGGCCGGGGACGAGGAAGCAGACCGTCCGGACCACCGGCCAGCGGTCGCCGCGCAGCCGCAGCCGGTACACGCCGTACAGGTAGAGACCGGCCGCGAGGAGCAGCCCGAGGGTGAGCCAGCTGTTCAGCCGGGTCTCGGTGATGATCCGGGCGACGGTGAAGGGCGGCGGGACGGCCTCGCCCCCCGCCGCCAGAATCGACGGAACGATTCGTGACGGAGCGCCCGAGGTGGCGGCGAAGATCGGATCGACGTGCAGCACGCTTTTCAGGGTAGGTCAGGCGAAGCGGACGACCCCGATCGGGCCACTACCGGCACAGGTTTGCCACCCCGCTGATCGTCGGTCCCGGTCAAGGGCAATAATGACCGCGTGACTGCGGCCCCAGCCATTGATAAGAGCCGGATCCACTCGCTGACCCGTCCCAACATGGTCAGCGTCGGGACGATCGTGTGGCTCTCCAGTGAACTCATGTTCTTCGCGGCGTTGTTCGCGATGTACTTCTCGATCCGCGCGGCGGCGCCGGAGCAGTGGGAGAAGCACACCGAGATCCTCAACATCCCCTATGCGACCACCTTCACGGTGATCCTGGTGTTGTCCTCGGTGACCTGCCAGCTCGGTGTCTTCGCGGCCGAGAAGGGTGACGTCCACTCGCTCCGTCGGTGGTTCACGATCACCTTCGTGATGGGTCTGATCTTCGTGCTCGGCCAGGCGAACGAGTACCGCAACCTGGTGCACGAGGGCGTCAAGATCAACGCAGACGGTTACGGGTCGATGTTCTACCTGACCACCGGCTTCCACGGTCTGCACGTGACCGGCGGTCTCATCGCCTTCATCATCTTCATGATCCGCACCACCATGGGCCGGTTCACCCCGGCGCAGGCCACGTCGGCGATCGTCGTGTCGTACTACTGGCACTTCGTCGACGTCGTGTGGATCGGGCTCTACGCCATGATCTACTGGCTCCAGTGATCTTGGCGCGTCACGAACCGCGCCGCTGCTCCGTCCCCTGAGACAAGGTCCAACCGGTTAAGGACACAGGTCATGACTTCTGACAACGACCGCCGACGCGGTCTGCTCGCGCGGTTGCGTGGGCGGCCCGTAGCGCGCAGCAGGGGCCGCCGCCGGCTGGGTGCCGCGGTCCGGCTGGCCGCCGCGCTGATGCTGGCCGGCGGCGCCTACACCGTCTTCGCCCCCGGCGTGCAGGCGCAGGACACCCCGCCCCTGAGCGCCGCCGCCAACGAGGGCAAGGCGCTGTTCGACGTGAGTTGTGTGAGCTGCCACGGCCGCAACGCCCAGGGCGTCGAGGGACGCGGCCCGAGCCTGGTCGGCGTCGGGTCGGCCTCGGTGGAGTTCCAGGTCAGCAGCGGTCGGATGCCGATGGCCCGGCAGGAGGCCCAGGCCCCGCGGAAGAAGCCGCAGTTCACCGACGAGCAGGTGCGCCAGCTCGGCCAGTACATCCAGGAGCTCGGCGGCGGCCCCCAGGTCCCCGCGGGCAACAACCTGCACCAGAACGCCGACCTGGCCACCGGTGGCGAGCTGTTCCGGATCAACTGCTCGCAGTGCCACGCCTTCACCGGTGGCGGCGGCGCCCTCTCCTCCGGCAAGTACGCGCCGAGCCTGCACCCGTCGAGCGACCGGCAGATCTACGCCGCGATGCTGAGCGGCCCGCAGAACATGCCGGTGTTCGGGGACAACCAGATCTCTCCGCAGGAGAAGGCGGACATCATCGCCTACATCCAGGAGACCCTGAAGGCCAACCAGGACCAGGGCGGTTTCAACCTGGGCCGGTACGGCCCGTCGACCGAGGGCCTGGCGGCCTTCCTGGTCGGCATCGTCGCGCTGGTCTTCGCGAGCCTGTGGATTGCGGGCAAGTCGTGACCGAGCGGATCAATCGTTTCAGTGCTGCGGCGTCGACCCCCGGCGCCGCCCGTAGCGAGGTGACGGCATGAGCACCCACACCGAGCACCAGGCCCCGCAGGGCCGGGAGCCGCTCGACGTGAACGACCCCCGGCTCTCCCGGTTCGACATCGTCCAGGAGGGCGCGCGGCGGGACGACATCGAAATCGTCCACTACGAGCCGCAGGTGGTCCCGGGCAGCAAGGCGGAGCGCCGGCTGACCCGTACGGTCGCCGCGCTCTTCCTGCTGACCGGCGCGGCCGCCACCGCGTTCCTGGTCGTCTACATCTGGTGGCCGTGGCAGTGGGAGCCGGGCCACGGCGGCGACAAGTTCTACACCCCGCTGCTCGGCGTGACCCTCGGCATCGCGCTCCTCGCCATCGGCTTCGGCATCCTCACCTGGGGCAAGAAGCTGCTGCCGAAGGAGGTCTCGATCCAGGACCGGCACGACCAGCCGAGCTCCCCGGAGGATCGCACGATCACCGGCGCGACCATGCTCTACCTGGCCGACGAGATGGGCGTCCGGCGCCGGCCGCTGCTCGGTATGTCGCTGCTCGCCGGTCTCGTCCCGGTCGGCGCGGTGGTCGCGGCACCGCTCATCGGTGGACTGATCGAGAACCCGCACAAGAACAACCAGATGTTCACCACCGGGTTCAAGCCGGGCGAGGGCGGCAAGAAGATCCGGCTGATCCGCGAGGACGGCCGGCCCATCCGCCCCGCGGACGTCAGCGTGGGTGGTCAGCTCACCGTCTTCCCGGGCGTCGACGGCGGCGTGAGCAACAAGTACGCGGACTCGCCGACCCTGCTGATCCACCTGCGTGAGGAGGATGCGCAGAAGTCGCGCACCGCCAACGCGCGGATCGGGCACGGCGACTACATGTGGGGCAACTTCGCGGCGTTCTCCAAGATCTGCACGCACGCCGGCTGCCCGGCCAGCCTCTTCGAGCAGCAGACCAACCGGCTGCTCTGCCCCTGCCACCAGTCGCAGTTCCTCATCACCGACAACGCCGAGCCGGTCTTCGGCCCGGCCAACCGGCGGCTGCCGCAGCTGCCGATCGAGGTGGACGCGGAGGGCTTCTTCGTGGCGAAGTCCGACTACACCGAGACCATCGGTCCCGACTTCTGGGAGCGGCCATGAAGCGCCGAAAGTTTGACGTAGCGGCGATGCCGGGCAAGACGGCCGGCGCGCTGGACGACCGCTTCCAGGCGGCCACTCCGCTGCGGAAGCTGCTGAACAAGGTCTTCCCCGACCACTGGTCCTTCCTGCTGGGCGAGATCGCGCTCTTCTCGTTCATCGTGCTGATCATGACCGGTGTCTTCCTGACCTTCTTCTTCGAGCCGTCGATGAACGAGGTGGTCTACAACGGCAGCTACGCGCCGCTGCGGGGCACCACGATGTCGGCCGCGTACTCCTCCAGCCTGGACCTGTCGTTCGACGTCCGGGGTGGTCTGATCATGCGGCAGATGCACCACTGGGCGGCCCTGCTGTTCATGGCGGCCATCGTGGTGCACATGCTGCGGGTCTTCTTCACCGGCGCGTTCCGCAAGCCGCGGGAGACGAACTGGATCATCGGCTCGCTGCTGTTCTGGGTGGGCTTCCTGGCCGGCTTCACCGGCTACTCGCTGCCGGACGACGGCCTCTCCGGCACCGGTCTGCGGATCGCCTCCGGCATCATCCTGTCGATCCCGGTGATCGGCTCGTGGGTCAGCTCGTCGATCTTCGGCGGGGAGTTCCCGGGCACCATCATCATCAGCCGGTTCTTCATCGCCCACGTGCTGATCGTCCCGGGTCTGCTGGTGGCGCTGATCAGCGCCCACCTGGGCCTGGTCTTCAAGCAGAAGCACACCCAGTGGCCCGGCCCCGGCCGGACCAACGAGAACGTGGTCGGCGAGCGGATGTTCCCGCGCTACGCGCTCAAGCAGGGCGGCTTCTTCGCGGTCGTCTTCGGCGTGATCGCGCTGATGGGTGGCCTGTTCCAGATCAACCCGATCTGGTATTTCGGCCCGTACGAGGCCTGGGTGGTCTCCGCGGCCAGCCAGCCTGACTGGTACGTCATGTTCCTCGACGGTTCGACCCGCCTCATGCCGGGCTGGGAGATCCCCATCCCGATCGGCGACGGGTACGTCATTCCGCCGCTGTTCTGGCCGACGGTCGTGCTGCCCGGCATCCTGGTGGGCCTGTCGACGATGTACCCGTTCCTGGAGGCCCGCCGCAACAAGGACTACCGCCACCACAACCTGCTCCAGCGGCCCCGGGACGTCCCGGCCCGGACCGCGGTGGGCGCCATGGCGGTGTCCTTCTACATCGTGCTGACCCTCTCCGGGGCCAACGACGTCATCGCCGACAAGTTCCACATCAGCTTGAACGCGATGACCTGGGGGGGCCGGGTCGGCCTGTTGATCCTCCCGCCGCTGGCCTACTACCTCACCTACCGGATCTGCCTGGGCCTGCAGCAGCACGACCGGGAGGTGCTGGCCCACGGCGTGGAGACCGGCATCATCAAGCGGCTGCCGGACGGTCGGTTCGTCGAGGTCCACCAGCCGCTCAGCGCGGCCGAGGGCCACGACGGGCTGGAGTACGTCGGCTGGGTCGTCCCGAAGAAGATGAACCGGCTCGGCGCACTCGGCCCGGCCATCCGGGGCTTCTTCTACCCGATCGAGAAGCCGGCCGAGGCGCCGGTCTCGCCGGGGCACCCGCCGGTCGAGCCTCGACCGGAGCGGGAGGAGATCGGCAGCGGCGAGAGCCGTCGCTGACCCCCCGAGCACGACTGATCGTGGCGCCCGCCGGATTTCCGGCGGGCGCCACGGCGTTTCCGGGCCCTCCGTCCCGTCCCGCCCACCGCGTGCCCGGTGGATCCGCTCCGCTGTCCCGCCACTCCCTGACCCGGACGCGTGGAATCGCAGGAATAACCCCGGCCAGCCGGGTATCCGTGCGGTCCAACGAAAAGGGGGGGAAACATGTTGGGTATCAAACGCCTCGGGCTCCTGGCCGCCATGGTGGTGGTCGGGGTGGCGCCCGCCGCGGCGGCGCAGGCCGCGGCACAACCGTCAACGCAGGACACCCAGTACCTGCAGGCGCTGCACCAGGTGAACCTGGCCGAGATCACCATGGGCAACCTGGCCCAGCAGAAGGGCCAGAACGCGCAGGTCAAGGAGCTGGGCAAGCAGTTCGTGACGGACCACACCCAGCTGGACGATTCGGTGAAGTCCACCGCCTCGCAGCTCAACGTCCAGTTGCCGTCCCAGCCCACGACGGATCAGCAGAACGTCATCAACCAGCTGAACAGCCTCAGCGGGGCGGCGTTCGACAAGGCGTGGGTGACCGCCGAGCTGAACGGCCACGTCCAGGCCATCCAGGCCACCCAGACGGAGATCTCGCAGGGCTCCGAGCAGTCGGTGATCACGCTGGCCCAGGACGCGCTGCCGGTGCTCCAGGCACACCTCGACGCGCTGACGTCCCTGGCCCAGACCCTGGGCGTTCCCGTCCCGTCGGCCAGCGCCAGCGGCACGCCCAGCCCGGGCGGTACCTCGACGCCGGCTCCGGGCGGCACCGAGTCCCCGGCTCCGGGCGGCACCGAGTCGCCGGCTCCGGGCGGCACCGAGTCGCCGGCTCCGGGCACGACCGAGACGCCGGCTCCGGGCACCACGGAGGAGACCCCGGCGCCGAGCCAGAGCTGACCTGTACGACCGTAGGTGGCCGGTCCACCCCCGCAGGGGTGGGCCGGCCACCACGCGTACCGGGTCAGTCGGCGTTGGCCAGCCCGATCGCGAACGCCTCCTCCAGGTCGTGCTGGGAGTACGCCCGGAACGCGATGTGCGACTCGGTGTTGATCACGCCGGGCACCTTGGAGATGCTGCCGGCGATGACCTGGGCGATCTGCTCGAACTCACGGACCCGGACCATGGCGATCAGGTCGACGTGACCGGCGACGGAGTAGACCTCGCTGACGCCCGGCAGGTTGGCCAGGGTCTCGGCCACCTCGGGGATGGAGTCGGTGGCGCAGTCGATCAGCACGATCGCGGTGATCACGGGACATTTCTCCGTTCGTCGACGTCGTGGCCCATGGTAAGGGCTCGCCGGGTCAGCCCGTCCCGGGCTCGGGGAACCGGCCGACCGGGACGGTCAGATCGGCCCCGACGCGGATCGCGTCGGTGAGCCGCTCGTCGTCGCGTACCGTCGCGCCGGGCCAGACCACGGCCCGGGTGACCTCGCCCCGGATGGTCGCCCCCGGGCCGACCACCGCCCGACGTACCCGGCCGGTCACCGTGGCGGACGGGTGGATCAGGCTGCCGTCGCCGGCCGCGTGCAGGTTGGCCGCCAGGTAGTCGGCCGGCGTGCCGGTGTCGTAGAAGGTGCCCCGGTAGGGCACCACCGCCAACCCGCCGGCCGCCTCCGCCGGGCGCCACACCGCCCGGACCAGGTCGCCGAAGGCCGCCGGCAGGTCCCGGACCAGCCGCCAGGGCAGCAGCGAGAACCCGACGAACCGGTGGCCGCTGAAGGTGCCGGGGGCCGCCGGGTCGCCGGCCGGCTGGCCGAGCAGGCGTACGCTCCGCCCGTCCCAGCCGTCCAGCAGCGCCGCGATGTCCGGCCCCGGCGGGGCATCCGGATCGGCCAGGTACGCGTCGGCGTTGCCGACCAGCACGCCCCGGCCGGCGATCCAGTTCCGCAGGTTGCCCAACCCGCCCGCGGTGCCGAGCGGATCGCCCGGCTCGACCGACAGGTGGGCCCGCCCACCGACGTGCGCGACCACCTGGTCGCCCCGGTAGCAGGCGTTCACCGCGACGCGCTCCGCGCCGGCCAGGCCGAGGCCGGCCAGCCGGTCCAGAGCCCGATCCAGCAGCGGCACGTTACCGACCGGGCAGAGCGCCTTGGGCAGTCGCTCGGTGAGCGGGCGCAGCCGGGTGCCCTCACCGGCGGCGAGCACCACCCCGCAGACGTCCACGTCCGCCCGCCAGCCGGCGCGGGTCGCGCGGCCCACCCCGGCATGGCCGTCCGCCCCGCCCAGACCGCTGGGGCGCCCGCCGCCGGGACCGTACGCGGCGGCCGGGCCGGTGCTGGCGGTGGTGCCGCCGGGACCGTTCTCGACGACCGGGCCGGCGGGGCCGGGACGCGGCCCGGGGGCGGTCACGCGACCGGTGGCGTCGCCGGCGGGACCTCGCCGGCACGCGGACCGATGCCGTAGTGGGCGAGCAGGTTGGCGGTGGCCCGGCTCAGCCGGGGCAGGTCGTCCACCGGGTGCCAGGCCGCCTCGAAGACCTCGGCGCCGTCGACCGTCAGCTCGGTGGTCGAGGCCGGCACCTCGGCCTCGAAGACCACGTCCACCCAGCCCTTGGCGTGTACCACGGCGTTGGGCACGGCCGGGCGGAGCCGGTCGGGGGAGAGCCGGACGCCGGACTCCTCGTACAGCTCGCGGGCCGCGCCGACCACCGGCGCCTCGCCGCGTTGCAGCAGGCCGGCCGGGAGGGTCCAGCTGTAGCCGGGCGGCTGGCGCAGCAGCAGGATGCGCCCCGCGCCCTCGGCCTCGGTGTCCCGGACCAGGGTGACCGCGCCGACGACGTACTTCGGCACGGCCAGGCGCACCAGCCGACGGCGCAGCGGGACGGGAAGCCGGTAGAAGATCTGGTAGCCGAGGGCCCGTCCGGTGGCACGCGCGCGGGGGATCATGCCTCCAGGCTAGTGGCCCGGCAGGGCCGGCGGATGAGCGGCGTTTCACCTACCCGAGATGCGGAGCCACACCCTGCCCTTCACTGCGGGAGGTGAAGGCCCAGGCGGGAGAGGCCGGCCAGGGCCTGCGGGGGCGTCAGCATGCCGCCGGTGCCCACCAGGACGGTCAGGCGCAGGGAGAGCCAGCCGATCACGGACTCGGCCGATCCCGAGTGGCCTGACCACTAAGACCCACCTGGCGCTTGGCGCAAGATCAGCATCCGTTGTCGGCTTTGATCGCCCCAGCCAGCGCAGACTCGCTTCAGTCCGTGCTGGATTGCAAGGCATCCGGGTGGGGCGCAGGCATGGCCTGGATTTGTCGTAGGCCAGAGCTAGCTTGTCCACTGTGCAGCTTCGGTACCACTACCGGATCTATCCGACGCCCAGCCAGCAGAAAGCGTTGGCGCGGGCGTTTGGGTGCGCTCGGGTGGTGTTCAACGATGGGCTGCGCGCTCGGCGGGAAGCGCGCCGTGAAGCAGGAATCCGCTCTGGCGCTGCGCGCCGTTCTGCACGCAGCGCGGAGGGAATCTCCGCCCGTTAGGGCGGAGAGAACGTCAATGCCGGTGGTCGACGAGATCGATCAGCTGCCGGACCACCGTGTCCGGCTCGACGGCGCGGTCGAAGACCGCCACCAGTAGGGTTTCCAGGTCCGGGTAGCCCAGCTCCTCGGACAGACGCAGCAGCGGCAGGTCGCTGGCCAGACCCCGGTTGTGCTGGCGCAGCGCCAGGCCGATGCTGGCCCGGCCGAGGCGTACCTTGTCGGCGATCGAGATGCCCGGCTCGGTGTGCTCGGCGAACCAGCGGTTGATCTGCATCTGGGCGTGCGGCGACTTGACGAAGCCCAACCACTCCCGGCGCGGGCCGCGCGGCGCGACTGCCGCCTCGAAGCCGCTCTCCGCGTCGCTCTCGGTGAAGATCTCCACCACGTCGCCCTCCTCCAGCTCGGAGGAGAGCGGGGCCAGCCGCCCGTTGATCCGCGCGGCGAGGCAGTGGTCGCCCCGTTCGGTGCCCAGCTCGTACGCGAGGTCGACCGGGGTTGCGCCGGCCGGCAGCACGACCTGGCGGCCGTCGGCGACCACCTGGATCTGCGCTTCCGCCAGGTCGCAGCGCAGCGACTCCATGAACTGCGCCGGGTCCACCGCTTCCTGCTCCCAGTCGAGCACCCGCCGCAGCCAGGCCAGCTCGTCCGCCCGGTCGGCGGCGCGCCCGGCGGCGCGCGGGAAGCGGTAGTGGGTGGCGACGCCGTACTCCGCGGAGCGGTGCATCTCCTCGGTGCGGATCAGCACCTCCACGGTGCGGTCCTGTGGCCCGCAGACGCTGGTGTGCAGCGACCGGTAGAGGTTGTTCTTCGGGGAGGCGATGAAGTCCTTGAAGCGGCCCGGCACCGGCCGCCAGACCCCGTGCACGGCGCCGAGCGCGGCGTAGCAGTCGGTGGCCGGGCCGTCCACCACGATGGCGATGCGGGGCAGGTCGAACGGAGCGGTGTGGCCGCCGGCCACCGTGTCCTTCCAGATCGAGTAGAGGTGCCGGGGGCGCGGGGAGACCCGCGCGTCGACCCGGCCGCGGCGCAGCGCCACCTTCGTCCGCGTCACCACGTCTTCCAGGTACGCGTCCCAGCCCGGCCGGTCGTGCACGTGCCGGGCGATCCGGGCGTGCTCCTCGGGTTGCAGGTGCAGCAGCACCACGTCGTCCAGCTCGCGTTTGAGGGTCTGGATGCCCAGCCGGTCGCAGAGCGGGACGAGCACCTCCTGCGTCTTGCGGGCGATGCGCTCGCGGGAGGCGGCGGAGCGTACGCCGAGGGTGCGCATGTTGTGCAGCCGGTCGGCCAGCTTGATGATCAGCACCCGGACGTCCTTGCCGGCCGCGACGATCATCTTGCGGTTGGTCTCCGCCTCGGCGGCCTTGCCGTAGAACGCCTTGTCGAACTTGGTCACCCCGTCGACCAGGTGGGTCACCTCGCGGCCGAAGTCCTCCTGGAGCGCCTGGAGGGTGTAGCGGGTGTCCTCCACGGTGTCGTGCAGCAGTGCCGCGACCAGGGTGGTGGTGTCCATGCCGAGGTTCGCGCAGATCTGCGCGACGGCGAGGGGATGGGTGATGTACGGCTCGCCGCTCTTGCGGAACTGGCCCCGGTGCATGTTCTCAGCGATCGTGTATGCCCGCCGGAGCACGGAGGCGTCGGCGCTGGGATGAATGCCGCGATGGGCGCGGACCAGCGCGTTGACCGGATCGCCGTCGGTGGTGGGCCAGGCGAGCAGGGAGCGCAGCCGGCGGGCCAGTGGCAGCTCGCCGGGCTGGGTCGGAAGGGCGCCGCCCAGGGCGGCGCCGGGTCCGGCGTCGACGTCCACCTGGGACACCTCCTCACCCCGGCCCCGGGTCGCCGTGCCCGGCGACCGGGAGCAGGCCCGCGAAACGGGCAGGACTGCACTCTTCTAACAGCCTAAGGGAGTTGACGTAGTCCGATCGGACACTTGGTCATGAGCGTTCGGTTGAGAGTTGGCGGGACGCGCCGTTCTCCGCCTTCGTCAGCAGGGCACGGAACCGGCCCGCGCCGGTGGTCGGCGACGCCCAGCCGGAGGAAGCCTCCACCAGCCGGGTCTCCGGCCGCTCCAACCAGGACAGGATGCGTTCGGTCTCCTCGGCGGAGGCCGCCGGGACCGGGCCGTGGCCGGGCAGCACCGTCTCGGCGGTGGCCCGGATCGCGGTCAGCGTCGGTCGCGGGTGGACACCCGGTGGGGAGACGCCGGCGCCGGCCAGCCGGCCGTGCCGAACCAGGGCCAGCTCCCAGCCGCCCCGGGCGGCCGGTCGGGCGGCGGCCAGCTCGGCGATGCCGGTCAGCCCGACCAGGCGCTGCATCCGGACCGCCGTGCGCAGCACCGCGGCCAGCCGGCTGCGCATCACGGCGGCCTCCTCGTACCGCTGGGCACGGGAGAGCAGCTCGATCCGGGCGAGCAGGGCGTCCACCACCGGCTGCGGGTCGCTGGTGGTGGCGGTACGGAACGGGGTGGCGGCGCGGTGCTCGTACTCCTCGGGCGTGATCCGGTGCTCGCAGGGTGCCGGGCAGCGGCCCAGCTCGGCCAGCGCGCAGGCCGGCATGGTGGTGCGCCGGGAGAGCCGGTGCGTGCACTGGCGCAGCGGCACCGCGTCGTGGAAGCCGGCGGCGGCCAGTTCGGCGGCCTGTTTGGAGCGGAACGGGCCGAGGTAGGCGGTGTCGGTGGGGGTGAGGTCGCGCACGATCGACAGCCGGGGGTAGGCCTCGTCGGTCAGCTTCAGCCAGACCTGGCGTTCCGGGTATTTGGAGCGGCGGTTGTACGGCGGCGCGTGCGCCGCGATCAGCCGCAGCTCGCGGACCTCCGCCTCCAGCGAGTGGGCGCACTCGACGGCCTCGACCCGCTCGGCGGCGGCCAGCATCTCGGAGATCCGGGCCCGTTTCTCGCTTGCGGTGAAGTAGCTGCGGACCCGGGTGGCGATGTCGCCGGAGGTGCCGACGTAGAGCGGCCGGTCGTCGGCGGCCCGGAAGATGTAGACCCCGGGCACCCTGGGCAGCCCGTCGGCGAGGTGCCGCTTGCGGCGCTGGGTGGGGGTGACCGCCCGGGCGAACTCGATCGCCTCGCCGATGGTGTCCACCCGGTGCCCGCCGAGTCGGCCGATCAACCCGTGCAGCACGTCGACGGTGGCCTTGGCGTCGTCCAGGGCCCGGTGGGTCGGCTGGGTGGCGGTGCGGAAGTAGGCGGCCAGGGTGCCCAGCTTCCGGTTGGGCACCTCGTCGCGGGTGAGCACCCGGCGGGCCAGCGCCGCGGTGTCCAGCACCCGGGGGTTGGGCCAGCGGTAGCCGTGCCGGGCGCAGGCGGCCTTGAGGAAGCCCACGTCGTAAGGGGCGTTGTGGGCCACCAGCACGGCGTCGGCGATGAACTCCAGGAAGCTCGGCAGCACCTGCTCGATCGGCGGGGCGGGGATCAGCATGGCCTGGGTGATGCCGGTCAGCACGGTGATGAACGGCGGGATCGGCTCGCCCGGGTTGACCAGGGTGGCGAGCACGCCCAACTCCTCGCCGCCGCGCACCTTCACCGCGCCGATCTCGGTGATCCCGCCGCCGTCCGGCGCGCCGCCGGTGGTCTCCAGGTCGACCACCACGAAGGTGGTCGCGTAGAGCGGCAGCGCGGGGTCGACCCCGGTGCCCGCCGCCCGATCCAGGCCGGCCAGCGCCTCCTGGACGTACTCCGCACGCGTCACGGGCGGCACGCTAGCGGGCGGGTCCGACACTCCCGTCCCACCTGTCCCGCTCGTTACCACGGGACTAGGATGAGAGATCGGCTCACTCACCGGGCGGTGAGCCCGTCTGCGGTGGGAGACTTGCCACATGCCCCTCACCGAGCCGTACGACGACCACCTCCCCGCAGAGGAGCCGGTGGCCGCCGCGCACGACGCTGGTGAGGGCACGGCGGCCGTGGATCCGGACATGGGCGGCGCGGAGACCGACATCCGCTGGGCCGCGCCCGAGCCGGAGCCCAGCCTGCCCGAGCCGGTCCGGCAGCGGATCGTGGCGCTCACCGCCGCCGTGCTGCCCGGTCTGCCCGGCGACGAGGTGCCCGTGCCGCTGCGCCGGGTCGCCAAGTTCGCCCCGAACCGCCGCGCCCGGCTGGGCGCCCCGGCCATCGCCGCCCAGCTCACCGCCGACCCGCTGTTCCGCCAGCGGGTCACCGCGCGGGTGCTGGCCGACGCCGGTGACCTCGGCTCGGCCGTGGTGGAGGGGACCGCCCCGGCCGCCGCCGACCCGGTCGAGGTGGCCGCGCTGGCCTACCTGGCCAGGCCCCGGGGCTGGCGGGAGCTGATCGAGGCCAGCGGTGCCGCGGTGCGGGCCGAGGCGGACAGCGCGGTGGTGGCCGAGCTGGTCCGGGAGGCCGAGCAGCGGGCCAGCCGTGCCGAGCACGACCGGGCGGTGGCCCGGGTCGAGGCGGAGAAGCTGCGTGACGAGCTCGCCCGGGTCCGGGAGGAACTGGGCCAGCTCCGCGAGGATGCCCGCCAGTCGGCCCGCCTGCTGCGGGAGACCCAGGCCCGGGAGCGCAAGGCCACCGAGATACTCGCCACCGAGCGGGGCCGGGCCACCCGGGCGGCGGCCGACGCGGACGCCGAGCTGCGCCGCGTCCGGGCCCGGCTGGCTGAGGCGGAGTCCGCCGCGGGGGTGGCCCGGGCCAGCGCCAAGGAGGCTCGGTCGGTCGACGACGCGAAGCTGTGGCTGCTGCTGGAGACCATCGGCCAGGCGGCGGTGGGGCTGCGCCGCGAGCTGGCCCTCGACCCGGTGGCGAAGCTGCCGGCGGATTTCGTCGCCGACGCCTTCGCCGACCAGGCGGCCACCACCGCGGCCGGGGCGGCGGCCCGCGCCCGGGACACCGACGACCCGGCCCGGCTGGACCAGTTGCTCGCGCTGCCCAAGGCACACCTGGTGGTGGACGGCTACAACGTCACCAAGCGCGGCTTCGGTGAGATGTCGCTGGAGCAGCAGCGCAAACGGCTGATCAGCGGGCTGGGCGGGATCGCCGCGCAGACCGGCGACGAGGTCACCGTGGTCTTCGACGGCGCGGAGCGGATCCACGGGCTACCGCCCGCGCCGCGCGGGGTGCGGGTGCTCTTCTCGCGCAAGGGGGAGACCGCCGACGAGCTGATCCGGCGGCTGGTCCGCGCCGAGCCGGCCGGCCGGCCGGTGGTGGTGGTCTCCTCCGACCGGGAGGTCGCCGACGGGGTACGCCGGCACGGCGCGTACCCGCTGGGTGCCGACTCGCTGCTGCGCCGGCTGTCCCGCTCCTGACCGTTGATCACCGGTTGTCCGTTTGTGTCGTACCCGGTGACTAGTGTCCGACCTGACCGACGGTGGTCGGGTGGTGACGAGGAGGTCGCGCCCGCCGCCAGACTCCGGCAGGAGGCACGATGCTCATCGACTGTGACACCTGCGGGATCCGCGGCGCCGGCTGTTCCGGCTGCCTGGTGACCGCGCTGCTCGACGTGGAGTCGCCGGCGGCCCGGCTGGGCGCGGCCGAGCACCGGGCGATCGAGGTGTTCGCCCGGGCCGGCTTCGCGGTGGAGGTGCTGGCACCGACGCCCGCCGCCCGGCCCCGCCGGATCAGGCGGGGCCGGGCGGCGTGAACCACCACGGTCCAGACGGGGCCGGTCAGCGCACGGTCCGGCGGGCGTAGAGCCGCTTCGCCCAGAGATAGCTGGCCAGCGCGATGGCGGCGCACCAGGCGGTGGCGGCCATGGCGTGCGACCCGACCGGGCCGCCGGTCAGCAGGCCGCGCAGGGTCTCGATGATCGGGGTGAACGGCTGATACTCGGCGAACTGGCGTAGCCCGGCCGGCATCGACTCGGTGGGCACGAAACCGCTGCCGAGGAAGGGCAGGAGCGTCAGCGGCATCGGTAGGTTGCTGGCCGTCTCGATGCTCTCGCTGACCAGCCCGAGAGCCACCGCCAGCCAGGTGAGGGCGAAGGCCGTCATGGCCAGCACCCCGGTGGCGGCGAGCCAGGCGAGCGGGCCGGTATCGGACCGGAAACCGACCAGCAGCGCGACACCGACCACCACGACCAGGCTGAGCATCGTCTGGATCAGGCTGCCGACCACGTGACCGGTCAGCACCGAGGCGCGGGCGATCGCCATGGTGCGGAACCGGGCGATGATCCCCTCAGTCATGTCGGTGGCGATCGATATCGCCGTGCCGTTGGCCGCACCGGCCACGCCCATCAGCAGGATGCCGGGTACGACGTAGGTGAGGTAGGCGGCCCGCCCGCCGGAGGGGCCGCCGAGTCCGTTGCCCAGGGTTCCGCCGAAGACGTAGACGAAGAGCAGCAGGAACAGCACGGGCATGCCGGCGAGCATCAGGGTCAGCGAGGGGTAGCGCTGCATGTGCCGCAGGTTGCGGCGCAGCATCGTGCTCGAGTCACGGACGGCGTACGAGAGTGTGGTCATGAGAGGACCTTCTCCTCGGTGGGCTGGTTCGTGAGCGCCAGGAAGACGTCGTCGAGGTCGGGAGTGTGCACGGCGAGCGACTCGACGCCGATCGAGGCGTCGTCGAGCCGGTCGAGCAATGCCCGCAGCGACGCGACCCCGCCGTCGCCGGGGACCTGCAGGGTGAGCTCGTCGGTGCCGGGGAGGCCGCCGAGCAGGGACGCGGCCGCGGCGCGGTTCGCCGGATCGGTGAACCGCAGAGCGATGTGCCCGCCCGGGACCAGGCGCTTGAGTTCGTCCGGGGTGCCCTCGGCGATCAGCCGGCCGTGGTCGAGCACGGCCACCCGGTCCGCGAGCTGGTCCGCCTCCTCGAGGTACTGGGTGGTGAGGAAGACGGTCATCCCGTCGGCGACGAGGTCGCGGACGATCCGCCACACCTCGCGCCGGCTGCGCGGGTCGAGGCCGGTGGTCGGCTCGTCGAGGAAGAGCACGCGCGGCGCGCCGATCAACCCCATCGCCAGGTCGAGCCGGCGACGCATGCCGCCCGAGTAGGTGGCGGCAACCTTGTCGCCCGCCTCGACGAGGTCGAAGCGCGTCAGCAGCTCGCGGGTGCGTCGCCGACCCTCGGCACGCTCGAGGTGGTGCAGGTCGGCCATCAGGCGCAGGTTCTCCGCGCCGGTGAGCAGGCCGTCGACGGCGGCGAACTGGCCGGTCACGCCGATCGCCGCCCGCACCGCGTCGGGTTCCCGGGTCACGTCGTGCCCGGCGACCCGGGCCTCGCCGTCGTCGGCCGGGATGAGCGTGGACAGGATCTGCACGGTGGTGGTCTTGCCGGCGCCGTTCGGGCCGAGCAGCGCGAAGATCGTGCCCGGCGCCACGGCCAGGTCGATGCCGTCGAGCACCACGTGGTCGCCGTAGGACTTGCGGAGCCCGGTGGCCGCGATCGCGGGTGGGGCCGAAGTGGTCATCGTGTCTCCTCGGGGGCGGGGCGGGTCAGCTGCGCCGGATGACGATGTCGCCGTACGAGGTGCGGGCCCGGACCTCGACGGTCCGTTCCTCCTGGGGCGGGGTGTCGGACGGCTCGATCTGGTTGCGCACGGTGCCGAAAGAGGTGTGCAGGTCCAGGAAGGCCGCGGTGCCGCCGTGGATGCCGACCTCGAGCTCGCCCATCGCGGTCTTCACCGACACCGGCCCGTGGCGGACCTCCCCGATCCGGATGTCGCCGTTGGCGGTGGCGGCGGTGACGCCGGCCCCGGCACGATCGACGGAGATGTTGCCGTTGGCCGCCTTCACCCGCAGGTCGCCGGCGACCGTGCCGATCCAGCTGTCGCCGTTGGAGTTCTTGATCACCGCGCCGCCGTCGATCTCGCCCAGCCGGACCCGGCCGGAGCCGGTGCTCACCTCGGCGCGACCGGCGGCGGAGGTCACCTCCACCGCGCCCGCGGCGGTGGACAGGTCCAGCGGGCCGGTGCGGTCGACATGGATGTCGCCGGCAGAGGTCTTCAGCCGGCACTCGCCGAGGCGACCGGTGCAGCGGAACGCGCCGACCGAGGCGTTGCCCTGTACCCGCGAGTCGGTCGGCAGGTCGACCGTCACGTCGATCGACCCGACCTTGCCGAACATGCCCAGCACCTGCTGTCGCGGCCCCTTGACCACCAGCCTGCCGTCGGCGTACTCGACGCGGGTCTGCTGTGCGGCCTGGATGTCGGCCTCCCTGCTGCCGTCGGTCGGGCGTACCTCGACGACCGTGGTCTCACGGTCGCTGGCCGCGATGCGGATGTCGCCGACGGCGACGTCCACGACGACCTGGATCGGTTCCGGGGTGTCGAAGGTGGGCATGGCGGGTTCCTCCGGGTTCGGGACGGTCGGAATGGCGGTGCTGGGCGGTGCCGGGGTGTCGGCGGTCAGCGGACCCAGCCGGTGTAGCGCTGGCCGCCGCGCGCGGCTCGCGCCGCCGGTCGGCCCGGAGGAGCGGACTGCACCGCGGCCGTGGCGGCCCGGACCAGCCAGGAGTTGACCGACAGCCCCTCCCGGTTGGCGGCCTCCTCGATCCGGCTCTTGAGCTGGTCGGGCAGCCGGAAGCTGATCCGTGACACCGGGCCGTCCTCGGCGTCCGGGACGGGCGAGGCGTCGGCGCCGGAATCGACGGGACCGGCCTGGAGCGGCGGCTCGACCGGCGGCGGCGCCACCACGAAGTTGGCCTCCCGGCCGCGTAGGCGCAGCTCGACCGACCCCGGGGCGAGATCCCGGGTGATTTCGCCGGCCGCCGCGGACAGCGCCTCCAGCAGTGCCAGGCGGAAGGCGGACTCCATCGACCCGGTGAGCCGCTCGGCCAACGCGCGGACCTCCTCGCCGCCGAGCTCGGCGACGCCGGCCAGTTCCCGGCGGAGGCTGTCGACATACGACGTCAAATCCATGACGTCATGATGGCATCATCGTGACGTCATTTCAAGTCTGATTGGCGTCGCGCGGCGTCTTACTGGCGTCGGGCGTGGTGCCGGACGCGGCCCGGCCTCGGCACGCCGCCCCTCCGGTGCGCCGACGCCCTACGGGCGGCGGCCGGGCGGGCAATAGGATGAGCGGCCACGGCGAGAGGGTGCGGCATGAAGCGGGTACAGCGCAGCAGCAGCGGCGCGCGGGGGGTGGTGGCCCCGAAGACGACCGGCCGGGCCCGCCTGCGCGCGGTGCCCGGCATCGGCGCCTGCGGCAGGGTGCCGCGGTGACCCCGCGCGGTTGGGCGGTGCTCACGCTCGCCGGGCTGGCGGTCGCGCTGGTCGTCGCCGGCGCGCTGCTGATCCCGTGGAGCCGGCCGCCGGCGCCCCGAGCCGACCAGTTGGCCACGCTGCGGGCGCTCCCGGTCGAGCAGGTGGCCCGGGGTCGGGCGTTCCACGCCGCGCTGCGCCCGGCCGGGTGGGCGGCGCTCGCCGTCGGGCTGGTGGTGGCGCTGGCGCTCGGGGTGACCCCGCTCGGTGGCCGCCTCGTGGAGCTCGCCGGCCGGCCGTTCGGCGGGCACTGGGCCGCCCAGGCGGTGCTCGGCGGCCTCGCCGTGATGCTCCTCGCCGACCTGCTCACCCTGCCCTTCGCCGCCTGGCGGCAGACCGTGCTGACCCGGTACGGGCTGAGCACCCACGGCTGGGGTGGCTGGACGGTGGACCTGGTGAAGTCGTACGCCGTCAGCGCGGTCATCGGCGCGCTGGTCCTGCTCGGCTTCTACGCCGTCGTCCAACTCGCCCCCCGCTGGTGGTGGGCGTTCGGCGCGGCCGGCGCCGCCGGGCTGGTGGTGCTGCTGTCGTTCGTGCTGCCGGTGCTGGTGGAGCCGGTGTTCAACCGGTTCACCCCGATGGAGCCCGGCCCGCTGCGGACCGAGCTGATGAGCATGGCCGCCCGCGACGGGGTGCCGGTCCGCGACGTGCTGGTCGCCGACGCGTCCCGGCGGACCCGGGCGGTCAACGCGTACGTCTCGGGGCTGGGGCCCACCCGGCGGGTGGTGGTCTACGACACCCTGCTGCGCGAGGCCACCCCCGAGGAGGTGACCAGCGTCGTCGCCCACGAGTTGGGGCACGCGAAGGACCGGGACGTCTGGACCGCCACCCTGGTCGGGGCGCTCGGCGCCGCCGCCGCGGTGGTGGCCCTCTACCTGCTCGGCTCCTGGCCGCCGCTGCTGCGGCTGGCCGGGGTCGACTCGATCGCGCAGCCCCGGGCGTTCCCGCTGCTGATCGCGCTGATCACGGTGGCCGGGCTGGTGGCCACCCCGGTGCAGGCGCTGGTGTCGCGGCGGGTGGAGGCCCGGGCCGACGCGCACGCGCTGGCACTCACCGACGACCCGGTCACCTTCGAGGCGATGCAGCGTCGCCTGGCCGGGGTCAACCTGGCCGACCCCGACCCGCCCCGCTGGGAGTACCTGTGGTCGGCGTCCCACCCGTCCACCGTGGAGCGGATGGCCGCCGCCCGCGCCTACGCCAGGGAGATCGGCAGATGAGCCGGACCTTGCTGATCACCAACGACTTCCCGCCCCGTCCCGGCGGCATCCAGTCCTTCGTGCACAACCTCGCCGTGCGCCAGCCCCCGGGCTCGGTGGTGGTATACGCGTCGAGCTGGCGGGGCGCCGCCAAGTTCGACGCCGACCAACCCTTCGAGGTGGTTCGGGAACGCACCAAGGTGCTGCTGCCCACGCCGCTGGTCGCCCGCCGCGCCGCGAAGCTGGCCCGGGCGTACGACTGCGACACGGTGTGGTTCGGTGCGGCGGCCCCGCTGGGGCTGCTCGCGGCGGGGCTGCGCCGGCGGGCCGGGATCCGGCGGGCGGTGGCGCTGACCCACGGGCACGAGGTCGGCTGGGCCGCGCTGCCCGGCGCGCGAGCGGCGCTGCGCCGGATCGGCCGGGGCGTGGACGTCACCACCTACCTGGGCGAGTACACCCGGGTCCGGCTGGCCCGGGTGCTGGACGGGTTGACCGAGCTGCGCCGGCTCGCGCCGGGCGTCGATGTGGATTCGTACCACCCGGACGTGAACGGGGCGCAGGTGCGGAGGCATCTGGGCCTGGCCGATCGGCCGGTCGTGGTGTGCGTCTCGCGCCTGGTGCCCCGCAAGGGGCAGGACATGCTGATCCGGGCGATGCCGGAGATCCGCCGCCGGGTGCCGGACGCAGCGCTGCTGATCGTCGGCGGCGGGCCGTACCGGGCGGCGCTGGAGGAGCTGGCCCGGCAGACCGGCGTGGAACGCGACGTGGTCTTCACCGGTTCGGTGCCGTCGGCCGAGCTGCCCGCCCACTACGCCGCCGGCGACGTGTACGCCATGCCCTGCCGTACCCGCAACCGGGGGCTGGACGTCGAGGGCCTGGGGATCGTCTACCTGGAGGCCAGCGCGACCGGGCTGCCGGTGGTGGCCGGGGACTCCGGTGGCGCGCCGGACGCCGTCCGCGAGGGGGAGACCGGGTACGTGGTCCGGGGCCGGGATGTGGCCCAGCTCGCCGACCGGGTGGCGACGCTGCTCGCCGACCGGGACCTGGCCCGCCAGTTCGGCGCGGCCGGCCGTGCCTGGGTGGAGAAGGAGTGGCGCTGGGAGGCCCAGGCCGAGCGGATGGCGACCCTCCTCGCCGGCTGAGCCGCCAGTGCCGGCCGGGTCAGGTTCGGGCCAGGGCCCGCTCGGCCGGGGGCGGCGGTGCCGGGTGGGGTGCCCGGCGGGACAGCCGGCCCGGCCACCAGGTGCGGGCGCCCAGGTCCAGGGTCAGCGCCGGGACCAGCAGGCTGCGGACCAGGAGCGTGTCGAGCAGGATGCCGACGGCCACGATGACGCCCATCTGCACCGACGGCACCAGCGGCAGCACCAGCAGCGCGCCGAACGTGGCCGCGAGCACCAACCCCGCACTGGTGATCACGCCACCGGTGACCGTCAGCGCGCGCAGCATGCCCGGCCGGTGGCCGATCAGCGCGGCCTCCTCCCGGGCCCTGGTCATCAGGAAGATCGTGTAGTCCACCCCGAGCGCCACCAGGAACAGGAAGGCCTGCAACGGGACCCCCACGAACAACCGGGGGTGGCCCAGCGCGTCGAGCAGCAGTCCGGCGGCCCCCATCGCGGCCGCGTACGACAGCACCACGCTCCCCATCAGCAGCAGCGGCGCGACCAGGGACCGCAGCAGCAGCACCAGGATGACCAGGACGACGGCGAGCACCAGCGGAATGACCGTCCTGTTGTCCCGGTTCACGGTGCGCTGCTCGTCGAGCAGGCTCGCGGTCCTCCCCCCGACCAGGGCCTGCGCGTCGGGCACCGCGTGCACGGCGATACGCAGCCGGGTCACCGTGTCCTGGGCGGCCCCGCTGTCCGGGGCGGCGGCGAGCACCGCCGGGACGCGGATCCACCGGCCGTCGGCCGAGCGCTCCGGCGTGCCCACCTCGGCGACGCCGGGCACTGCGCGGGCGGCGGCCAGCACCTGGTCGGCCGCGCCGGCGCCGGCCAGGATCTCGGCGGGCGCGGCCGAGCCGCCCGGGTAGTGGGCCGCGATCAGCCGTTGCCCGGTGACCGAGCCGACCTCGGTGGTGAAGGACTCCTTGTCGGGCAGGCCGAGGCTGAGGTTGCCGATGCCGAAGGTCAGCGCGACCAGCACGGCGGCGGTGCCGACCCACACCGCGCGCGGCCGGTTGGCGACCAGTGCGGCGATCCGGCGCCAGACGCCGTGGTCGGCGGTGCGGTCGCGGGTGCCGGCGTCGGGGGTGTATCGGGGCACGAACGGCCAGAACAGCCACCGGCCGAGCAGGACGAGCACCGCCGGCAGCAGGGTGGTCATGGCGAGCAGCGCCGCGCCGATGCCGATCGCGCCGACCGGGCCCAGGCCGCGGGTCGAGGGCAGGTCCGCCGCGAGCAGGCAGAGCAGTCCGATCGCGACGGTCGCCGCCGAGGCGCACACCGCGCCGTACGAGCGGCGCAGCGCCGCCGCCATCGCGGCGTGCCGGTCGGCGTGTCGGCGCAGTTCCTCGCGGTACCGGGCGATGAGCAGCAGGGCGTAGTCCACGCCGACGCCGAAGACCAGCACGGTCAGGATGGTCTGGCTCTGGAAGTCGACGGCCAGCCCGGCGTGCCTGGCCAGCAGGTAGACCACGCCGCCGGCGAGCTGGTTGGCGATGGCGACCGCGACCAGCGGGATCAGCCACAGCACCGGGCTGCGGTAGGTGACCAGCAGGAGCAGGGCGACGGTGGCCGCGGTCGCCAGCAGCAGCGCGCCGTCCATGCCGCCGAACGCGTCGAAGATGTCGTGTTCGGCGGCCGCGTCTCCGGTCAGCGCGGTCCGCAGGCCAGGCGGCGCACCGTCGGCCAGCCGGTCCTTGAGCGCGCTGACCGCCTCGGCGCGCCGGTTGTCGTCCTCGGTGACCGGGAGGGAGAGCAGCAGGGCCCGACCGTCGGCGCTGGGCACCGCAGGGGACACCACACCGCCGTCGGCGTACCGGGCGAAGACGGCGCGATCGGCGTCGACCCGGGCGCGGTCGGCCGCGGTGAGGCCGGCGTCGCGGACGTAGACGGCGATGGCCAGCGGCCGCCGCGATTCGGGGAAGGCGGCCTCGGCCCGTTGCACGGCCAGGCTGCTTTCGGCGCCGGCCGGCAGCGCGCCGAGCGCCGAGTTGTCCTGCACCTCGCTGAGCTTCACCGCGAGCGGACCGGCCACCCCGAGCAGCACCAGCCAGAGGACGAGGACCGCGTACTTGCCGCGGCGGCCGGACGGCAGGCCGGCCAGTCGTTGCGGGGACATCTCGGGTTTCCTTTCGTCGTCACCGGTCGGGTGGGTCGGGGATCGCGGGCCGACCCCCGTCACGTCCTCGATCCTTCGGGCCGCCGGGGCCGACGTCAGGGGTGTCATCCCGCCGACCGGAGGTGGTGCCAGCACCACCGATCGGGTGCCGCCGGTGGCGGAGAATGGAGCCCGTGGACAGCTCGGTACGCGGATTGATCCGTGCGTGGATCCGGCCCGGCGCGGTCACCGCCGCGCAGGGGTTGCTGATCTTCCTGCTGTCGTTGACCACGCACGTCGCGCTCTTCGTGCTGTCGCTGGCGTCGCTGGCCCTCATCCCGCTCTTCGGCGTCGGGTTCGCCCTGTTCCCGGCGGCCACCGCGCTGGTACGCCACTGCACCGGCCTGCACCGCCGCCTTGCCGGCTGGAGCGGGGTGGAGATGACCACGCCGTACCTGCCGGCGCCGGCCGGCGCACAGTTCGGCACCTGGCGGCGGTTCCGCTGGGTGGTGACCGATCCGGCCACCTGGCGGGACCTGGCCTGGCTGCTGCCCGGCGTGCTGACCGGCGCGGTGTGCCTGGCCGCGTTCGTCGTTCCGCTGTACGGGCTGGAGGGCGTGGTCGGGCTGCCGCTGGCGCTGTACCTCACCGTCGACTGGTGGGGCTACGGCCCGTTCTGGCCGATCGGCAACCTCTTCCAGGCGCTGCTCTGCTTTCCCCTGGGGGTGCTCTTCCTGTGGGGCGGGCTGGCCGCCGGGCGCTGGCTGGTCTGGCTGCACACGGCTTTCGCCGGGTTCTTCCTGCCGCCGACCCGGGCCGCCGAGCTGGCGCTGCGGGTCCGCCAGCTCACCGTCACCCGGGCCGAGACGGTGGACGCCCAGGCGGCGGAGCTACGGCGGATCGAACGAGACCTGCACGACGGCGCGCAGGCCCGGCTGGTCGCGCTGAGCATGAGCATCGGCCTGGCCGAGCAGCTCGTCCAGCGCGATCCGGACGCGGTCCGGCGGCTGCTCGCCGAGGCCCGGGAAACGAGCGGGCAGGCCCTGGCCGAGCTACGCGGGCTGGTTCGCGGCATCCACCCGCCGGTGCTCGCCGAGCGGGGACTGGACGGCGCGGTGCGGGCGCTGGCGCTCGCCGTGCCGTTGCCCGTGGAGGTGGCGGTCGACCTGCCGGGCCGCCCGCTGGCCCCGGTGGAGTCCGCGGCGTACTTCGCGGTGGCGGAGGGGCTGGCGAACGTCACCAAGCACAGCGGGGCGACCCGGGCCTGGATCCGCCTCGGCCACGCCGACGGGCGGCTGACCATCGTGGTCGGTGACGACGGCCGCGGCGGTGCCGACCCGACGGCGGGCAGCGGCCTGGCGGGTATCGGGCGCCGCCTGGCGGCGTTCGATGGAACGATGGTGGTGTCCAGCCCGGCCGGTGGGCCCACCGTCGTCAGCATGGAGCTGCCTTGCGAGTTGTCATCGCCGAGGACCTCGCCCTCCTCCGGGACGGGCTGATCCGCATCCTGGAGGCGTTCGGCTGCCAGGTCGTCGCCGCCGTCGACAACGGGCCGTCCGTGCTGCCCGCGTTGACCGCGCACCGCCCGGACGTCGCGGTGATCGACGTACGGCTGCCGCCCACCTTCACCGACGAGGGGTTGCAGGCCGCCATCCGGGCCCGTACGGAGATCCCCGGGCTGCCGATCCTCGTGCTGTCCCAGCACGTCGAGCAGCTGTACGCCCGGGAGCTGCTCTCGGACCGGCTCGGCGGCGTCGGATACCTGCTCAAGGACCGGGTGTCCCACGTGGACCAGTTCGTCGACGCGGTGGGCCGGGTGGCCGCCGGCGGCACGGTGATGGACCCGGAGGTGGTCGCCCAGCTGCTGGCCAGCCGGGCCGGGGCGGAGCCGCTGGCGGAGCTGACCGCGCGGGAGCGGGAGGTGCTGGGCCTGATGGCCGAGGGCCGATCGAACGCGGCGATCGCCGCCCGGCTCTTCGTCACCGAGAAGGCGGTCAGCAAGCACATCAACAACATCTTCAGCAAGCTGCGGATGCCGCCGTCCAACGACGACAACCGGCGGGTGCTGGCGGTGCTGGCCTACCTCAACGGGGAGGACGGCCGCCGGCCGCGGACGCGGACCTGACCCCGGCGAGGGAGCTGCGAAGGTGCGGCGCCGCCGGACCCGGGCGGCCGAAGTGCCAGCCCTGGCCGGCGTCGCAGCCGATCGCCCGCAACCGCTCGGCCTGCTCGGCGGTTTCCACGCCCTCGACGGTGACGGTCAGGTCGAGGGCGTGGGCGAGGGAGACCAGTGAGGCGAGGATCCGCTCGTCGGTGCGGCTGCCCGGGTCGTCCGCCGGGGCGCGCATCCCGGTCACGAACTCGCCGGCCACCTTCAGCTCGGTGACCGGCAGATCCCGCAGGTACGCCAGGTTGCAGTAGCCGGTGCCGAAGTCGTCGATGGCCACACGTACCCCGAGGTCGTTGAGCACGCGCAGGGCACGTACCGGCTCCGCGACCGTGCTCATCATGGTGCTCTCGGTGACCTCCACCTGAAGCCGCTCGGGGGGCAACCCGGTCCGCCCGAGCACGCCTCGCACCTCCTGCACCAGGTCGGGCCGGTGCAGCTGACGGACGGCCAGGTTGACGCTGACGAACGGCGCGCCGTCGCGCCCCGCCGACCAGGTCCGGGCCTCCCGGCAGGCCTCGGCGAGCACCCAGCTGCCGAGCCGGACGATCAGCCCGGTCTCCTCGGCCAGCCCGATGAAGCTGTCCGGCTGGAGCACGCCCAGCTCCGGGTGGCGCCAGCGGACCAGTGCCTCCATACCGAGCACCCGGCCGTCGCGCAGCGAGGTCAGCGGTTGGTAGTCGAGGTAGAACTCGCCCCGGTCCAGGGCGGCGGGGATGGCCGCGGAGAGGGCGTACCGGGCCAGCTCCTGCCGGTTGCGGTCGGCGTCGAAGATCGACCAGCGGGCGCCGCCGGCCGCCTTGGCCCAGTGCAGGGTGCTGTCCGCGGCCCGCATCAGCTCCATCGGCGTGGTGCCGGCCACCGGCCGCTCCACGATGCCGATGCTGGCCGACACGGTCAGCTCGTGCCCGTCGACGACTGCCGGCTCGCGCACCGCCGCGAGGGCGGCCTCGGCGACCTTGACAGCGTCCTCGGTGCCGCCGGTGTGCTCGATCAGGATGACGAACTCGTCCCCGCCGAGCCGGGCCACCAGATGCTTGCCGAGGGCCCGGCGCAGCCGCTGCGCCACCGACACCAGCAGCGAGTCGCCGACCTGGTGGCCGAGCGAGTCGTTGATCACCTTGAACCGGTCCAGGTCGAGGAAGCAGACCCCGATCCGGTCGGCGCTGCGGCCGGGCTCGCTGAGCGCGGCGGTGAGCCGCTCGGTGAACAGGGTGCGGTTGGGCAGGTCGGTCAGCGGGTCGTGGGTGGCCTGGTGCCGGAACCGGGCCTCGCTGTCCCGCAGCGCCCGGGCGGCCTGCGTCCGGGCCGTCATCGCGGCCCGGCGGATGGACTCCTGCTCGTCGAGGGTGCGGTCGCGCAGGGCGCGGGCGTACCCGGTGGCGACCGTGGCGAGCAGCCGGGCCATCCGGTCCTCGACGTCGTCGGCGACCAGGCCGAGGTCACGGACCAGGCGAAGCTGGATCACCTCGATGGTGCGGCCCAGGCCCTCGGCGGAGGCGATGTGCGCCCGCACCAGCTCGGCGCCGACCTGCTGGCCGACGCGCCGGTCGAACGGCTCGGTCCGCAGCGCCGCGGCCAGCCGCTCGGTGAGTCGCTGGAGCAGGGCCTCCAGCTGGGCCTGGGTCATGGGCAGGTAGCTGGTCCCGGAGACCGCCTTGGCCCAGGCCCGCGCGAAGGTGTCGGGGCAGGATCGGGTCGCGGCGGCGGGCCCGTCACCCACCGAGTCGCCCGACGCCGCCCAGGAAGACCGCCTGCGCGGCGTTCTCCGCGTGCTCCGGCGACTCCGGGCGCCACTGCGGCACCCAGACCACGCCCGGCTCGGCCAGCTCGAAGCCGTCGAAGAGCGCGGTCAGCTCGGCCCGGCTGCGGATCCAGAGCTGGTTGTCGGTGCGGCGGTAGACCTGCTCGGCCTCGGCCCGCTCGCCCGTCCCGGTACGGCCGTCGTCGCTGGCCTGCGACATGACCAGGTGGCTGCCGGGGGCCAGCGCCGCCCGCAGCGTCCGCAGGATCTCCTCCGGCCGGTCCGCGTCCGGGATGAAGTGCAGGACCGCCACGATCATCACGGCGACCGGCTGGGTGAAGTCCAGCAGTCGGGTGACCTCGGGGTGGCCGAGGATCGCCTCCGGACGGCGGAGGTCCTCCCGGATCACCGCGGTCCGGTCGTTGCCGGCCAGGATCTCCAGGCTGTGCGCCACCGCGACCGGGTCGACGTCGACGTAGACCACCCGGCACTCCGGGTCGATCCGCTGGGCGACCTCGTGCACGTTGCCGACGGTCGGGATGCCGGAGCCGATGTCGAGGAACTGGCGCACTCCCGACTCGGCCAGGAACTGCACCGCCCGGCGGAGGAAGGCCCGGTTGGCCTGGGCCATCAGCGGGGCCTCCGGCACGGCGTCCACCATCGCCCGGGCGGCGGCCCGGTCGGCCGCGAAGTTGTGCGAGCCGCCCAGGTAGTAGTCGTACATGCGGGCCACGCTCGGGCGCTCGATGTCGATGGTGTCGGGTGCCCAGTCCGGCCGCTGCATGCGCTCGCCCCTTTGTGTCAACAGCGCGCGAGCTGCCGCCCGCGCGGGCCACCCGGGTATTCTGCCCGCCCGTTCTCCCGCTGCAAAGACCGTCGTCGCTACGCGGTCGGCTCCTCACCGTCCGCGTTCGTCCGGAATGCCGGAGAGGCCCGCGTCCGGGGTGCGGTCGCGGGCCTCTCCGGTCGAGCTGTCGGGTGCCGCTAGAACTTGGGGGCGTCCGGGGCCTCCAGCAGACCCAGCCGCAGCGCGGTCATCAGCGCCTGGGCACGGTTGGCGGCGCCCAGCTTCTCGTAGAGCTTGGAGATGTGCGTCTTGGCGGTCGACTCGCTGACGAACAGCTGCTTGGCGATGCCGGCGACGCTCATGCCGTCGGCGAGCAGCCGCAGCACCTGGCCCTCCCGCGGAGAGAGCTGCGGGCCGGACGGGGCCAGCCGGCGCTTCATGGCCTCGGCCAGGTCGGCCGCGGTGAACGCGCTGGGGGAGGAGGCGGCGTGCCGGGCGGCGGCCACCACCTCGTCGGCCGGGGCGGTCTTCGGCACGAAGGCGCTCGCCCCCGCCTCCAGGGCACCGAAGAGCTGGTCGTCGCCGGCGTACATGGTGAGCACGACGATGCCCATCGAGGCGCTGGACTTGCGCAGGGCGCGGGTCGCCTCCAGGCCGCTGCCGTCGGGCAGCCGCAGGTCCATGATCACGACGTCCGGCTGGAGCGCGCCGGCCTGGCGTACGCCTTCCGCGGCCGTGGCGGCCTCGCCCACGACCTCGAACTGCCGGTCTCGCTCGAAGGCGTGCCGCAGACCCTTACGGATCAGGTCGTGATCGTCGACAAGGAGAACCTTGGTACGGGTGGCCGGTGTCGGGCTGGTGGTCATCCTCGGGTTACTCCCCTTCTGCTGCTGCGACGCTGCCGCGCACCTTATCGCGCCCGGGGCGAGGAGCCGAGAACCACCGCCACGGTCGTGCCGCTGGGTCGTCGTGGTCTGATCTCCAGCCGGCCCCGGATACGTTCCGCCCTCTCGGCCATGATCGCAAGACCATAGTGCCCGTCGTGGCGCTGGTCAGCGATGCCGTGACCGTCATCCGACACTTCGATCTGCGCGTACGGGGGGTCCACCTCACAGGTGACCCACAGGTTCGACGCCCCGGCGTGCTTGCGCGCGTTGGTGACCGCCTCCTGGGCGATGCGCAGCAGTTCGGCCTCGGTGGCGGCGGGCAGCCGGGCGGTGGACTCGTCCAGGGACAGGTGCACCCGCAGGCCGCCGGACGCGCCGACGGTGCGCGCGTACTCGGCGATCGCGGCGGCCAGGCCGCCGTGCCGGTCCACCTCGCTGCGCAGCTCGAACAGGCTCAGCCGCAGCTCGGTGATCACCCGGGTGACCTCCTGGCGCAGCGTACGCAGCGAGTCGGCGGTCTCCTCGGCGTCGTCGTGGACGGTGGCCAGGGCGTTGTCGATGCCGTACCCGACCATCACCAGCTCCTGGGCGACCCCGTCGTGGATCTCCCGGGCCAGCCGCTGGCGCTCCTCGTTGGTGGCCAGCGACCGCACCTCGTCGAAGAGCAGCGCGGCCTCCAGGCGCAGCGCCGCCGGGCCGGTCAGCGCGGTCACCCGGGAGACCACCGGCGGCGGGTACGCGTGCGCGGTGTCCGCCTCGATGACCACCAGACCCACCGTCCGCACCCCGGCGACCAACGGCACGATCAGCGCGGAGACCTCGCCGGAGTGCTGCGAGCGGGCCTGCGAGCGGGTCGAGGTGTGCGGCTGCTGGCTGGCCCAGGCGTCGGCGATCGCCGAGTCCGCGTCGAGCGTGGTCTCCCAGTCCACCCGGTCCGCGCCGATCTGGGCGAGCACCACCAGCCGACCGCCCCCGCTGGCGGACAGCACCGCGCCCCGGTCGGTCTTCGCCACCACCCGCAGCTCCTCCAGCAGGTGCTCGGAGATGCCGCCCGGGTCGAGGGTGGCGCCGGGCAGTTGGCGGGCGACCGTACGCAGCTGGGTCAGCAGCCGGGTCGCCTCCGCGTACGGCTGGGGCTTGCCCTCGCCGCGCACGCGCATCACCCGCTGCAGCATGCCGGCCGTGTACAGGCCGAGGCCGGCCAGGATCAGCCACTGGGCGCAGACCGCGAGATATCCGAGCTGGCCGAGCTGCCGCCCGTCGCCGGCGTCGGTGAGGGCCGCGCTGACCAGCAGGGTGGCCGCGGCCACGGCGAGCAGCGCCGCGCCCTCCCGGAACCGGCGGCGCAGCGCCGTCACGGTGACCGGCACGGCGAGGTACGGCAGCACCGCCGAGGCGCCCAGCCCGTCGGTCACCGCGGTCAGGTGGGTGTCGGCGGCGACCTTGCTGGCGGCCAGGCCGAGGACCACCACCTCGGCGAAGCGGCTGAGCGGCCCGAGCAGCCGGTGCTGCGGGGCCAGCACGGCGGGCAGCCCGGCGACGCCGAGCACGGCGATCCACCAGAGCTCGGTCACGTCGCCGGTGGCGAACAGGGTCAGGGCGGCGACCAGCGCCAGAAGAACCAGGCGCGCGGCAGCGGCGAGGAACTGCGTCTGTGGTTGGCCGGGGGTCGAGGTGGGCACGTGACGGATCGTAGTCAGCGACGGTAGATATCCGCGATCTCCGCGGCGTACGTCTTCTGCACGACCTGCCGCTTGACCTTGAGCGATGGGGTCAGCTCGCCGGTGGCCTCGGTGAAGTCCTGCGGCAGGATCCGGAACACCTTGATCGCCTCGGCCCGGGAGACCGACTGGTTGGCCAGGTCGATCGCGCCCTGGACCTCGGCCCGCAGCGCCTCGTCGTCGCGCAGCTCGGCGACGCCGGTGGTCTCCGGCCGGCCGTGCGCGGCCAGCCACTTCGGCAGCGCCTCCTCGTCGATGGTGACCAGCGCCGCGATGAACGGCTGCCGGTCGCCGACCACCAGGCACTGGCTGACCAGTGGGTGAGCCCGGACCTGGTCCTCCAGCAGCGCCGGGGCGACGTTCTTGCCGCCCGCGGTCACGATGATCTCCTTCTTGCGGCCGGTGATGCGCAGGTAGCCGTCCTCGTCGAGCTGGCCCAGGTCGCCGGTGCGGAACCAGCCGTCCGGGGCGAGCACCTCGGCGGTGGCCGCCTCGTTGTGCCAGTAGCCCTGGAAGATCAGCTCGCCGGAGATCAGGATCTCGCCGTCGTCGTCGATCCGGATGGTGACGCCGGGCAGCGGGCGGCCCACGGTGCCGATCCTGATGGCGGTGGGCAGGTTCGCGGCGGCGGCCGGGGAGGTCTCGGTCAGGCCGTAACCCTCGTAGATGGTCACCCCCACGCCCCGGAAGAAGTGCCCGAGCCGAGCGCCGAGCGGGGCGCCGCCGGAGATCGCGTCGCGGCACCGGCCACCCATCGCCGCCCGCAGCCTGCCGTAGACCAGCTTGTCGAAGACCGCGTGCTGGGCGCGCAGCGCCAGGCCCGGGCCGGCAGTGGTCTCCAGCGCCTCGCTGTAGGCGATCGCGACCTTCTCGGCCCGGTCGAAGATCCGGCCCTTCCCCTCGGCCTCGGCCTTCTGCCGCGCACCGTTGTAGACCTTCTCGAAGACGCGGGGCACGGAGAGCACGAACGTCGGCTTGAACTCCTGGAGCTCGGCGACCAGGTTCTTGGTGTCCGAGCAGGGCGCCATGGTGGCCCGGGCCTGCACCACGCCGATCTGGATGAGCCGGGCGAAGGCGTGCGCGAGCGGCAGGAACAGCACGGTGGAGGCACCCTGCCGGAACAGGTTCGGCAGCACCGGCACCGCGTTGGCGATGTCGGCGTACATGTTGCGGTGGGTCAGCAGACAGCCCTTGGGGCGGCCGGTGGTGCCGCTGGTGTAGATGATGGTGGCGAGGTCGTCGGCCTTGAGCGCCGAGCGGCGTGCCTCGATCTCGACCTGGTCGACCGACCCGCCGGCCGCGGTCAGCTCGTCCACCGCGCCCGACTCGAGCTGCCAGACGTGGCGCAGCTCGGGCAGCCGATCGTGGACCGCGCCGACCAGGGCGGCGTGCGCGGCGGTCTCCACCACCACGGCGACCGCGCCGGAGTCGGCGAGGATCCAGGCGGCCTGCTCGGCGCTGGAGGTCTCGTAGATCGGTACGGTCACCGCGCCGGCGGCCCAGATGGCGTAGTCGAGCAGGGTCCACTCGTAGCAGGTGCGGCTCATCAGCCCGACCCGGTCACCGGGGGAGATGCCGGCGGCGACCAGGCCGCGGGCAACCGCGACGACCTCGTCGCGGAACTGCCGGCAGGTCACCTCCGCCCGGGGGCTGCCCTCGCC
Organism: Micromonospora sp. SL4-19; assembly: GCF_047921475.1. Taxonomy (NCBI): domain Bacteria; kingdom Bacillati; phylum Actinomycetota; class Actinomycetes; order Micromonosporales; family Micromonosporaceae; genus Micromonospora; species Micromonospora sp. SL4-19. Next base: position 68,087 of record NZ_JBLROB010000006.1, read on the forward strand.
GCCGATCCGCCGGACGAACTGCACGGCGTCGGGGGCGGCCTCGGCGTTTTCCCAGACCGGGTCGGTCAGGTTGGCCGCGTCGCCGACGGTGACGATCGGCGGAACGGAGAACTCGCGCACCTGAACTCCCTCGTGCTCGCGCCGGCCGGGTCCGGCTCTGTCGAAACCTACCCGCCCGCTCCGCTGAATGAGGTGGGGAGGTTGCCCACCCGGCTGGTGGGACGCGTCGCCGACGGGTCCCCGTGAACGCCCCGGGGTGGAGCGGCGCGCGCGAGCCCGCCGCCGGGTAGCCTCCCCCCATGGCGGACTCCTCCACCCAGTCGATCATCGTCGGCGCGCCACCGGACCGGGTGGCGTCGATCATCTGCGACTTCCCCAGCTACCCGGAGTGGGCCGAGGCGGTCCGGCGGGCGGAGGTGATCGAGGAGTACGAGGACGGCTACGCCAGCCAGGTCCGGTTCACCATCGACGCCGGCGTGATGGCCGACGAGTACGTGCTGGCCTACGAGTACGCCGCGGACATCTCCCGGATCGAGTGGCACCTGGTGGCGCCCTCGAAGATGCAGAGGTCGCAGCGGGGCTCGTACGACCTGGTCGGGAACGCGGACGGAACCACCACGGTGACCTACACCCTCGAGGTGGAGCTCTCCGTGGGCATGCTCGGCATGTTTCGCCGCAAGGCCGAGAAAATGATCATGGACGCCGCGTTGAAGCAGCTCAAGCTCCGGGTAGAAGCACCCGGTGCGGCCCACTGACCCGACCGGCGATCCGGTCGCCACGGGAGAGGAGCCGACCCATGGGCACCACTGATCCGGGTTCGGCCCGGGAAGAGGCCGAGCGCCTCGTCGCCATGCTGCTGGCCACCGGCCGGCTGGCCGCCGCCGCGCCCGGAGCGGGGCCCTGGGGTCCGCTCGGTGGGATCCTCGCGGGTGTCCTAGGTCACACCCCGGGCGACTCCAGCGACCCGACCTCGGCGGCGTCGGGGGCGACGACGGGCGGCGCGGGTTTCGCCACCGGATCGCCCGAATGCTGTGTCTGCCCGGTCTGCCGGGGCATCGCGGCGTTGCGGGACCCCAGCCCGGAGTTCGCGGAGCGGCTCGCCACCGGTGCCGGTGACCTGGCTGCCGGCGTGGCCAGCCTGCTGCGTGCCTTCGCCCCGGCCGACCCCGCCCCGACCGCCCCCGCCGGGGCGGCGGAGCCCGGCGAACCGGCCGCCGGAACTCCGACGGGAGACCACGTGTGGCGCGAGGCGACCAGTACCGGGCATGATTCTCAGCCGGTACCCGAGCAGGACGTGTGGTCCGTCGCCACCCGGGGGGAGGAGGCGGCCGGTCCGGGTGCCGTCGTCCCGCCCGCCGATGCCGCCGGACCGGACGGACCGGTGCCGATCCGGCCGCCGGCCGGCCGTCCCGTGGTGCCCGCCTCGCGGGCGCCCGGCGAGGTGGGCGAGAACGCAGCAGGCGACGGGGCCTGACCACCGGACATCCCGGGATCTCACGGCCGGTTCGGCCGATGCCGGGCAGCACAGCAGAGGGGAGTGGCAGCGGTGACGCTGACCATCGGAGTCGACGTCGGTGGCACGAAGGTGGCCGGCGGTGTCGTCGACGACACCGGCAGGGTTCTCGCGCAGGCCCGACGGAACACTCCCGCGGACGACGTGGCCAAGACCCGGGACGTGATCATCGAGGTGGTCGCCGAGCTGGCCGTCGGCCGGACCGTCGCGGCGGTCGGGATCGGCGCGGCCGGCTGGATCGACGCCACCCGCTCCACCGTGCTCTTCGCCCCCAACCTCGCCTGGCGGGACGAGCCGCTCCGCGACTACGTCAGCGCCGCCACCGGCCTGCCGGTGACCGTGGAGAACGACGCGAACGTGGCCGCGTGGGCGGAGTTCCGCTACGGCGCGGGTCGGGACGCCGACGACTCGATGGTCATGTTCACCATCGGCACCGGCGTCGGGGGCGGCATCGTGCTCGGCGGCGAGCTGGTCCGTGGGGCCAACGGCATCGCGGCCGAGCTCGGGCACATGCTCACCGTGCCGGACGGCCACCAGTGCGGCTGCGGCCGGCTGGGCTGCATCGAGCAGTACGCCAGCGGCAGCGCCCTGGTCCGCTTCGCCCGTGCCGCCGCCCGCCAGGAGCCGCACCGGGCCACCGCCCTGCTGGAGCTGGCCGGCGGCGAGGCCGAAGCGATCACCGGGCTGATGGTGACCGCCGCCGCGCAGGGCGGCGACCCGGTCTCCGCCGAGGCGTTCGCCCAGGTCGGCCGCTGGCTCGGCACCAGTCTCGCGGACATGGCGCAGATCCTCGACCCGCAGGTGCTGGTCGTCGGTGGCGGCGTGGTGGAGGCGGGCGACCTGCTGCTCGGCCCGACCCGCCGGTCGTTCATCGACGCTCTGGCCCAGCGCAGCCGCCTTCCCGTCGCCGAGGTACGCCCGGCCGAACTGGGCAACACCGCCGGCGTCATCGGCGCCGCCGACCTCGCCCGACGGATCTGAGGTGCCCGCGCCTGGCGTGCCGCTGCGGGTGGTGTCGTACAACATCCACAGCCGGCGGGACGACACCACCGCCCTGGCCGAGGTGGTCCGGGAGGCCGCCCCGGATGTGGTGATCGTCCAGGAGGGGCCGCGGCGGTTCCGGTGGCGGCAGAAGTGCGCCGCGCTGGCCGACTCGTTCGGGCTGGTGGTGGCGGCCGGCGGCCTGCCCGCCCTGGGCAACCTGCTGCTGACCAGCCTGCGGGTGCGGGTGCTCGGCACCCGGTGCCAGCGCTACCCGCTGACGCCGGGGCGGCACCTGCGCGGCGCCGCGTACGCCGAGTGCCTGGTGGGTGGCAGCCGGTTCCTGCTGGCCGGCACCCACCTGTCCACCGACCCGGCGGGGCGCCCGGCCCAGGCGGCAGCGTTCCGGCGAGAGCTGGCCGCCGCGGCGCTGCCGGTGATCGCCGGCGCCGACCTCAACGAGGGGCCGGACGGGCCGGCGTGGCGGACGGTCGCCGAGGGGCTGACCGACGCCGCGGTCGCCGCGGACCGGGCGGACCGGCACACCTTCCCGTGCGCCAACCCGCACCGCCGCATCGACGCCCTCTTCGTCGACCCGCGCATCACCGTCGTCGACTACGACGTGGTCGACACCCCGCGGACCCGCCGCGCCAGCGACCACTTCCCCATCCTCGTCGACCTGCTGCTGCCCGCCGCCGGCTGAACCACCGGCCCGGCGCGCCGCCGGCAGGGCTGGACAACGGCGGGCATTGTCGGCAGGATTTCGCACCGACCCGGCACACGTGCCGCACAAAGGAGATTTCCCCGGTGTCCTCCTCCACCGACCTCGGCCGTCCCGGTCCGGATCCGGCGGTCGCCCCGACCGGAGACGGCCGCCCGGTCTCCGACCGTGGCGACACCGTCTGCGTCATCGGCGCCGGGGCCAGCGGCCTCACCGCCGTGAAGAACCTGCGCGAGCAGGGCTTCGGCGTCGACTGCTACGAGCGGGAGACCGGCGTCGGCGGGGCGTGGAACTGGCGGCACGACCGCAGCCCGGTGTACGCCAGCACCCACCTCATCTCGTCGCGGCCGTTCACCCAGTTCCCCGACTTCCCGATGCCGGACGACTGGCCGGACTACCCGCACCACGCCCAGCTGCTGTCCTACTTCGAGCGCTACGCCGACCACTTCGACCTGCGCCAGCACATCTGGTTCGGCACCGAGGTGGTCCGGGTGGAGCCGGTCGAGGGGGACCGGTGGGACGTGACCACCCGCAGCACCGGCGGATACGGCCCGGAGCGCACCTCCCGCTACGCGGCGGTGGTGCTCGCCAACGGTCACAACTGGTCGCCGAAGCTGCCCCGCTATGAGGGGCTGGAGGAGTTCCGCGGCGAGGTCATGCACGCCTCGTCCTACAAGGACCCGGCCCAGTTGCGCGGCAAGCGGGTGCTGGTGGTCGGTGCCGGGAACACCGGCTGCGACATCGCGGTCGAGGCCGCCCAGCAGGCGTCCCGCTGCTGGCACTCCAGCCGCCGCGGCTACTGGTACGCCCCGAAGTACGTCTTCGGCCGCCCCGCCGACCAGGTCAACGACACGCTGCTCGCGCTGCGGGTGCCGCTGCGGCTCCGGCAGTGGCTATACCACTGGACGCTGCGACTGACCGTCGGCGACCTGACCCGGTTCGGCCTGCCGAAGCCGGACCACCGGGTCTACGAGACCCACCCGATCGCCAACAGTCAGCTCGTCTACCACGTCGGCCACGGGCAGATCACCCCGGTGCCGGACGTGGCCCGGTTCCACGACCGGACGGTGGAGCTGACCGACGGGCGGGAGATCGACCCGGAGCTGGTCGTCTTCGCCACCGGCTACCTGCCGCGCTTCGAGTTCCTCGAGGGGCGGGTCCTCGGCGACGCCGACGGCTCGGGCCGCCCCCGCCTCTGGCTGAACGCCTTCACCGCCGGCCACCCCACCCTGGCCGTGGTCGGCCTGGTGCAGCCGGACGGTGGTGTCTTCACCATCTCGCACTGGCAGAGCGTGCTCTTCGCCCGGTTGCTCGCGCTGCGCGCCACCCGGCCGGACCGGGCCGCCGCGTTCGGCCGCAAGGTGACCGCCGGCCTCGGCGAGCGGTACTCGGGGAAGGTCAAGGACAGCACCCGGCACTGGTTCGAGGTCGGACACGCCGACTACCTGCGCGCGCTCCAGCGCGCCCTGTACGAGCTGGAGGGCAAGTGAGCGCGAGGAACGAGCATTCCTGGGCGGCTCGCGTGGGACGCGGTCGCGCAGGAATGCGAGCAGCAGCGCAGCGGAGTCCCGCAGTCGCGAACGAAAGGCGGGCACGGTGACCGCGGAGCGGGTGCGCATCGTCCGGTCGTGGGAGTGGGCCCGCCCGGAGCGCCCGGCCCGCCGCGAGGTGCTCGCCGCGGTGCCCGAGCTGGAGGAGGCGAAACCGCCGTTGCTCTTCGTACCCGGGTTCGGGCACGGGGCGTGGGCGTTCGCCGAACACTGGCTGGGGCATGTGGCTTCCCGCGGCTTTCCGGCGTACGCGTTGAGCCTGCGCGGGCACGGAGCCAGCGCCCCGGCGCCGGAGGCGACGCTGCGGTCGTACGCCCATGACGTGGCCCAGGTGGCGGCGGGCCTGCCGCGGCAGGCGGTGCTGGTGGGCCACGGCGCCGGCGCTCGGGTGCTCGCGCACGCCCTGGCCCGCTACCCGGCCAGGGCGGCGGTGCTGGTGGCGCCGGTGCTCGGCGGCTGGGGGACGTTCGGCACCGCGCTGCGGCGCAACCCCGCCGGCACCCTGCCGGCGGTCTTCGGTGGTCGCCTGCGGCTCAGCCGTCGCCAGTTGTTCAGCCGGGAGCTGCCCGACGGCGACGCCCGCCGGTACGTCTCCCAGCTGGGCCGGGCTGGCCGGCGGGCGCAGTGGCAGCTGCTCACCGGCCGGCAGCCGGAGCCGGCGGTGGGGCGCCCGCCGGTGCTGGTGCTGGGCAGCCCGGACGACCGGGTGGTGTCGTCGGCCGCGCTGACCCGGGCCGCCCGCCGGTACGCCTCGGCCCCGCTGCTCTTCCCCGGCATGGGGCACGACCTGATGCTCGACGCCCGCTGGCGGGAGCCGATCGACGCGATCCTGGACTGGCTGGAGAAGGATCCGGCGCCGACGCCGCACTGACCGTCGGAGCCGGTCGCCGGATCAGTCGGTGCCGGCGAGCCGGTGCAGCTGCGACCCGCTCTCGCCCAGGGCGCTGAGGTACGAGCGCGCCCAGGCGTGGATGTCGTTGCGGTGCAGGTGCTCCCGCATCCCCCGCATCCGGGCGGAGACGTCCTCGGGCGTGGCCCGCAGCGCCGCGAGCAGCCCCTGCTTGAGCCCGTCCAGATCGTGCGGGTTGACCAGGTACGCCTGCTCCAGTTCCGCGGCGGCGCCGGCGAACTCGCTGAGCAGCAGCGCTCCGGTGTCGTCCACCCGGGCGGCGACGTACTCCTTGGCGACGAGGTTCATCCCGTCCCGCAGCGGGGTCACCGCCATCACGTCGGCGACCCGGTAGAGGGCGACCAGCTCGGTCCGGTCGAACGGCTGGCTGAGGTAGTGGATCGCCGGCTCGCCGACCCGGCCGAACTCGCCGTTGATCCGGCCGACCTGGTGTGCCACCCGGTCGCGGAGGATCCGGTACTGCGCGACACGGTCCCGGCTGGGCACCGCGACCTGGATCAGCACGGTGTCGCGGACCTTGACGTCCCCGCTGGCCAGCAGCTCGCGGTACGCCTGGAGGCGCTGCTCGATGCCCTTGGTGTAGTCCATGCGGTCGACGCTGAGGATGACCCGCTCGGGGCCGCCGAGGTCCTGGCGCAGCCGGCCGGCACGGTCGGCGACCTCGGGCCGGGCCGCGAGCGCGGCCATCTCGGCGGTGTCGATGGAGACGGGAAAGGCACCGACCCGGACCACCCGGTCGCCGACGCCGATCCGCCGGTCGGTGGCCGGCAGGTCGAGCACCTTCGTCACCAGCTGGGCGAAGTTGTGCGCGGCCTGGGCCCGCTGGAAGCCGATCAGGTCGGCGCCGAGCATGCCGCGCAGCAGCTCGACCCGGCGGGGGAGCTGCATGAACAGCTCCGGCGGCGGGAACGGCACGTGCAGGAAGAAGCCGATCCGCAGGTCGGGGCGGAGTTCCCGGAGCAGCCCCGGGAGCAGTTGGAGGTGGTAGTCCTGCACCCAGACCAGGCCGCCCGGCTCGGTCACCTCGGCGGCGGCCGCGGCGAAGCGCTGGTTGACCCGTCGGTACGCCTCCCACCAGCGACGGTGGTATTCGGGCTGCTCGACCGCATCGTGGTAGAGCGGCCAGAGGGTCGCGTTGGCGAAGCCCTCGTAGTGATCGCGGAGGTCGTCGCCGCTGAGCGACACGGTGTGCATCCGGATGCCGTCCACGTCGGGTAGCTGCGGCGCGGGGCCGGTGCCCCCGGCCCAGCCGACCCAGGTGACCGGGGTGTGCCGGAGCAGCGGGTGCAGGGCGTTCACCAGGCCGCCGGGGGAGCGGCGCCACTCGAAGGCGCCGTCCGGCGCCACACTGTCGTCGACGGGAAGGCGGTTGGCCACCACCACGAGGGGACTCTGTCGCATCTCGGGCATTCCGATCAGCAGAGGACCGACCACCGAAGTGACGGACAACCCGGGCAGCCGGTGCGGGACGTGACGTACGGCCGTATTCCTACTGACAGTAAGTTACACCACTGTTACGCGGTCGGGCCGCGCGGGCACCGTCCCGGCATCCGAGCGGCGGGGCGGCGCGGGTCAGACGACCGCGCCGTCGTCCGGGTCGTCCTCGTCGGCGTCGCCGGGTCGCAGGCGCCAGATCAGCATCACGAAGCCGGCCAGGATGCCGGTGAAGCCGAGCAGCGTCACCACCGACGGGTCGGTGATCGGCAGCACGGTGGGGGAGAGGAAGAGCACGAACCCGACCACGATGCAGAGCACGCCGATCACCGCGTACTTCGAGAAGCGCGGCAGCGGGGGCGGCGGTGGCGGGGTGTAGTGATCCTCGTCGTCGTCCGGCAGGTCGGCGCCGAAGGTGTCCAGCCCGTCCAGCAGCGAGGGCTCGTCGTGCCGGTCGCGCGGGCTCACCGAGATCCCGGACACGTCCGCCGCGTACGGCAGGCGCCGGACGTCGGTGGCGGTCGGGCCGCCGGTCTCCTCCGTGCGGCCGCCCGCGCTCCCCGGCGGACCGGGCGGGTCGACCGGGTCGTCGACGTCCTCGGCGGCCGGCCACGGGTGGCTCCCGGCGGTCGGCGTGGTGTGGAAGCCGGCGATGATCTTCGCGAACTCGGCCTCGACGTCCGGCTCGTTGCGGGCCGGCTCGCGGCCGCCCTCGTCGGTGAGCTGGGTGAGGTAGTCCCGGGCGGTGGTCAGGTGCGAGCGGTCGACGTAGAGCCGGTCGATCGGCCGGGACGGGACGGTGGTGGTGCGGGTGACCGGGTTCAGGTCGGCCGAGGGCTGGAGGTATGCGGCGATCCCGCCGGCGGCGAGCACGTCGAGCAGGTGTTCGCCGACGCGCGGATCGACGTCGCCCGCGACCGCGTATTCCGCCGCGTCGAGCCCGTTGTCCCGCCGCCCCCGGCGGGGCCCACCCGCTGACACCGGACACCCTCCTTGCCGCACCCACCGGTGCGTGTTGATCCGGCGCCCCGCACGCCGTGCCCTGAATCGTGACACGTCGGGACCCGGTTCCGGGAGTGCGTTGTGGCGTGCCGCTCCCGGTTCGTAGGCTCATCCCCGACAGTCCCGGCGCCGGCGGCGCCCCGGGCGCGTCCCGGCGGCCCGCTCCGGGATCCCCGGTGACCGCGGCCGTCGCCGCCCCTGCCTGGAAGGACTCCGGTGCTGTACTGGCTGCTGAAGTACATCATCCTCGGCCCGCCGCTGAGGCTGATCTTCCGCCCGCAGGTCGAAGGGCTCGAGAACGTCCCCGAGGCCGGCCCGGTCATCCTGGCGAGCAACCACCTCTCCTTCTCCGATTCGATCTTCACACCGCTCATCGTCAAGCGAAAAGTCACATTCATCGCCAAAGCGGAGTACTTCACCGGGAAGGGCATCAAGGGCTGGCTGACGAAGATGTTCTTCGTCGGCTCCGGCACCATCCCGGTCGACCGCTCCGGCGGCCGGGCCGCCCGCGCCGCGCTGGACACCCAGCTGAAGGTGCTGCGGGCCGGCGGGATCGCCGGCATCTATCCCGAGGGCACCCGCTCGCCCGACGGCCGGCTCTACCGGGGCAAGACCGGCGTGGCCCGGCTCGCCCTGGAGAGCGGCGCCCCGGTGGTCCCGATGGCGATGCTCAACGCCGACGAGATCCAGCCGCCCGGCCAGGTCATCCCCCACGTCAAGCGGGTGCGGATCCGCTTCGGCGCCCCGCTGGACTTCTCCCGGTACGCGGGGATGGCCGGCGACCGGTTCGTCGAGCGGGCGGTCACCGACGAGATCATGTACGAACTGATGGAGCTCTCCGGCCGCGAGTACGTCGACATGTACGCGCAGCAGGCGAAGGGCCAGCCGAAGGAGCCGGTCCCGGCCTGACGCCGCGCCGAACCCGGGTCGGGCGCGGCTCAGCAGGCAACCGCGGAGCCGGTGTCGGGCACCGGCCGGCGGGCCAGCGCGAGCAGGCCCGGCGCCTCGTTGCGCTGGGCGAAGGCGCGTACCTCGGCCAGCGGCGCGGCGAGCGCGGCCCGGTCCCCGGCCAGGTCCAGCTCGGCGACGGCCAGGGCCAGGGCCAGCATCCGGTCGGTCACGTCCGGGACCCGGGCGTAGATCTCCGCGGACGCCAGGTGCAGCTCTCCGGCGCGACGGTGGTCGCCGTCCGCCGCGGCGACGGCTGCGGTGACCGTCCGCAGCGCCGCGTCCGACCAGGGCGTCCGGTGCCCGAGCCGGTCGAGCATCGCCCGGACCCGCACCGCCGCGTCCCGGCCGGCCACGGTCGCCGCGTACGCCGCCGCGGCGATCCACTCGCCGCTGGCCAGCGCCGGCACCGCCGACCACGAGTCGGCCAGCTCGTCGACCAGCTTCGCCGCCTGGTCCGCCCGCCCCTGCAGCGCTCGGCACAGCGCCGCCATGCCGAGCATCGTCCAGTGTGGCCGGTGGAAGCCGCTGCGGCGGGCGCTGTCCAGCGCGGCGGCCACGTCGTCCCGGTGCCGGGGCGCGGGCTCCTCGGGGGCGCCGTCGCGCTGGTCCGGGGCCGGCCGGGGCGCCGGCGGCACCGGCTGGCCGCGCAGCACCAGCAGGCACGAGCGCAGGCCGCGGACCTGCATGTCCCAGCCGCCGGTGGGGGTGTCCACGAAGGCGTCTGCGGCGGTCAGCAGCCGGGCGAAGTCCCCGTCGAAGTACGCCCGCATCGCCTCGCCGGAGTAGCTGGTGGTCAGCGTCTGCCCGCTGGCCGTACGCGTCGGCGCGGCGGACAACAGCGCGTTCGAGCGCAGCCAGTCGCCCTCCTCACGGACCGCGTAGGCCAGGTTCTGCACCGCCCGCGGCAGCGCCAGCAGCTGCTGCCCCCGGCTCTGCTCCACGATCGCGTGCAGCTCGTCCAGGCCGGCCCGCTCGCCGGCCTGGTAGCGGGCGGTGGCCGCGGTGATCCGGGCGTTGGTGCGGGTCTCCACCAGCCCCAGCCGCTCGCCGATCCCGGCGGCCGTCTCCGCTGCGGCGACCGCCGCGTCCCGCTCGTAGTTGAGCATGTGCAGCCGGCCCAGCTCGGCGTGCGCGTCCGCCTTCTGGGCGCTGTCCGGCAGCGGCTCGAACAGCGCCACCGCCCGGCCCAGGCAGGCCACCGCCGCACCCCGGTCGGCGCGCAGCCAGGCCGCCTGACCGAGCAGCGTCCAGGCCCGCGCGGCGCAGGCGTCGTCGCCGTGCGCGAGCAGCCGGTCGGCGAGCGCGTGCAGCTGCTCCGGCCCGCCCCCGGAAAGGAACGCGTTGCCGTCCCGGTAGAACGAGATCTCGGTGCTCAGCAGCTCCAGCTGCAACCGGCCGACCGGGTCGCTGTCGTCGGCCAGGCCCAGCGCCCGGCCGGCGTGATTGGCCGCGGCGTCCAGCCCGTGCAGGGCGTACGCCCGGCGGGCCGCCCGATGCAGCGCGGCGCGCGCCGGGCCGGCGTACCGGTGGGGGTCCATGCCGAGCGTGCGGGCAATCTCGTGGGCCGCCCACCGGTGGTGGGCGAGCACCTCGGCCAGGTCGGTGTCCCGGCTCTGCGAGAGTGCGTCCAGCCAGCCGGCGGTCCGCTCGTGCCGGGCCACCCGCTCGGTACGCGGCAACCGCTGGTAGCAGACGTCCCGGACCAGCACATGCCGGAACCGGAACTCCGACTGCCCGGCCATCGTGGACGCCGCCTGCTCGTGCACGAAGTCGCGCTGCTCCAGCCGGCGCAGCGCCCGCTCCACCGACTCGACCGACTGGCCCAGCGCGGCGGCCACCGCGCCCGGCCAGAACTGCACGCCGACCACCGACGCGGCCAGCAGCACCGCCCGGTCCTTCGCGTCGAGCAGGTCGATCCGGTTGGCGATGACCGCGTGCACGCTCTCCGGCATGGGCAGGTCGAGGTGCTTCTCCAGCGACCAGCCGCGCCCCGACTGGCGCAGCGCGCCCTGCTCGATGAGCATCCGGACGTATTCGTGGGCGTAGAGCGGGTTGCCGCCGGCCACCTCCACCAGCGGGCTGAGCATGTCGGCGGAGAACGCCGCCTGGCCGAACATGTGCGCGTAGAGCGAGGCGATGCCGGTGTCCCGCAACGGGGGCAGGGTGATGGTGACCGAACCGGTGATGGTCCCCGCCCAGGTCGGGTCCCGGTCGACCAGCTCGGGCCGGGAGGTGCACAGCAGCAGCAGCGGTACGTCCCGGGCGGCCGCGCCGAGCAGCTCGACGAAGCGCAGCATCGCGTCGTCGGCCCAGTGCAGGTCCTCGAAGACCAGCACGGTGGGGCGCCGGGCGGCGAGGGCCAGCAGGAAGCGTCGCCACGCCGACTCGGCCTCCTCGGCGGGCAGCGGGGGGCCGGCCAGCCCGACCAACGGCCGCAGCGCGTCGACGATCCGGTCCCGCTCGGCCGGGCCGACCAGTTCGGTGACCGCCGCGGTGAGTCGCTGCGCCGCGGCCGAGGCCGGGTCGGTGTCGAGGATGCCGGCCTCGGTCTTCACGATGTCGGCGAGCGCGGCGAAGGTGACGTTCTCCCCGAACGGCGGGCACCGCCCGGTACGCCAGCTCAGCGGCTCGTCGACCAGCCGCCCGGCGTGCCGGTAGAGCTCGCGGACCAGCCGGCTCTTGCCGATGCCGGCCCGGCCGAAGACGGTCACCACCTGCGGGAGCCGGTCCCGCAGCGACCGGTGCAGGGCGTTGACCAGCAGGCCCAGCTCGTGCTCGCGGTCGATCAGGGGCGTGGTGTCCGACTCCCGGTCGGTCGGCTGCCGGCGTACCGGGGCCAGGGCCAGCCAGACCTCGGTGGGGGTGGAACGCCCGCGCAGGGTGACCGGCGGCTGCTCCTCGTAGCGGATGGCGTCCTTGGTCAACGCGTGGGTGACGCCGCAGACCAGCACCCCGCCGGGCGGCGACACCGACTGCATCCGGGAGGCGGTGTTGACCACGTCGCCGGCCACGATCGCCTGCCCGCCGTCGCGGGCTGCGGCCACGTCCACCAGCGCCTCGCCGGTCGCCACGCCGACCCGGAAGCGCAGCTCGTCGTGGCCGGTCGGGGCGAACCGGGTCAGCACCCGCTGCAGCTCCAGGCCGGCCCGTACGCAGCGCAGCGCGTCGGTCTCGGTGGCCACCGGCGCGCCGAACAACGCCATCACGGCGTCGCCGATGTACTTCTCGACCACCCCGCCGTACTGCCCGACCACCCGCTTGGCGGCGGAGAAGAAGCCGGTCTGCATGCCGCGGACCTGCTCCGGGTCGGCCCGCTCGACGTACGGGGTGAAGTCGATCAGGTCGACGAAGAGGACGCTGACCCGGCGGCGGTCCTCCTGCGGCGCGGGGACCGCCGGCCTGGCGCCCGCCCTCGGCGTGCCGCACGAGGTGCAGAAGGCCACGTCGGTGGCGAGCGGGCGCAGGCAGTGCGGGCAGACCGCGCCCAGCTCCGCGCCGCAGCCACCGCAAAAGCGGTCGCCGTCGGCGGCGGTACGTCCACAACGCTCACACTGCGCGGAGATGACACCCTCCACTGGTGGATCCTGAGGCCGGTCCCGGCCGGGCACCGGCCCCCGCGGCGTCCACAGTGAGTATCGCCTGCCGCCGAGGGTGTCAGGTACCGGGCTGTTGGCTAGTGGACACTCGCTGGGTCGGTCTTCGGCGCGTTTCGCGGACTACATTCATGCCCGTACGACGACTGTGATCAAGGGGGACACACCATGGTGTTTGTGAGGCTGGAGAGCGACTGGACCGACGGCGACGGCGTCGCCCACTCGGCGGGGGACTCCGTCGACGTGGATGCGGGCACCCTCGCCTCGCTGCAGGCCGAGGGCATCGTCAGCGAGGGCTCCGGTGGCGATGAGACCGCCAACTGGGCGGGCCCGGGCAGCGCCCCCAAGTGGGCCGGACCGGGCAGCGCCGGGATCTGAGCCGGACGACACGACAGGGCCGGGGCGGTCTCGCCCCGGCCCTGTGCGTATCCGTCAGCGGTCGTTCATCCCGGCGCGGCGGCGCAGCGCGGCCACGTCGGTCACCACGATCCGGCGTCCCTCGGTGCGCAGCCAGCCCCGGCTGGCGAACGAGCCGATCGCCTGGTTGACGCTCTGCCGGGAGCCGCCGGCCATCTCGGCGAGCTGGCTCTGGTTGAGTTCGATCGTGATCATCGGGGCCTGGCTCTCGCCGGCCAGCCGGACCAGCGTCTTGGCCACCCGGCCGGGCAGGTCGAGGAAGACGTGGTCGGCGTTCTGCTCGGTGAGCCGGCGGATCAGCCCGCCGAGCGAACGCATCACCGCGTCGAGGATGCGCGGATTGGAGTGCACCAGCTCCATGAACGCCGGGCGGGACAACGCCAGGGCCGCGCAGTCCTCGATGGCCTCGGCCGACGCCGACCGGGTCGAGGCGTCCAGCAGGGAGACCTCACCCAGCACGTCCGGCGGTCGGATCACCGACAGCACGGCGCGTTCGCCGGTCGGGGCGGTGCGGAAGACGGCCACGGCGCCCCGGCGCAGCACGATCAGCGACTCGCCCGGGTCGTTCTCCACGAAGAGCAACTGACCCTTGCGGTAGGTGCGTGGCACCGCCGCGGCGATGACCCGCTGGCGCACCTCGGGCTCGAGCCCGGCGAACATCTCCACGCCCGTGAGCGCGTCACCCGGCTCCGGCAGGCGAACCTCCACGGCCCAACCCCTCCCCGGTCAAGGACCACAACTCGCTCACCGGGTGAACCCGACTCCCCGGTAGGCATCTGAACCGGTTCGGCGTCCGGTAACGGTACACATCAGATCATGACGCTCCGGTCGCTTGCTGTACACCCCTGGAAACAGTTCCGTGACCCTTGCGAGCTGCGGCGCGGGCGGCATCGCCGACCTCGGCGGTTGCCCCGCCGACCGGGCGGCGGTGGCGGTGGGTGAGGATGACGGGGATGGTCTACCGCTACTTTTACGACTGCGAATTCATCGAGGACGGCCGGATCGTCGACCTGGTGTCGATCGGCGTCGTCGACGAGTACGGCCGCGAGTTCTACGCGGTCTCCACCGAGTTCGACGACTCCCGAGCCGTGCCCTGGGTGCGTCGCAACGTCCTGGACAAGCTCCCCTCGCCCGCCGACCGCGCGTGGCGCTCCCGGGAGCGGATCCGCGACGACCTCCACGAGTTCCTGCTGGAGCCGGTCCGGGACCGGCCGGGCGAGCAGCTCGAGCTGTGGGCCTGGTACGCGGCGTACGACCACGTGGTGCTGGCCCAGCTCTGGGGGGCGATGCCGGCGCTGCCCCGGGAGATCCCGCGGTTCACCAAGGAGCTGCGCCAGCTCTGGGACGACCGGGGCCGGCCGAGGCTGCCCGACGCCGAGGCGGACCGGCACGACGCCTTGGTCGACGCCCGGCACAACCTGGCGCGCTGGCGGGCGATGACCGGGTGACCTGTCGGCAGGTTTGACCGGTTCCTGTCCGGGTGCCGGGTCCGGCATCGAGGCGGGGAGAACCAGCAGGTCAGCTACTGGCCGGTAGCCGGTCCGGCGGGCGTGAGGGGCCGGGGCGCGGTGTCGCCGCGCTCCCACGCCGACTACAGTGCGCTCTGACGGCCCGCCCCGGGCCGGCAACGGCGCCGATGGTCTGATCTGACACATATCCTGGGGCTTATCCGGGCTTCACCTGATGCTCCAGGAGGATGAGCAGATCATGCGTATCGGCGTGCTCACCGGCGGCGGCGACTGTCCTGGTCTCAACGCGGTGATTCGGGCGGTGGTCCGCAAGGGCGTCGCCACCTACGATCACGAGTTCGTGGGCTTCCGGGATGGTTGGAAGGGCCCGCTGGAGGGTCTGTCCAGGCCGCTGGGCATCGCGGATGTCCGCGGCATCCTGCCGCGCGGCGGCACCATCCTCGGTTCGTCCCGCACCAACCCGTTCAAGATCGAGAACGGCGTCGAGCGGATCAAGGAGAACCTTGCCGCGCAGGGCGTGGACGCGCTGATCGCCATCGGCGGCGAGGACACGCTCGGCGTCGCCACCAAGCTGCACGAGCTGGACGTCAAGGTCGTCGGCGTGCCGAAGACCATCGACAACGACCTGGGCGCCACCGACTACACCTTCGGCTTCGACACCGCGGTCAACATCGCCATGGAGGCGATCGACCGACTGCACACCACCGCGGAGAGCCACCACCGCACCCTGGTCGTCGAGGTGATGGGCCGGCACGCCGGCTGGATCGCCCTGCACGCCGGCCTCGCCGGTGGCGCCAACGTGATCCTGCTGCCCGAGCGGCACTTCGACGTCGACCAGGTCGCCGGGTACGTCGAGAAGCGCTTCCAGCACCAGTACGCCCCGATCGTCGTGGTCGCCGAGGGCGCCCAGCCGCTGGAGGGCCAGATGGTGCTGCACAACCAGGAGCTGGACTCGTTCGGCCACGTCCGCCTCGGCGGCATCGGCCAGTGGCTCGCCGAGCAGCTGGAGGCGAAGACCGGCAAGGAGGCCCGCACGGTGGTGCTCGGGCACATCCAGCGCGGCGGCACCCCGACCGCGTTCGACCGGGTGCTCGCCACCCGGCTCGGCCTGCACGCCATCGACGCGGCGCACGAGGGCGACTGGGGCAAGATGGTCGCGATGAAGAGCACCGACATCGTCCGGGTCCCGCTCGCCGACGCCACCCGGGAGCTGAAGACCGTGCCGCTGGAGCGGTACGCCGAGGCCGAGGTCTTCTTCGGCAGCTGATCGACGGCGGTGGTGTGGCGGGCCCGGCCGGGTCGGCCACACCACCGCCTCCATCGAGAGGGGTACGGCGTCATGGCGCCCGAGGTGCACACGGTCGCGGTGATCGGCGCGGGCAAGATCGGCGAGCTGATGCTCTCCGGGCTGCTCCGCTCCGGCTGGCCGGTGGAACGGCTGCTCGCCACCGCCCGGCGTCCCGCCCGCGCGGAGGAACTGACCGCCCGGTACGGCGTCCGGGTGGTGGACAACCTCACCGCGGTGGACGAGGCGGCGGTGCTCGCCATCTCGGTCAAGCCGCAGGACGCGGGGGCGCTGCTGGACGAGATCGGCCCCAAGGTGCCGGCCGACAAGCTGGTCATCTCGCTCTGCGCCGGCCTGCCCACCACCTTCTTCAGCCGGCGGCTGCCCGAGGGCACCCCGGTGGTCCGGGTGATGACCAACACCCCGGCGCTGGTGGACGAGGCGATGAGCGCGATCTCGGCCGGCGCGCACGCCACTGGCGCGCACCTGGCCCTCGCCGAGGAGATGTTCAAGCCGCTCGGCGCCACCGTCCGGGTGCCCGAGTCCCAGCAGGACGCGGTGACCGCCCTCTCCGGCTCCGGTCCCGCCTACTTCTACCTGCTGGTCGAGGCCATGATCGACGCCGGCATCCTGCTCGGCCTGCCCCGCCAGGTGGCGCACGAGCTGATCGTGCAGACCGCCATCGGCTCGGCGGTGATGCTCCGCGACTCCGGCGAGCACCCGGTCAAGCTGCGCGAGGCGGTCACCTCGCCGGCCGGCACCACCATCTCCGCCATCCGCGAGCTGGAGAACCACGGCGTACGCGCGGCCATGCTCGCGGCGCTGGAGGCCGCTCGCGACCGGGCCCGCGAGCTGGCCGCCCAGGCCGACTGAGCGCAGGCCCGTCCGGGTTGATCGGGCCCGGCTCGCCGGATGTCAGGCGACAGGTGGCGCCAGGTAGGTGACCGGCTTGCCGCAGTAGCTGGGCGGAAGGGTGATGACCGGGCTGCGGCAGACCTGGACCACGACGCGGTTGACGCCCGTCGAGGTGGAGTTGCCGCCGAGGGTGAACGTGAACGGCACCACGCCGTTGTCGGCCACCCGGGTCTGCCGGTCGACCTCGACCGCGCCGGCATAGGCGATGAACGTGGCCCTGCTGTAGTACCCGTCGCCGGTGCAGGTGGCGGGCCCGCTGGGCAGTGGCCGGTCGGTGAGCTTGCCGCTGACGTCGACGCCGAGCATCGGCAAAGGTGAAGCGGTGCCGTAGCGCCAGCCGAGAGTGCCGTCGGTGACGCCGTACCGGCAGGCATCGCCGGAGTCGGCGTAGAAGGATTGGGTGATCGAGGCGGCGTGGGCGATGCCCGGAGCGACCACGACCGTCAGCAGGGTGGCCAGGGCCGCCACGAGACGAGCTGCTCTCATCGTCGGTTCCTTTTCGGGGGTGGGGGAGTGTCGGGGGAACCAGCCAAACGATAGACATCGATATTAGAAGATCTGTCCACTGTGGTAAAGCGGACGTCCGTGCCGCTCATGCGCTGACTCTGCCGTCCGCCCCGGCATACTGGGGCGATGTTCACTCTCGCCCAGGCGCGACACCTGGTGGCCACGCTGCGGCCGCGCATCGACGAGCTGATCCGGCTCCGCGCCGACCTCGCCGAACTCCGGGTCGACCTGGCCGAGAGCGGCGTCAGCGCGCTCGGTGGGCTCGCCGAGGTGAAGGCCGTCGAAGCCCGGCTGCACGCCGTCGTGGAGGAACTCCACCAGCACGACATCGAGGTCAAGGGCATCGCCCCGGTGCTGCTGGACTTTCCCGGCGAGCGGGACGGCCGGGCCGTGCTCTGGTGCTGGCTGGAGGGGGACGACGACGTCCGCTGGTACCACCGGGTCGAGTGCGGCTTCGCCGGCCGCCGCCCGGTCTGACCGCCCATCCGTCGTGGTCCACCCGGCGGTCGACCCGGGCTGTCCGGGCGAGGTCAGCGGATCCGGCCGCCGCTGGTGACGAGCCATTCGCCGGTCTCCCAGTCGGACGGGCCGTCGTCGATGCGGTAGCAGAGATCGAACCGGATGCCCAGGCCCGGCCAGGGATGGCGGACCGGGACGACCCGGAAGATCTCCTCGAGGCCGGGGAACGTGATCCCTTCGGGCTCGGGGAACAGCAGTTCCAGCTCGGCGCGGGTCAGGTCGGTCCAGATCGCGAACTGCCATTCCGGCTGTGTCCGCCACTGGTCGTAGACCAGTTCGAACCGGGGCTCGCGGCCGACGACGAAGTCGCGGATGTCCCCGGAAAGCTCGTCCGCGGTGGAGGGGAGGACGAACGGCCACTCCTCCCCGGTGGGGTAGTGGTACATGGTGGACGTCGAGGCGATCGCGTGGACCAGGTCCCGCCACCGCTCGGGCGGGAGCGTGCTGGTGGGCAGGTTCACGCCGGTGTGATCGACCCGCCGGGCGTGTCCGGCGAGGCGGCGGGTCAGCTCCGCCATCTCGATGCCGGCGGGCGCCTGCCCGTCGGGCGCGGCGCCGGCCCGAAGGTCGACGGACCGGCCGATGTCGAGGATGACCTCGGGCCCGGCCACGTCGGCCAGGGCGAACGTCGTCACCGGGCGGGCGCCGGTGGGCCGCGGTGGGGTGAGCGTGAGACGGTCGC
Organism: Micromonospora sp. SL4-19; assembly: GCF_047921475.1. Classification (NCBI taxonomy): domain Bacteria; kingdom Bacillati; phylum Actinomycetota; class Actinomycetes; order Micromonosporales; family Micromonosporaceae; genus Micromonospora; species Micromonospora sp. SL4-19. The sequence goes on from NZ_JBLROB010000006.1 coordinate 86,536, forward strand.
CCGTTTCCCGGGGCCCGCCCGCGTCGGCGGGTTCGGCGTAGGCCACGTCGGCGAGCAGCGTGCGCAGTTCGCCGAGGAAGGCGCGTGAGTCGGGCGTCCGGGGCAGGCGGAAGGTGATCTCGCGCAGGCGGTCCATGGCCGGACCGTAGTCGACTCCCGTCCCGAGGCGCAGCGTCACCTGGCCGGAATTTCAGTGAGCAATCCTGATTCGGCATTGATTTGTGTCCATAAGTGTCTATCGGCAGCCGCTGCGAATTGTCGATCTTCCATCCGGGTTTGATCTATTGATATCTATCTCCCACCACCACTTCCCACCCCCAGGAGTGCGACGTGCGGAGATCCCGTCTTGCCACCCTCGCCCTGACCCTGGCGTCGTCGCTCGGCGTCATGCTGAGCCTGGCCGCCCCCGCCCAGGCCGCCGCGACCGACCGGTACGTCGCGCTCGGCGACTCGTACGCCTCCGGTGTCGGCGCCGACAGCTACACCTCCGAGAGCGGGTCCTGCCTGCGCAGCACCAACGCCTATCCCGCGCTCTACAACACCAACATCAAGCCGGCCTCGTACCGCTCGGTGGCCTGCTCCGGCGCGACCACGGCCGACGTCATCAACAACCAGCTCTCCGCGCTGTCGTCGAGCACCACGCTGGTCAGCATCACCATCGGCGGCAACGACGTCGGTTTCTCCAGCATCATGACCACCTGCGTGCTGCAGGGTGAGACCCAGTGCATCGCCGCCATCCAGACGGCCGAGAACAAGGTCCGGACGGAGCTGCCCGGCAAACTGGCCAACGTCTACAACGGCATCAAGAGCCGGGCGCCCTCGGCGCGGGTGGTGGTCGTCGGCTACCCGGTCTTCTACCAGCTCGGCACGATCTGTGTCGGGCTCAGCGCGAACTCCCGCGCCAAGATCAACGAAGGTATCAACCTGCTGGACGACACCACGCGGACGGCGGCGACCTCGGCCGGCTTCACGTTCGCCGACGTCCGGTCGATCTTCGTCGGCCACCAGCTGTGCAGCTACGGCGAGAAGTGGCTGCACGCCTTGAACTACCTCAACCTCACCATCTCGTACCACCCGACGGCCGCGGGGCAGTCCGGCGGCTACTACCCGGTCTTCCGCTCCGCGGCGGGCTGACCGAGGCACGGCCTCCGCTCCGGTCCGCATGAGGGGCGGAGCGGGGGCCGTGGAGCCCGGGATGAGACCGCGCTCCACGGCATCGCCGAGGAGACGGGGGAATCAGTAGAGCAGGTACGGGCGCCGCCGCTGTTCGAAGGCGGACAGCTCGTCGGACCAGGCGCCGACCACGTCGTCCACCTCGGCGCCCGCGTCGATCATCGTGCGCAGGCGGGGCGACCCGGTCAGCTTGTCCACCCAGTACGGCCGGGTGGCGTCATACGAGTCGAACCGCCACGCGAAGGCCGGGTACCGGCGCGCCTCCACCAGCATCGCCACGGCGGTACGGATGGGGTCGTAGGCGGCCCGATCGACGACCTTGATCTCGACGCCGGCGCAGAGCTTGTTCAGCAGGGCCGGCTTCTGCCCCGCCGACGTCGGTGTGAAGTACGCCTCGCGGAACTCGACACCCGGCAGGTTCCGGGCGTTGAGCCGGTCCCCCCAGTGGTAGTCGAAATCGTTGGCAAGCCCCCCGATCAGCTCGAACGGCCGGCAGGTGCCCCGCCCCTCGGTGATCGAGGCGACTCCCTCGAAGAGGCAGGTGCCGGGGTAGACCAACGCGGTGTCGGGAGTGGGCATGTTGGGGCTGGGCATCACCCAGGGCAGGTCGGTGTCGGCGGCGAGCAGGTCCCGCTTCCAGTGCTTGCACCGGACCACCTCCAGCTCGACCGACCGTCCGGCGTCGGCGGGCAGGAACTCCGCGTTGAAGAATCGGGCGAGTTCGCCGACGGTCATGCCGTGCTGCTGGACGATCTCCTTCAGCCCCACGCCCGACGTGTAGGCGGGGGTCATCATCGGTCCGTACGCCCGTCCGCCGACCGGGTTGGGCCGGTCGAGGACGACGTATCGCTTGCCGACCCGGGCCGCCGCGACCATCGAGGTGTACATCGTCCAGATGTAGGTGTAGAACCGGGCCCCGACGTCCTGAATGTCGAAGACGACCGTGTCCACGCCGGCCTGGGTGAGCAGGCTCTCCCACTTTGCCTGGCTCGCGCCGTACGCGTCGTAGACCGTGATGCCGGTGCGGGCGTCCGTCCCGGTGCCCTCGCTTCCGCCGGCCTGGGCCGACCCGCGGAATCCGTGCTCGGGGCCGAACGCCGCGACGACCTGCACGCGGCCCGATGCGTGCATCAGGTCGACGAGGTGCCGGTACGCCGAATCCACGCCGGTGGGGTTGGACACCACCCCCACCCGCTGGCCGGCCAGGGCGGCGAATCCGGAATCGACCAGCATGTCCAGGCCGGTCGCGACCCGCCGGATGCCGGGTACGGCCTGCCCCGGGGCGCCCGGGGCCGTCGCGGCGACCGCGCCCGCGGCGACCGCACCGGCGCCGGCCAGGAACCTTCTGCGTTCCATAAGGACCTCCTCGTCCGAGAACATTGAAACTTAGTTACATCTCAATGCTCGGTCAAGGAAGGTTCCCTACAGGCGCCCCGGGCGGCGTCAGTTGGCCGGCAGCGCCTTCTCGATCGCGGCGCGCAGCTCGGGGGCGTCCGGGGTCACCTGCGGGGCGAACCGGGCGGCCACCGTGCCGTCCGGCGCGACCAGGAACTTCTCGAAGTTCCACCGCACGTCGCCGGTGTGTCCCTCGGCGTCCGGGGTGGACACCAGCTCGGCGTAGAGCGGGTGCCGGCCCGGTCCGTTGACGTCGACCTTCTCCGTCAGCGGGAACGTCACGCCGTAGTTGACCTGGCAGAACTCCTCGATCTCCGAGGCCGTGCCGGGCTCCTGGCCGGCGAACTGGTTGCACGGCACGCCGAGCACCGTCAGGCCCCGGTCGGCGTACTCGTCGGCGAGGGCCTGCAGGCCGGCGTACTGCGGGGTCAGGCCGCACCGGGAGGCCACGTTGACCACCAGCAGGGCGCGGCCGCGGTATCGCCCGAGGTCGGCCGGGCCACCGGAGAGGGCGTTGATCCGCACGTCGAAAACGCTCATGGGGCGAGGCTACGCGCCCGCCGGGGCCGGACGGCGCAGGCCCAACAAATCGAAGCATCTACATCTTGACGAAGTGATGACGGCGTGAGTAGCGTCTCAGAAACAATTTGGAAAGTTTCCTAACTGTTTAGGGAGACGCCGTATGAAGAGATCGCTCCGCCAGGCCCTCTGGGCCACCGGTGCCGTCTTCGCGCTGGCGGTCGCAGCGGTGCCGATGGCGACCGCCTCCGCCGCGGGCAGCGTGACCGCCACCTTCACCAAGGTGCAGGACTGGGGGACCGGTCACGAGACGAAGGTGACCGTCACCAACGGCACCAGTGCCAGCGTGGACACCTGGCGCATCGAGTTCGACCTGCCCGCGGGCACCACCATCGCCACCTTCTGGGACGCCGACGTCACCAGCGGCGGCAACCACTACGTCGCGGTCAAGAAGAGCTGGGCCGGCCCGCTCGCCCCCGGGGCCAGCTTCAGCTGGGGCTACAACGGCACCGGGGCGTACAAGGCGCCGCTGAACTGCACCGTCAACGGCGCCTCCTGCTCAGGTGGCGGCACCCCGCCGCCGACCACGAGGCCGCCGACCACCGCCCCGCCCACGACCACGCCGCCGACCACGACCCCGCCGACGACCACCCCACCCACCACACCTCCGCCCACCACGCCCCCGCCCTCGGGCGGTAAGAAGGTGGTCGGCTACTTCGCCGAGTGGGGCGTCTACGCCCGCAACTACCACGTGAAGAACATCCACACCAGCGGGTCCGCGGCCAAGCTCACCCACATCCTGTACGCCTTCGGCAACACCAGCGGCGGCCGGTGCAGCATCGGCGACAGCTACGCCGACTACGACAAGGCGTACACCGCGGCCGACAGCGTGGACGGCGTCGCGGACACCTGGGACCAGCCGCTGCGCGGCAGCTTCAACCAGCTCCGCAAGCTCAAGAAGATGTACCCGAACCTGAAGGTGCTCTGGTCCTTCGGCGGCTGGACCTGGTCGGCCGGCTTCACCCAGGCGGCGCAGAACCCGGCCGCCTTCGCCGACTCCTGCTACGCGCTGGTCAAGGACCCGCGCTGGGCGGACGTCTTCGACGGCATCGACATCGACTGGGAGTACCCGAACGCCTGCGGTCTCCAGTGCGACAGCAGCGGCCCGAACGCCTTCAAGAACGTGATCAGCGCGCTGCGCACCAAGTTCGGCTCCAGCTTCCTGGTCACCGCGGCGATCACCGCCGACGGCAGCAACGGCGGCAAGATCGACGCCGCCGACTACGCGGGCGCCGCGCCGCAGCTCAACTGGCTGATGCCGATGACCTACGACTACTTCGGCGCCTTCAACGCCCAGGGGCCCACCGCCCCGCACTCCCCGCTCTACTCGTACACCGGCATCCCGCAGCAGGGCTTCTGGGCGGACGCGGCGATCCAGAAGCTCAAGGGCAAGGGCGTCCCGGCCGACAAGCTGCTGCTCGGCGTCGGCTTCTACGGCCGAGGCTGGACCGGCGTCACCCAGTCCGCCCCGGGCGGCACCGCCACCGGCCCGGCACCCGGCACCTACGAACAGGGCATCGACGACTACAAGGTGCTCAAGAACACCTGCCCCGCCACCGGCACCGTCGGCGGCACCGCGTACGCCAAGTGCGGCAGCAACTGGTGGAGCTACGACACCCCGTCCACCATCGGCGGCAAGATGACGTACGTGAAGAACCAGGGCCTCGGTGGCGCGTTCTTCTGGGAGCTCTCCGGTGACACCAGCAACGGCGAGCTGATCGGCGCCATCAAGGGCGGTCTCGGCTGAGCCGAGCTGCCGACGCACCACCCACCCGGCGGGGAGGGGCCGCACCGGCCCCTCCCCGCCGGGTGCTCAGCCCCGCAGGCCGCGCTCGCGGTGCTCCCGGGGCGAGAGCCCGTACGCGGACCGGAACGCTCGACTGAAGTGCGCCCGGTCCCGGAAGCCCCAGCGGGCGGCCACCTGGTGGACGGCTTGGTGGCGCAGGCGCGGGTCGGCCAGGTCGCGGAAGCAGCCGGCCAACCGCTCGGTGCGGATCATGGCCCCGATGGTGATGCCGGTGCCCGCGAAGAGCCGGTGCAGCGACCGCAGCGAGATGTGGTGCGCCGCCGCCACGGCCGCCGGGGTGAGGTCCGGGTCGGCCAGGTGCCGCCGGACGAACGCCTCGACCCGGGCCCGCAGGCCGGCGTCCTGGACCTCGACGGGCAGCTCCCGCTCGACGTCGAGCCGCCGGGCCAGGGTGCCGGAGATCAGGTCCAGGGCGATCCGGCCCAGCTGGGGTGCGTCGTCCGCCGCGTACTGCTCGGGATGCGCGATGATCCGCCGCAGGAAGGTGGCGAGTAGCGCGCCCATCCCGCGGTCGGCCGGAACGTGGGCGGCGAACAGCGCCTCCACCCGGCGCGCGGGCAGCGGGAGGGCACTGCGCGGCAGCAGGACGGTCAGCGTCTCCAGGGGTCCGGCCGCCGCCGGGTCCGGCGCATGCCAGGACCCGTGCGGGCGGACGGTGTCAATGAAGCCGAAGCCGGACGGGTCGAGCAGCCCCGTCCGGCGTTGCTGGGACATCTCGCCCTGCCCGGACAGCGGCAGGGCGAGCTCGTAGAGCTCCGGGTCCGTGCTGCGGATCATCCGTTCCGTACGGGCCAGCTCCAGCGACGGGTAGCGCCACATGCCGAGCTTCACCACGCCGAGGTCGACCGCCCGGGCCGAGGCGGTGAAGTTGTCGGCGTGCGCGCTGCTGATCCGGGCCGCCGCCGACTCGCGGGCAACCAGGTCCTGCCAGAAGTCGAACCGCTCCGCCGGGGGCAGCCACGCGGTGTCGATCGACGCCACGGCGAGGATGACCGTCACCTCCCGAAGCGCGCGGCCCGGCGCCGCGACGTGTCCCCGGATCTAACCAGCCCGCCCGAACCGGCTGCCCGCCGCGTGCCGGGCTGGCCGCACGGGCCGGCGGAGGCGAGGATGGGGCACGCCACCGGCCCGGTTCCGCATCCCGCCGACCACCGCGCGGGTCACGGCTCCAGGTCGGTGTGGCAGACTCGCCGCTCGGCATGCCTCGATGCCCGCGCCGATGGGAGGGAACGATGGGCCTGACGCACCCGAGGGTGGCGGCCGGCGCCGCCCTGCTCGCGCTCCTGCCGGCCGCCCTGGCCGGCTGCGGCCTCATGGGCGAGGACGGCACCGTCGGCGCCGCGGCCACCGACGCGCAGCGGGCGCCGGCCGACGAGGCGGCGGCCAAGAGCCGCGAGCGGGTGCAGGCGTACCTCGACGCGATGGCCGCCAAGGACGTCGACGCCGGCCGCAGCCAGCTCTGCGCACCCGCGCAGGCCGCCTTCGACGCCGCCGCCACCGGCCCCAACGGCGACTTCGCCGACCACTTCACCGTCCCGCAGGCCACCATCACCGACGTCCGGTCCGGCCCCCAGGGCCAGGAGGTCAGCACCTCGATCACGGTCGCCGCCGGGTCCCGCAAGGCCACCCGGCCGCTGCTGTTCACGGTCACCCGCAGTGGCGCCGACTGGTGCATCTCCGCCGAGGCGCCGGGCGGCAACACCCCGGAGCCGGCGACCACCGGCGACAACCCGGATCCGGCGATCACCCCCTGACTTTCCCACCCGAGCTGACCCCAGGTCGGCCCGGAAGTGTGTCGGTGATCTCCCAACCACCGGAACCGTCCCCCTCGGCGACCGGTCACGACCATGGTCGCCGTACGCTTTCTCTCATGCGCCATGAGTGGCATCAGCTGAGTCATCCCGCGGTGGGCAGCCCGGGCCTGCGGACCAGTCGTCCGACCCTCGACTCCGCCGAGGACGCGGCCCTCGGCCTGGACCGCTGGCGGGAGCTTCCCCGCGCGCAGACGCCGCCCTGGCCGGACCCGGCCCAGGTCGCCGAGGTCTGCCGGGTGCTCGACACGGTTCCCTCCGTGGTCGCGCCGTACGAGGTCGATCAGCTGCGGCAGCGCCTCGCGCTGGTCTGCGAGGGCAAGGCGTTCCTGCTCCAGGGCGGTGACTGCGCGGAGACCTTCGCCGACAACACCGAGAGCCACCTGCTGGCCAACGCCCGCACCCTGCTCCAGATGGCGATCGTGCTGACGTACGGCGCGTCGCTGCCGGTGGTCAAGGTGGCCCGGGTCGCCGGCCAGTACACCAAGCCCCGGTCGCTGCCGACCGACGCGCGCGGCCTGCCGGCGTACCGCGGCGACATGATCAACTCGCTGGAGGCCGCGCCGGAGGCGCGGGTCGCCGACCCGCAGCGCATGATCCGGGCGTACGCCAACTCGGCCGCCGCGATGAACATGCTCCGGGCGTACCTGGCCGGCGGGCTGGCCGACCTGCACGCGGTGCACGACTGGAACAAGGACTTCGTCCGGCAGTCGCCGGCGGGCGAGCGCTACGAGGCGATCGCCCGCGAGATCGACCGGGCGATCGCCTTCATCCGTGCCTGCGGGATGACCGACGACGAGGCTCTGCGCACGGTCACCCTCTACTGCTCGCACGAGGCCCTCGCGCTGGAGTACGACCGGGCGCTCACCCGGATCTCCGACAACCGGGCGTACGGCCTCTCCGGGCACTTCCTCTGGATCGGTGAGCGGACCCGGCAGATCGACGGGGCGCACATCGACTTCATCTCCCGGGTCGCCAACCCGATCGGCGTGAAGCTCGGCCCGACCACCACCCCGGACGAGGCCATCGAGCTCTGCGAGAAGCTCAACCCGGACAACATCCCCGGCCGGCTCACCCTGATCAGCCGGATGGGCAACCACCGGGTCCGGGACGCCCTGCCCCCGATCGTGGCCAAGGTCACCGCGGCCGGCGCCAAGGTGGTCTGGCAGTGCGACCCGATGCACGGCAACACCCACGAGTCCTCGAACGGCTACAAGACCCGGCACTTCGACCGGATCGTCGACGAGGTGCTCGGCTACTTCGAGGTGCACCGCGGCCTGGAGACCCACCCGGGCGGGTTGCACGTCGAACTGACCGGCGAAGATGTCACCGAGTGCCTCGGCGGTGCCCAGGGCATCGAGGACCTCGACCTACCTGACCGGTACGAAACCGCCTGCGACCCGCGACTGAACACCCAGCAGTCGCTGGAACTGGCCTTCCTGGTGGCGGAGATGCTCCGTGGCTGACGCGAGGAGTGAGCTTGCGAGGCCCGCAGTCGGCAGCCGAAAGGACTACTGTGGCTGACTTCATTGATCTTCGTTCGGACACCGTGACCCGGCCGACCGCCGGGATGCGGGAGGCGATGGCGGCCGCCGAGGTCGGCGACGACGTCTACGGCGAGGACCCCACCGTCGCCGCGCTGGAGGCCGAGGTCGCCGCCCTCTTCGGGCACGAGGCGGCGCTGTTCGCCCCGAGCGGCTCGATGGCCAACCAGATCGCCCTCCAGTTGCTCGTGCCGCCCGGAGACGAGCTGCTCTGCGACGCCGACGCGCACGTCGTCACGTACGAGATCGGCGCGGCGGCCGCGTACGGCGGAATCTCGTCGCGGACCTGGCCGGCGGTCGGCGCGGAGATCGACCCGGACGTGGTGGCCGGGATGGTCCGACCCGACGGTTACTTCGCGGTGCCGACCCGGGCGATCGCCGTCGAGCAGACCCACAACCGGGGCGGCGGCGGGGTGATCCCCCTGGCCACCCTGCGTGAGCTGCGCGGGGTGGCCGACGAGCACGGCCTCGCCCTGCACTGCGACGGCGCCCGGATCTGGCACGCGCACGTCGCCGACGGGGTGCCGCTGGCCGAGTACGGGGCGCTCTTCGACACCCTGTCGGTCTGCCTCTCCAAGGGCCTCGGCGCTCCGGTCGGCTCGCTGGTGGTCGGCAGTGCCGACAAGATCGCCCGGGCCCGGTTCGTCCGCAAGCGGATGGGCGGCGGCATGCGGCAGGTCGGCGTCCTCGCCGCCGCCGGCAGGTACGCCCTCGCCCACCACGTCGAGCGGCTGGCCGAGGACCACGCCAAGGCGGCCCGGCTGGCCGAGGCCGTCGCCCCGTTCGGCGTGCTCGCCGCCCCGGTGCGGACCAACATCGTCCCGCTCGACCTGACCAAGCACCCGCTCGACGCGAAGGCCCTGGCCACCGCCGCCCGGGCGGAGGGCGTGCTGATCTCGGTGCTCGGCCCGCGTACCGCCCGCCTGGTCACCCACCTGGACGTCGACGCCACCGCCGTCGATCGCGCGGCGGAGATCCTCACCCGCATCCTCCGCGCCTGACCCGGCCCCAGCTCCGCCGCTGCTGCGGGCCGCCCGGTCAGGGGTGGAGGCGCTTGAGGGTGGCGATGTCGGCGGCGTGGCCGACGTGCTTCTCCGTCGGGGTCTCCACCAGGACCGGGACGCCCGCGGTGGCCGGGTGGCGCATCAGCTCGGCGAACGCCGGTTCACCGATGGTGCCCTTGCCGATGTTCTCGTGCCGGTCCCGGGTGGAACCGCACAGGTCCTTCGAGTCGTTCGCGTGCACCAGCTTCAACCGGTCCGCGCCGACGGTGGCGACCAGGGTTTCCAGCGTGGCGGTCATCCCGCCCTCCGCAGCCAGGTCGTGCCCGGCGGCCCAGGCGTGACAGGTGTCGAAACAGACCCCCATCATCGGGTGGCGGTCGACCGCGTCCAGGTACGGGCCCAGGTGCTCCACCCGGGAGGCCAGCGACCGGCCGCCCCCGGCGCTCGGTTCGACCAGCAGCATCGGCCCGCCGACGGACGCCGACTCGTCCAGCAGCGGCAGCAGGGCCTCGCGTACCTGCCGCATCGCCGTCTCGGCGTGTCCCGCGTCCACCGCGCTGCCCGCGTGGAACACCACACCCTCGGCGCCGATCGCCCCGCCCCGGCCCAGCGCGTGCGCCAGGGTCTGCGTCGACCGCTCGACCGTGGCCGGAGTGGGGGAGCCGAGGTTCACCAGCAGCGAGGCGTGGATGAACACCGGTACGCCCCGCTCGCCGCAGCCCTCCCGGAACAGCGCGTCCTGGGCCGGATCGCCGGCCGGCAGGGCCCAGCCCCGGGAGTTGGAGACGTAGACCTGCACCACCTCGGCGGCGGCCGCGTCGACGTACGGCAGCGCCGCCTTCGCCAGGCCGCCCGAGGTGGGAGTGTGCGCGCCGACCCGCCGCCGCCCACTCACCGGGCCGTCTTTCGTTCGCGACTGCGGGGCTCGCAGGCCCGGCTCACTCCTCGCGCTCACAGGCACGTCACCGTGACCGGGGTGCCCGGCGGCACCGGCGTGTTCTCGCCCGGGACCTGGAAGCGGGCGATTCCGCCGGGGTTGACCTGGATGGTGGTCGGGAAGCCCTGGCTCTCCAGCATCTGCTTGGCCTGATCGCACGGCAGGTCGATCACCCGGGGTACGACCACCTGCGGCGGCCCCTCGCTGACCTCCAGCTTGACCTGGGCGCCCTTCTCCACGCCGGCGCCGTCTGCCGGGCTCTGGCCGAGGATCTCGTCCCTCGGCTTGTCCGATTGCTTGTACGACTCCACCGGGGTCAGCCCGAGCTGGGCGAGGATGCCCCGGGCATCGTTGAGGTTCTTGCCCACCAGGTTCGGCACGGTCACCGGGGCGCGGCCCTTGCTCAGCGTCACGGTCACCTTCGTGCCCGGCTTGACCACCGTGCCCACCTTCGGGTTGGTGGCCAGCACGACCCCGGCCGGCAGTTCGTCGTCGTACTTGGCGGGGCCCTTGGCCACCACCAGCTTGGCGTCGGTCAGCTCGGCCTGGGCCACCTCGAAGTCCTTGCCCACGACGTCCGGCACCGGCAACTGCTCCGGACCGCGCGACAGGGTCAGCGTGATGGTGCCACCCTTGAGGATCCGGGCCGCGGAGGCCGGATCCTGCCCCAGCACGCTGTCCTTCGGCACCTTCTCGTCGTATCGAGGGTCCGCGTAGCGGAGGGTGAAGCCGCCACGGGTGGCCTGCGCCTGCGCCTCGGCCTTGGTCAGGCTCACCAGCTGCGGGGCGGTCGTGTACCGGCCCACCCCGAACCACCAGCCGCCGACCGCGGCCACCAGGCCGAGCACCACGACCGCCGCGGCCACCGCCAGCCGGCCGCGCGGCGAGCCCATCACCCGGGTACGCAGCCCGGCAAGCCGGGCTCCCAGGTCGCCGCCCTTCTCGGGGGCGGCCCGGCGGCGGTGCGGGCGCTGCCCGCCGCCCTCGGGCAGCCGGGCCCAGGCGGGGCGCTCGGCCGGGCGGACGGCCGCCACCACCATGGTGGGCTGGGCCACCGGTGCGGTCTCGTCGGCCACCCGCCGCAGCACAGCGGTGTGCGAGTTGGGGTTGCCCAGGTCGTCCCGGGCCACCTGCACCTCGGCCAGCAGTGCGCCGGCGTCGGCGGGTCGGGCGTTCGGGTCCCGCCGGGTGGCCCGGCCGACCAGGTCGTCGAGGACCTTCGGCAGGCGCGGGACCAGGGTCGACGGGGCGGGCACGTCCCGGTCGACGTGCTGCCACGCGACCTCCACCGGGCGGTCGCCGTCGTACGGCACCCGGCCGGTGAGCATCTCGAACAGCACGATGCCGGCGGAGTAGACGTCGGTTCGCGGGTCCGCGTGGCCGTCGGTGACCAGCTCCGGTGCCACGTACGCGACGGTGGCCATCAGCTGGTTGCCGTTCTCCTCCTCGGCGCTCGCCTCGACCGCGCGGGCCAGCCCGAAGTCGGCCACCTTGACCACGCTGTCCACCAGGTTGGCGGTGCCGCCGATGGGAGCCTCGGCGACCAGCACGTTCTCCGGCTTGACGTCGCGGTGCACCAGACCGGCCCGGTGGGCCGCGGCGATCGCGGCGAGCATCTGCTCGGCGATCGCGAGGGCCTCGTCCGGGTCGAGCCGGCGCCGCTCGGCGAGCACGTCGCGCAGGGTGCGGCCCCGGACGTACTCCATCACCAGGTAGGGGAGACCGCGGTAGGTGCCCTGGTCGTAGACCGCCACCACGTTGGGGTGGGTCAGCCGGGCGATGGTCTTCGCCTCGTCGGTGAACCGCTCCACGAAGCCGGCCATCCGGGATCGGGCCTCGGGTGCCTGGGTCGGGTGAATGATCTTGACCGCCACGGTGCGCTCCAGGCGCTCGTCGGTGGCGGTGTACACGGTCGCCATGCCGCCGCGGGCCACGCGACCGCGAATGCGGTAGCGCCCGTCGATCAGCGAGCCCAGCAACGTGTCGGCGACCTGTGTGTCCATCGGCAGGCAGTCTATGTGTCCGGGGGGTGAAGGTAGAACAGGATGCTACAGCCGGGCCGGCGGACACCTCTCCCCGCAGGTCGGCGCCCGGACGCCCGGGCGTGCGACGGGGGTGCCGATGCCCGGCCGTGCGGGCACGTGGCAGGGTGGTCGGGTGACCGATTCCGTACCCGCCGACGCGGCCGCCACCGGCGCCGATCTGCCCGGACCGGCCGACCCGGCCGGCTGGCTGACCCTGCCGGACGTGGCCGAGCGCCTCGACCTGTCGATCAGCAAGGTGCACCAGATGATCCGGGACCGGGAGTTGATCGCGGTACGCCGTGACGGCGTCCGCCGCGTCCCGGCCGACCTGGTGGCCAACCGGACCGTGCTCAAGCACCTGCCCGGCGTGCTCAACCTCCTCGCCGACGCCGGGTACGACGACGAGGAGGCGTTGCGCTGGCTCTACGAGGTGGACCCCACCCTCCCCGGCACGCCGGCCGCCGTGCTCGGCAGCGACCAGGCCCGCGAGGTCAAGCGCCGCGCCCAGGCCGTCGGCTTCTGAACCTGCCCGGCCCACCCTCCCCAGCATGGGGAGGGTGGGTTCGGGTGCGGTCAGTCGGTGCGGCGGGTGGCGGCGATGGCCAGGTCGACCAGGGCTTGACGGGCCTCGGTGTCCAGGTCGACCGTGGCGAGGGCGGCCAGCGCGTTCTCGGTCAACGCCGTGATCCGCCGCTCGGTACGCTCCAGCGCCCCGCTGGCCGTGATCAGCTCGCGCAGCCGAACCACCCCGGTGGCGTCCAGCTCCGGATCGCCGAGCCCGGCGAGCAGCAGTTCCCGGCCCGCGTCGTCGACCTCCTCCAGGGCCGCCGCCACCAGATACGTCCGCTTGCCCTCGCGCAGGTCGTCGCCGGCCGGCTTGCCGGTGCGCTCCGGGTCGCCGAAGACGCCCAGCACGTCGTCGCGGAGCTGGAACGCCTCGCCCAGCGGCAGCCCGTACGCCGAGTACGCCGCGTGCACCTCGGCCGGGGCGTCGGCCAACGCGGCGCCCAGCAGCAGCGGCCGCTCGACCGTGTACTTCGCCGACTTGTAGCGGGCCACCTTGCCGGCCCGCTCCCGCGAGGTGTCCCCGGTGGCCTGGGTCAGCACGTCGAGGTACTGCCCGACGGTCACCTCGGTGCGCATCTCGTCGAAGACCGGGCGGGCCCGGGCGACCGTACGCGGGTCGAGGCCGGCGGCGTGCAGCAGCTCGTCCGACCAGACCAGGCAGAGGTCGCCGAGGAGGATCGCCGCCGCGTCACCGAACCCGTCCGGGTCGCCGACCCAGCCGGCCGCGCGGTGCCGGGCCGCGAAGCGCCGGTGCACCGCCGGCTCGCCGCGCCGGGTGTCCGAGCGGTCCATCAGGTCGTCGTGGATCAGAGCGCTGGCCTGCACGAACTCCAGCGCGGCCAGGGCGGCCACCACCTGGTCGGAGTCGACCCCGCCGGCGCCCCGGTAACCCCAGTACGCGAAGGCCGGGCGCAGCCGCTTCCCGCCCCTCAGCACGAACGCCTCGATCGCCTCGGCGACCGGCACCAGGCCGTCGTCGACGGCGGTCAGCCAGCCGCGCTGGCCGGCGAGAAACTCGGTGAGGGCCTTGTCGATCCGCTGACGCAGGCCGGCGCGGTCGACGGGGGATACGGGAGAGGCGTCGGTCACGCCACGACGCTAGCCGGTCCTCGTGGGCCGTGACCATGGCGGTGCGCCGCGTGGGGCCGCGACCGCGCCGCCCCGGGCCGCCGTTCCACGCGGCAGATACGGCCGGGCCGCCGCGAGCAGGTCGGCATACCTCCGGGCCGCCGGATCGTCGTGGTGCGCGGCCAGCCGGTGGCGTACGTCGGTGAGCTGGCCGACCGCCCGGGGCGAGCCGGACCGGACGGCGTCGAGCAGCGCGTCGCCGGCCACCGCACAGGCCGCCGCCACCTCGCCGAGCTGGAGGTGCGCCCGGGCCAGCCAGCCGCCGTAGACCGCTGCGCGCCGCGGCCCGCCCCGCCCGCCGATGCCAGCAGCGGCACGGCGGGCGCGGGGCGGCCCAGCGCGATCAGGGTGCGGCCGGTCATCGCCGCCACTTCGGCCTCGTCGAGCCAGTACAGCCAGGGCGGTTCCCGGCCCGGATCGGGCACGCCGGCCCGCTCGGCGGCGTCCAGGGCCTGCCGGGCGGCACGCGCCCGCCCGGCGAGCGCGGCGGCGAACGCCACCCGGTGCAGCAGCAGCGCCCGCAGGCCGGGGGAGGCCGCGTCGCGGCAGCCGGCGTACCCGATCCGGGCCAGCGCCAACGCCCCCGGCGGGTCCCCGACGCCGGCCAGCAGGTGGCTGGCCGACCCGAGCACGTGCCCGGCGAACACCGGGTCGGCGGCGGTGGCCGCCGCGCGCAGCGCCAGCCGGTAGGCGTCCAGGCCCCCGGCCAGGTCCCCGGCGTCGGCGGCGAGCCAGCCGGCGAGCTGTGCCGACTCGGCCAGCACCGGCAGCAGCCGGCGGCGGCCGGCCGCCCCGGCGACGCGGTATCCCCGGGCTGCGCGGCGCAGCCGACGGGCGCCGTGCCCGGCCAGGTCGGCCCCACCCAGCAGGTCGTCCCAGCGCCGCAGCTCGGCCAGGTCGCCGGCGTCCGGCCCGGCCGGGTCCGGCGGGTGTGCCGGCGCCGCGCCCGGTCCGGCGGCCGCTGGTCCGGCCACGCCCCGTCCGGCTGCCTCCCGGCCGGTGGGGAACGCCGCACCGGTCGGTCCGACCAGGGTGCGGTCGGCGAGCGGACCGCCCGGCGCCGAGCCGGACGGATCGGCTGCCCAGCGGTGCGCGAGGGTGAGCAGGGCCACCCTCGAGCGGGAACCGGCCCGGTCGACCGCCGCCGGCACGGCGCCCAACCGGCGGCTGTGCGCCGCGGCTTCGGCGAGCAGCTCACCCGGCACCCCGAGGACCACCGCGAGCCAGCCCAGCCAGAAGTCACCGGGGAGCCGCCGCTGGCGCTCCCACCGGGAGACCTCGTGCCGGGTCAGGGTCGGTACGGCGGAGGCGGCGCAGAGTTCGGCGGCGACCCGCTGCTGGCTCCAGCCACGCGCGGTCCGCAGCTCGGCCAGGAGCGGCCCGAGCAGGCGCGGCTCGGGCGGCGGGAACGAGGTCATCGGTCCTCCGGAGGGCATCGGCGCGGGTGACGGCGCGGACGCCCGGCAGTGCCGGACCGGCGCGCCGCCGATCGTGCTGACCCCCGCGCGGGACCCCGGGGCCGGCCACCGGCCGGCACCACCGCGCTGCCCCGTTTCTACCCCCGGGGTACGACGCCGCACCGGGCCCTGCTCGCGCTCTGGGAAGATCCTGGGTACGAAGGGACGTGGCGGCTACAGCCGGGGCGTGGCGCTCGGTCTTCCCTCGGTCCTCCCCAACCCGCAGCCGGCCATCGGGGAGCTGATCCGCGCCGGTCGGCCGACCTTCTCCTTCGAGTTCTTCCCACCGAAGACGCCGCAGGGGGAGCGCCTGCTCTGGCAGGCCATCCGCGAGCTGGAGTCGCTGCGGCCGTCGTTCGTCTCGATCACCTACGGCGCGGGCGGCTCGACCCGGGACACCACGGTCGCGGTGACCGAGCGGATCGCCACCGAGACCACCCTGCTGCCGATGGCGCACCTGACCGCGGTCAACCACTCGGTCGCCGAGCTGCGGCACGTCATCGGCCGGCTGGCCTCCGTCGGCGTCCGCAACGTGCTGGCCGTGCGGGGCGACCCGCCGGGCGACCCGGGCGGCGAGTGGGTCGAACACCCCGCGGGCGTGCGGTACGCCGAGGAGCTGGTCCGGCTGATCCGCGACGCCGGCGACTTCAGCGTCGGGGTGGCCGCCTTCCCGTACAAGCACCCGCGCTCGCCCGACGTGGCCAGCGACACGAAGTACTTCGTCCGTAAGTGCCGGGCCGGCGCCGAGTTCGCCATCACCCAGATGTTCTTCGACGCCGACGACTACCTGCGGCTGCGGGACCGGGTCGCGGCCGCCGGCTGCGACACCCCGATCCTGGCCGGCGTGATGCCGGTGACCCAGCTGGGCACCATCGAGCGGTCCGTGCAGCTCTCCGGCGCGCCGTTCCCGCCCGCGCTGGCGGAGCGGTTCGCCCGCGTCGCCGACGACCCGGAGGCGGTCCGCCGGCTCGGCATCGAGCAGGCCAGCGAGATGTGCGCGAGGTTGCTGGACGAGGGCGTGCCGGGGATCCACTTCATCACCCTCAACCGGTCCACCGCCACCCGCGAGGTCTGGCAGCACCTGCGGGCCGACGCGCGAGTGTGACCACGCGGCCCGCGACACCCGCGCGGTCCTTCTACGGTTGGTCTGTGGTGGGCACACAGCTGAACTGGGACCAGTACGCGACCGCGTGGGCGCGGCTGCACGGCGGGTTCGACCCCCGGGCCGCCGCGCCGGTCGTCCGCGCCTGGGTGCGCTTCGCCTACCACGTGGGCTACATCCTGGGCCGGCTCCGGATCGGCCCGACCCCGGTGACCGTGGCCGGCGTGCTGCTCTGCGTCTGCGTACCGCTGCTGGTCCGCCGGCCGACCGACGGGCCGATGCTCGGCGCGCTGTTCGTGCTGCTGGCCGCGGTGGCGGACAGCGTCGACGGCGCGGTCGCGGTGGCCACCAACCGCACCACCCGGCTCGGCTACGTCTACGACTCGGTCGCCGACCGGCTCGGCGAGGCCGCCTGGCTGATCGCGTTCTGGCTGATCGGCGCGCCGGGCGCGCTGGTCGCCGCGGCCGGCGGCCTCTCCTGGCTGCACGAGTACGTCCGGGCCCGGGCAGTCTCCGCCGGCATGCGCGAGATCGGCGCGGTGACCGTGGGGGAGCGCCCCACCCGGGTCTGTGTGGCCCTGGTCGGGCTGCTGGTCGCCGGGCTCACCGGGCTGATCGACGCCGACCTGACCGCCGGCACCATCACCATGGCCACCACGGTCTGGGTACTGCTGGCCGGCTTCGGCCTCGGGCAGCTCCTCTCCACCGTCCGCCGCGCGCTGATCGACGCCGACCGACCCGCCGAGCAGCCCACCCGAACCCCGGGCCGGTGACGGGAGGTCCTCACGCCCAGGCAGGGCCGATCTCGTCGGCGACGATCTGGGCCGACAGGGTGACCATCGGCAGGCCGCCGCCGGGGTGGCTGGAGCCGCCGACCAGCCAGAGCCCGTGCGCCGGGCCCCGGTTGGCCGGGCGGAGCAGCCCGCCCGCCGTGCCGTAGATCGCCCCACCGGGCGCGCCGGTCGCCGCGTCCAGGTCGGCGGGCGTACGGATCTCCCGGAACACCAGTCGGTTCCGAACGTCCACGCCCCGCTCGGCGAGCACGTCGAGGATCCGGTCGGCGTACGCCTCGGCCAGCCCCGGCCGCCGCCAGTCGACCGCGCCGGTGGCGGTGCCGTGGCGGGCGGCGTTGACCAGCACGAACCACGCCTCGTGCCCGTCCGGGCGGACCGTCGGGTCGTCGGCCACCGTGACGAAGACCGTCGGGTCGACGGCAGGCCGGGCCCGCACCCCCCGTCCCGGGTCGCCGAAGACCGCGTCGAACTCGGCGTCGTGGTCGTCGGGGAAGAAGACGGTGTGGTGCGCCGGCCCGGAGTCGCCGCGTACGCCGAGCAGCAGCACGAAGCCGGCCAGGCTGCGGTCGGTGAGCCCGGCCAGCCGGCGCGGGGTGGGCAGCAGCTCCCGGTAGACGGTGAGCGCGTCCACGTTGGCCACCACCACGTCGGCGGGGACTCTGGCGGCGACCCCGGCGAGGCGCACCCCGTGCACCCGGCCACCGGCGGCGTCGATCCGGGTGACCGTGGTGCCGGTCCGCACCACCACGCCGAGATCGAGGCAGCGCGACAGCAGCGCGTCGGCGAGGGTGCCCAGCCCGCCGCGCAGATACCAGCCGCCGTACGCAAGCTCGGCGTACGGGACGGCGACCAGCGCGGCCGGCGCGCGGCGCGGGTCGGCGCCGGTGTAGGTGGCGTACCGGTCGAGCAGCATCCGCAGCCGCGGGTCGGACAGGTGACGACGGCTCACGCCGCGCAGGGTGCGGCCGGGTGCGATCGCGGTCAGGTCGCCGAGCCGCCAGGCCAGCGCGGCCAGGTCCCGGGGGGAGTCGATGGTGCGGCGCAGGACGTCCCGGTGCGACGCCGCCCAGACCCGGGTGGCCCGCCGCCAGAGCCGCTGCCAGTCGGCGGCGGCCCGGTCGCCGAACGCCGCGCCGATGCGGGCCGTGAACTCGGCCGGGTCGGCGCAGGAGTCCAGCGTGGCGCCGCCGGGGAAGACGTGCCGGACGATCGGGTCCAGCGGCACCAGGTCGAGGTACTCGTCGAGCTTCGCCCCGGTCGCCTCGAACAGGTCGTGGAGGACCTGCGGCAGGGTGACCAGGCTCGGGCCGGTGTCGAAGCGGTACGCCCCCGCGGGGGTGTCGTGGACGTACCGGCCGAGCTTGCCGCCGACCGTGTCGGCCCGCTCGAAGACGGTGACCTCGTGCCCGGTGACCGCCAGCCGGGCGGCGGTGGCCAGCCCGCCCACGCCGGCGCCGATGACCACGATCCGCGCCATGCCGCGTCCTCCTAGCTCACCGGGCGACCCCGCCAGGCGAGCCGGCGCCGCTTCCGCAGATGGTACGACCGCAGGGTCAGCCAACCGAGGACCACGACCGACACGGGGTGGGCCAGCGCGTCGGGCCAGGCCCGCCCGCCGGTGGCCCGGGCGCTGACCACCCGTCCGGCCACTCCCAGGAGGTATGCGATGAGCGCAACCATCGACACCCGTGGTGCCGTCGCGGCAAACCCGACGGCGATCAGCGGGGGCGCGGTGAAGAGCAGGAGCAGCAGGGCCACCACCGCCGCCGCGGCGACCGGATGCCCGAACGAGGCCCAGAGCGACTTGGTGTAGCCGTCGCGCAGCTGCGGCCAGGTCTCGTACATCCGGCAGGTGGCCAGCTGAGAGCCGTCGGCGAGGGCGATCCGGAAGCCGGCGCGCTTCACCGCCCGGGCCAGCTCGATGTCCTCCAGGACCTTGTCGGCCACCGCCGCGTGCCCGCCTGCCCGCAGGTAGCCGGCCCGGTCCAGCACCAGGAACTGACCGCCCGCCGCGGCCAGGGACGGCCGCGGCGAGCGTTCCATCGCGCGCAGCGGCAGGAAGGTCAGCCACAGCCACTGCAACAGCGGCTGCACCAGTCGGTCGCCCGCCGCCCGCACCACGATCCGGGGGTACGGCGACAGCAGCGTCGCCTCCGCCGCGCGTAGCTCGGCCACCGCCGCCGCGACGGCGTACGGGGCGAGCACCACGTCGGCGTCGACGAAGGCCAGCACGGTCGGGGCCGGGTCGGTCCGGGTGGCGAGCTGCCAGCAGGCGTGCGGCTTGCCCAGCCAACCCGGTGGCGGGGCGACCCCGGTGAGCAGGGTGAGCCGCGGATCGTCGCCGGCCACCGCGCGGACCACGTCGGCGGTGCCGTCGGTCGAGCCGTCGTCGAGCACCACGATCCGCAGGTCCGGTACGCCCCGCTGGGCGAGCAGCGCGCGCAGGCACGGTGCCACCCGCCTGGCCTCGTCGCGCAGCGGCAGCAGCACCGCCACCGCCTCGGTCACCTCGACCGGGCCGGCGGCGGGGCGGCGCAGCCAGCGGGTGGTGTTGACCCAGCTGTGCGCGGTGAGCGCGGCGACCGCGGCGACCATGGCGAGAACAGCGCTCATGTCGCCGCCTCCCTGCGGTCGGCGACGCCGGGGCGGGGCGGGGCCGGGTGCGGCTGCCGGCGGTCGGCACGGGCGCGGCGCTCGCGCAGCAGCGCCACCGCCAGCGGCCCGGCGGCCGCCGCCATGCCGATCCCGCCCCAGATCGCCGAGGCCGGCAGCCGGAGGAAGACCGCGTGCGCCAGCACGCTGGAGGCGTACGTCCACAGGTAGAGCACGAACATCGGCGTGTCCCGCCGGCCGGTGCGGTCGACGGCCGGCCCGGCGAGCGGGCGCAGCGCCGCCGCCAGCAGCACCGCGAAGAGCAGCCAGCCGAGGTAGTTGCTGGCCGGGATGCCGGGCAGCCCGGGCAGGGCCGGGGTGGCGTTGCGCCATCCCCAGTAGCCCTCGGCCACCATCTGCGGGTCGAGGAAGAGGTCCCAGGCGGCCAGCCCGACCGCGGCCAGCGCGATCCGGCCGACGCGGTCCACCCACCCTGGTGCCTGCCGGTCTCCGGCCGGCCCGGGGGCAGGCTCAGTGAGCCGGACCGCGGCGAGCCAGGCCGGCCAGGCCATCCAGGTCCACGCCAGCGGGATGATCAACGGCACGCCGGCCAGCTTCGGGCCCAGCTCCCCGGAGTAGACGTAGCTGCCGAACGGGAAGCCGGTGGCCACCCCGAGCGCCTCGACGGCGAACCCGCCGCCGGTGGCCACCGCGACCAGCGCTACCGCGGTACGCGTACCCCGGCTGAGCAGCGCGTGGGCGACGGAGAGCAGGTAGCCGAGCACGACGGTGGCCACGGTCAGCCCGGCCCTGGTGGCGCCGGTGGTGAGCGGGTAGCAGACCTGGGCGAGGATCAGGACGGCCAGCAGAGCCCAGGGCAGCCGGCCGCGGATCACGTGGCCGGGCCGGGTGCGGCGTCCGGGCTCGGTGGGGGCAGCGGCAGGTCCCGGCCGAGCACCCCGAACGGCCGCTCGTCACCGGGGAAGTGGAAGTCGCGCAGGATGTCGACGAAGCCGAACCGGCGGTACAGCCGCCAGGCGCGGGACCGCTGCTCGTCGGCCTCCGGGGTGGAGAGCAGCACGGTCGTCCCCTCCGCCATGGTGAGCAGGGCGCGGAGCTGGCCGGCACCGAGGCCGTGCCCCTGCGCGGGCGGGCGGACGTGCAGCTCCACCACCTCGAAGGGGTGGGTGAGCCAGCGCCGCCGGGCCTCGGTGTCCAGCGCCCGGTGCACCTGGTCGTGCCACCACTGGCCGGCGGTGCCGAGGTAGCCGTACCCGAAGCCGGCCAGGTGTCCCTCGCTGGTGAGGCTGGCGACGGCGCGGAAGCCGGGGCGGCGGACGTGGGTGGCGATGTAGCCACGCCGGGCCTCCAGCAGGTCGGCGCGGTAGCCCATCGCCTCGCCGTAGACGGCCACCACGTCGTCCAAGCGCCGGACCAGATCGTCCGGCGTCCACCGCACCAACCTCATGCGCGTCCTCTCGCCGATTCCGGGTCGCCCTCGGCGGCCCAGCCCAGCACCGCGAGGTCGCCGACCACGTCGCACACCGCGAACCGCGCGAACAGCTCCTCCGCGTACCACCCCTCGGTGGGGGTACGCGCGATCACGGCGCGGTGCTCCGGGTGACGGTACGCGAACGCGACCAGGTCTGCCGCGTCGCGCCACACACTCACCGTGCCCTGCCAGCCCAGCGGCGCCTCGCCGACGCCGAACCGGGCGAGCAGCCCGGGCGCGGAGTGCAGGGCGGTGGCGACCGGCGGGACGGCCCGCCAGAAGGTGACCGCCCGGCGGGCCCGGAGCCGGGCCCGGGTCAGCGCCAGCACCGGACCGGTGCCCCGACCGGGATCGACCGGCGAGCCGGGGCGGTGGCCGCCGGACGGCTCGCCGAACGGCCGGTGGCCGGACCACTCACCCCGACTGGTCAGCGGACGCAGCTCCAGCCTGGCCGAGGAGCGGGCGATCCGGGCCCAGGACCGGCCGACCGGCGAGGTGTCGAAGCCGGCCGCCGCGGCGGGGGAGTCCCAGACCGTCAGGGCGGCCCACCGGGTCAGGTCGGCGTCGCCGGGGCCGAAGCCGGTGCCGGTCCCGGTGCCGAGCAGCTTGCCGAACCGTACGCCGGGGGTCCGGCGCAGCCGCGGCGGATGCGTTGCCATCCGGGCCAGCGCCCGAGGGACCGCCGTGCGGGGGATCCGCCACACGTGCAACGTGACGAGTCCGGGAGCGCTCACGCCACCGCTCCGCTCCGCTCCGCGGCGGCGCGAGGCGCCTCGCTGCTGAGCTCGATGGTTCGCTCGCTCCGCTCGCTCACGCCACCTCGGTGGGGGTGCCGGCGGTGATCCGCAGCAGCTCCGCGTAGGTGCTGGGGAAGACCGCCCGGGGCACGCCGCCGGCCGCCCACACCTCGTCGTACTCCCGCAGCGCGGTGTCGACCAGGGTGCGCAGCGGCTGAGGGTGGCCGACCGGGGCGACCCCACCGATCACCTGGCCGGTGTGCCGCTTGACGAACTCCGGGGTGGCCCGGCGCAGCCGGGTGACCCCGAGGGACGCGGCCAGGCCGGCGGTGTCCACCCGGTGCGCGCCGGAGGTGAGCACGAGCAGTGGTGCGTCGTCCGCGTCGAAGATGAGCGAGTTGGCGATGGCGCCGACGCTGACGCCGAGCGCCTCGGCTGCCGCCGCGGCGGTGTGCACCGCCTCGGGCAGCAGGCGGATTCGGCTCGCCGCGCCGGAGCCGTTACGCGCGCCCGCGTCGTCGAGCGCGCGCTGCACCGCCTGCACGTTCGGGTGTACCGCCTGCATGTCTGGCTGTGACTGCATGTCGCTCATTCTGCTTCCTGCCCCGTTCCTCAGCACACCCACCCGGGCGAGGCGCAGGGCGGGGGTGGTTCGCCCGTCGCCGAGTAGACACTGTCTACGGATCTCCGGTAGACAGCTGTCCGGTGACCCGCCCGGGCTCGTCGGTCGCCCACGCCTGTCGGCTCTGGTCGCCCACGCCTGTCGGCTCTGGAGGAGGCGAGCGCGTGTCGCCGCACCGGTGAGACGGCGGAGCGGTCCGGGGTCGCACCACCCCCAGGTCAGGGGGCGGTCGCGGCAGCTGCCCCGAACGTGTGCGGTGGTCGGGCGGCGCGGGCGGTGATGAGGGCCTCGATGCCGTCGAGGATGCGGGCGAGGCCGAAGTCGAGGGCCTGGTCGCCGGCGTCCTGGGCGGCGGCCGAGCGCAACGCGGCGTCGAGCGCCGGGAAGCGTTCCTCCCGGCCCCGCAGCAGCGCGGCGAACCCGGATTCCCGGACCTGTCCGGGCGCCTCGGTGGTGGTCGCCGCCGCGTGCTGGGCCAGGTTGCGGGCGTGTCCGACCAGGAGCACCGCGACGTCGAGCTGCTCGTCGCCGGTCAGGCCGGTGCCGGTCAGGGCGGCGACGACCCGCTCCAACCAGGCCAGCTCGTGGGGGCCGGGCAGCCGGGGGCCGACCGTCGCCGCGTTGGCCCACGGGTGGCGGCGGAACCGGTCGAACAACTGCCGGGCCCAGTCGTCGAGCTGCCCGCGCCAGTCCGCGCCCGCCGGGGGCGGAGGCGGTTCGCCCATCGCCGCCTCCAGCATCAGGGCGACCAACTCCGCCTTGCCGGGCACGTATCGGTAGAGCGCCATCTTGGTGACGTCCAGCGACTCGGCAACCCGCTGCATGGTCAGCCCGTCGAGCCCCTCGGCATCGGCGATGGCGATGCCGGCCCGGGCGATCGCGGCCAGCGTGAGGGTGGGGCGGGGCCCGCGCCGGGGCCCGCTGGGCGTGCCCCAGAGCAGCTCGTACAGCCGCCGGTTGTCGATGCCACCGGTCTCCACGATCACCTCTCTTGTGCCCGGACAAAAACTGTGTCTACGATACTCTGTATCCGACGGACACAGTTTCTATCTCGGGGGAAATCATGTCTCTTCCGCTGCGCGGCTCGCGCGTGCTCGTCTCCGGTGCCGGGGTGGCCGGCCCGGCGGTGGCCTGGTGGCTGGCCCGCTACGGGGCCGAGGTCACCGTCGTCGAGGTCGCCCCGGCGCTGCGGACCAGCGGCTTCGCCGTCGACTTCCGGGGGCCGACCCACCTCGGCGTGCTGGCCGCCATGGGCGTGCTCGACGAGCTGCGCGCGGTGCAGACCCACGCGGGCGCGATGAGCCGGGTGGACGAGCACGGTCGGGAGATCTTCCGGCTGCCGTCCGAGTTCGCGGGCGGCGAGCTGGAGGTCCGCCGCCGGGACCTGTCCCGGATCCTGTACGAGCGCGGCGCCGACCGGGTGGAGTACTTGTTCGGCGACCGGATCACCGCGCTCACCGAGACGGCCGACGGGGTGCGCGTCGACCTCGCCCGGGCCGGCTCCCGCACCGTCGACCTGGTGGTCGGCGCGGACGGGCTGCACTCCGGGGTGCGCCGGCTCGTCCTCGGCCCGGAGTCGGCGTACGTCACCCACCTCGGCTACCACCTGGCCGGCTGGGACCTGCCCAACGACCGCGGCTTCGACGCCGTTCCCCGGCAGTACAACGTGCCCGGGCGGATGGCCAGCGTCGCCGCCGACCAACGCGACCCGAGCCGGGCGGGCGCCTTGGTGGTCTTCGCCTCGCCCCGGCAGGACCACGACCGGCTCGACGTCGACCGGCAGAAGGCGCTGATCGCCGACGCCTTCGCCGGGCTGGGCTGGCACGTGCCGCACCTGCTGGCCGGCCTGCGCGCCGCGCCGGAGCTCTACTTCGACGCCATCGCCCGGGTGCGCGTACCCCGCTGGCACACCGACCGGGCCGTGCTGCTCGGCGACGCGGCGTGGGGGGTGACCCTCGGCGGGATGGGGGTCGGCACCGGCCTGGTCGGGGCGTACGTGCTCGCCGGCGAGCTGGCCCTGGCCGGCGGGGATCCGCGGGTGGCCCTGCCCGCGTACGAGCGGCGGATGCGCGGTTACGCGTCCCGCTGGCAGCGCGGCGCCAACCCTGGCCACTTCCTCGCCCCGGCCAGCGGGTGGGGCCTGTGGCTGCGCGACCGGCTGCTGTCCGCCCGCCCGGTCCAGGCGATGCTGGTGCGCGGCACCGGCTCGCTGGCCACCGACGCCGGCCTGCCCGACTACGCGGTGCGGGTCTGAGCCGCCGGCCGGGTGCCGGGCCAGGTCGGGGTGGCCTGGACCCGGCCGGCGGCGTCCACCAGCAGGGCCGCGTACCCGTCCAGGGTGGCCAGCCAGTCGAGCGCGTCCGCGCCGCGGGCGACGGCCGCGGTCGCGTACACGTCGGCCCAGAGCAGCTCGGGGCCGACCACGGTGACCGACCGGACGGCCTCGGCGGGCCGGCCGGCGTGCGGGTCCAGGATGTGCGCGCCGCGCCGGGCGGTGCCCGAGGTGGCGACCGCGCCGCGCGCCCGCTCGACGACGTCGAGCATCCGGTTGGGGCGATCGGGGTCCTCGATCCCGATCCGCCAGGCCGGCCGGCCCGGCGCGGTGCGTAGCAGCACGTCCCCGCCGGCGTTGAGGCAGAGGTCGTGGTCGGGCAGGTCGGCCAGCCACCGGGCGGCCCGCTCCACCGCCCACCCCTTGACCAGGCCGGACGGGTCGAAGCCGACGCCGCCGCCGGGCAGCGGCAGGCGCCGCGCGTCGAACCACCCGCCGGTACGGGTACGGGCCAGCTCGCAGAGCGCCACCACCTCGCGCACCACCGGCTCGGCGGTGGCCGGGTCGGGCACCGCGCCGCCGAGCCGGCCCAGCCCGCTCTCCGGCCGGTATGTGCTGAACACCGCGTCCATCTCGCGCAGCTCGGCGAAGACCCGCTCCACCCGCTCCGCCACCGCGTCGGTGCACACCCGCGGGCCGCGCAGGTGCACGCTCACCGGCAGCCCCATCACCTGCACCACCCAGGCCCGCCGGTCCGGCTCGACGGTCCGGTCCGTCGTCGCCGTCCCGCTCATTTCAGGTGCGCCGTGTCGATGGCGGACTGCAACGACTCCCGGTAGCCGTCGCTGGTGACGGTGGCGCCGGAAACCGTGTCGATCCGGGCACTCTGCGCGGCCAGGGCCTCCTGTCGCAGGATCGGCACCGCGTAGTCGTTGATCTCCTGGTCCCGGCGGTTGCCGTCCGGCACCCGCACGGCGGCCACGTCGGTGATCTTCCCGCCCGAGACGGTGATCCGGACCTGCACCGGACCCCACCGGGTCTGCGTCACCGACCCGGTGGCTGTGCCGCTGGACGACCCGTTCGACGGGCCCGACCCGGTGGAGTCGGCGGTGGAGCCGTCGTCCGTGCCGCTCCAGGAGCTGCCGGCCGAGCCGTCGGCGATCGCGCTGCTCTGCCCGCCCGGGCCCATCGTGCTGGTCCGGTAGCTGAACAGCAGCATCAGCGCGGCCACGGTGGAAAGCAGCCAGAGGGTGATGCGCCGCACGGATCCTCCTTTCGCGCCTGTCACCAGATTGCCACCCGCGAGCCCGGCCGTTCAGGGCTGGGGATGGCCTTCCTGCTCTCAGCCATGATCGTCACCTTTGGTAAGATGTGTCCTATGAGGACGGCGTACAAGTGCCGGGCGTACCCGACACCCGAACAGGCGGTTGTGCTGAACCGCACGTTCGGGTGCGTGCGCGTCGTTTGGAACCGGACCCTCGCCGCCCGCCACGCCCGCTGGCACGCCGAGCGCAAGGGCACCTCGTACGCCGAAACTGACCGGGCGCTGACCGAGATGAAGAACCTGCCCGATCTGGCGTTCCTCAACGAGGTGTCGTCGGTGCCGCTGCAACAGACGCTGCGGCACCAGCACAATGCCATGACCGCGTTCTTCGCGAAGCGGGTTCGGTACCCCCGGTTCAAGTCCCGCCACGGCCGGCAGTCCGCCTCCTATACCCGGTCCGCGTTCCGGATGCGCGATGGGCATCTCAGCCTCGGCAAGACCCCCGGCACTCTGGCGTTCGTCTGGTCGTGGCCGAACATCGACCCGGCCACCCTCGACCCGTCTACCGTGACGGTGTCGCGAGACCCGGACGGCCGTTGGTACGTCACCTTCGCCGTTGACGTCGATACCTCGCCGGCTCCCGAGCCGACCGGCCAGGTCGTCGGCGTCGACCTCGGGCTGACCGACTTCGCCGTCCTGTCCACCGGCGGACGCATCCCCCACCCGAAGCACATGGAACGCCGGGAGCGCCGACTCAAGCGGTACCAGCGGATGATGGCCCGCAAGCAGCGCGGCTCCAACAACCGGGCCAAGGCCAAGCAGAGGGTCGCCCGCTCGCACTCCCGGGTACGTGATGCCCGCCGGGACTTCCTCCACAAGGCCAGCACCGCTCTGGTGCGCCGGTTCGACGCGATCGCGGTGGAAGACCTCGCCGTGGCGAATATGGTCCGTAACCGCGGTCTCGCCAAGGCAATCTCCCGCACCGGCTGGGCCGAATTCCGGCAGCTGTTGACCTATAAGGCACACCGCGACGGCCGGCACCTGGCCATCGTCGACCGCTGGTACCCGTCCAGCAAGACCTGCTCGGCGTGCGGGCACCTGCTCGCCAGACTCTCGCTCGGAACGCGTCATTGGACGTGTCCGAGCTGCGGCACCCGGCACGACCGGGACGTCAACGCCGCCAAGAACATTGCCGTCGCCGCCGGGCTGGCGGAGACGATAAACGCCTGCGGAGCAGACGTCAGACATGGGGGGCCTCCTTCCGTGCGGTCTGCGATGAACCAGGAACTCTCTCGGGCGACCGGGGGAATTCCCGCCCTTTAGGGGCGGGAGGATGTCAACAGGCGAAACGTTCGTCGTGGAGGTGCGCGTCGGGAACCCCTGCCGCGCGGGCTGCGGCGCTGGCGGCGTCGATCCAGCCGTCCGGCCCGCAGAGGAAGACGTCGTGACCGGCGATGCCGGGAGAGAGCCGGCGCAGGGCCTCCGCGTCGGACAACCCCTCGGCGTACGCCGGCAGCCACGTCGGGCGCTGCGCCCGCGGGCCGACCAGGTAGTGCACGACCAGCCCGCGCTCCGCGGCGAGCTGGTCCAGCTCCGCCCGGAAGGCCAGGTCCTCGGGGGTACGCGCGCGGTAGAGCAGCACCGCCTCGCCGGGGGCGTACGGCAGTTCCCAGAGCAGCGCCAGCAGCGGGGTGATCCCGACCCCGCAGGCGAGCATGGTGATCCCGCCGCCGCGCCAGTGCTCCCCGGTCAGCCGCCCGTACGGCCCCTCGACCAGCACCTTCGTGCCGGGGCGCAGGGTGGCCACCCGGGCGCTGTCGTCGCCGAGATCCTTGACGGTGATCCGCATCAGGTCCCCGTTCGGCGGCGCAGACAGCGAGTACGGGTGCGCCCGGGACCAGCCGGGGCCGTCGAGGAACCGCCAGAGGAGGAACTGCCCGGCTCGGGCGGGCAGCCGGTGCAGGTCGCGTCCGCGCAGCCAGACCGAGGTGACCCCGGGCGCCTCGGGGACCACCGCGGCCACCTCGATCCGGTGCCGCAGCGACCGCCAGGCGGGCAGCCCGAGCCGGTAGACCAGCACGCTGGCCAGCGCCAGCAGGTAGACCGTCCACCAGTAGGCGCGGGCGGCCGCCGAGCCGACGAAGTCGGCGCCGGTCCAGAGCTGGTGCGGCAGCGCCAGCGCGATGCCGAGGTACGCGTACAGGTGCAGCAGGTGCCAGGACTCGTAGCGCAGCCGGCGCCGGGCCGCGCGGACCGAGGTCACCACCACCAGCACCAGCAGGGCCAGCGCCGCGGCGGCCAGCAGCATCCCGGGGTACGTGACGACCAGGTCCCAGGTCTCGGCCAGCACGCCTCTCCGGGCGGTGCCGGCGTACCCGAGGGTGGTCAGCACCACGTGGGCGAGCAGCAGGTGGAAGGAGGTGAAGCCGGCGAGCCGGTGCCAGCGGGCTATCCGGTCCTGGCCGAAGCGCCGCTCGATCAGCGGCACCCGGGCCATCAGCACCACCTGGATGAGCATCAGGTCGGCGCTGACCAGCCCGGCGAGCCGGCCGAGCGAGGTGAGGCCGGTGGCGAGGCCGCCCAGCAGCTCCTGCACCCCGCGGTCGGCGGTCCAGAGGGCGGTGACCACCAGCAGGCTGAGCACCGCGGCGCTGCCGGCGACGTCGGCCCACCAGGCGGGAGCGGCCGGCAGGGTGCGGCGCACGGCCCGCCGGCCGGCGACGGCGGCGGTCACCGGACGGTCTTCTCGATATGGCTGACGTTCACGGCGTCAACCCTGGGCCGGAGAACTCGGTGTGCCCTATGCCGATGCTGTGTCCCGCCTGAGAATCCCTCGATCGTCCGGCGTGTCGCCGCCGACCCGCTGGGCGGTCGGCGGTCGGCGCGTCGGTACGTCACACGTTGCATTTTCGTCGGAGGGGGGGTGTACTGTCAGGGCAGTTAGAACGAGTGTTCGATTCAGTCGTACGCTCGTTCCAACGTCCGGGAGCGGTGTTTCGCGGCGCCGGCTCCCGGGAGGTGCGGTTCCGCAGACCGCACCGGGCTCCGGACGGTCGCGAGTCCGGACCCGTCAGGCAGGATCGTCGCCCGCCGCCCACGACCCCCGGGCGGCGGGCGACGGACCCGCCGGTACGCCGGCCGGGTGTGGTGTGGGGAAGCGTCCACACCCGGCCGGCCCCCACCCGGGTGCGTCTTCCTCCGCACCACCCGCTCCGGGCGTCCCGCCGGTGGATCCGATCCGCCGCGCGGCCCGCCCCGCCCCGGCCCACGCGGAGGAGAGATCATGCCGACCAGTCCGGCCCAGGCGCCCACGGTGCCCGCGCACGTGCTGCCGCACCGCACCCCCGCCCAACTGCTCGCGGTGGCCCGCCACGGGCTGGCCGAGGCGACCCGGACCCGCCCCGACGGCCTCCGGTACGCCGCCGCCCACCTCGCGGCGCTGCGCGCCGCCGCCGCCCTGCTCGCCGCTCGCGCCCGCCCCGCGCCCACCCGCCGCAACCGGATCACCAGCGTCTGGATCCTGCTCGCCGCCGTCGCCCCCGAGCTCGACGAGTGGGCCAACTACTTCGCCGCCGGGGCGAGCAAGCGGGCCGCCGCCGAGGCCGGCATCCCCCGGGTGGTCACCGCCCGGGAGGCCGACGACCTGCTCCGCGCCGCCGAGCAGTTCGTGGCCGTGGTGGAGACCGCCCTCGGCCTGGCGCACCAACCGGCGCTCGACGGCCTGCACCGGCCACTCCGGCTCGGCGTGTCTGACGCCACGCCGCGACCCGGAGCAGCCGCCGCCTGACCGGGCGGCGTCCGTCCGGCCACCCGACGGGGAGGCGGGTGGCCGGACGCGCCGTGCCCGGTCCGGCGGTGTCCGCCGCACTTGGAGATCCAGCACCACCACGGGGGTCGGTACCCGTGGGCGACACACGACAGGGGGTAGGTCGGATGGCGGGCCGCATGGTGGTCGGTTCCGCCGCCCTGGCCGAACTGGTGCGCCCGGCGAGCGCGCCCGACCCGGCGGGCGGTCACCGGGTGCTGCCCGTCCGGCCCGAGCTGACCGGGCTGCTGCCCCATCGTGGGCTACGGCGCGGCAGCACCATCGCGGTCGGTGTCGGGCAGCCCCGGCGCAGCGGCGGGACGTCGCTGATCCTCGCCCTGCTCGCCGAGGCGTCCCGGGCCGGCTCGTGGTGCGCCGTGGTCGGGGTGCCCACCTTCGGGGCCGGCGCGGCGGCCGAGGCCGGGATCGCCCTGGACCGGCTCGCCCTGGTGCCGCACCCCGGGCCCGAGTGGCCCACCGTCGTCGCCGCGCTCATCGACGGGGTCGACGTGGTGGTCACCGCCGTGCCGGCGGCGGTCTCCGCCTCCGTCGCCGGCCGGCTGGCCGCCCGGGCCCGGCAGCGCGGCAGCGTGCTCGTCCCGTACGGCCGGTGGGACGGCGCGGACGTCACGCTCCAGGTGGTCCGGGGGGTCTGGGAGGGGCTCGGGCCGGGCCGGGGGCGGCTGCGCCGCCGGGAGGTGACCGTCTCGGCGCGCGGGCGGGGCGCGGCGGCCCGCCCCAAGGAGATCAAGGTCTGGCTGCCCGGCGACGAGCTGACCCGGGTCATCCCGCGGGCAACCGGCACCGCCGCCCGCACCACCCCGCCCCGGCTCCGCGCGGTGGCGCCGTCCACTCCGGCTGCCCGGTCCCTCACCGTGGTCGGGTCGGCATGACCGGTGCGCCGGTGCGGACCCTGCTGCTCTGGTGCCCGGACTGGCCGGTCCTCGCCGCCGAGATCGTCGACGGGGTGCCCGCCACCGACCCGGTCGCGGTGCTGCACGCCAACCGGGTGGTCGCCTGCTCCGAGCGGGCCCGCGCCGAGGGCGTACGACGAGGACTGCGCAAGCGGGAGGCGCAGGGGCGCTGCCCGCAGCTCACCGTCGTCGACCACGATCCCGGCCGGGACGCCCGGGCGTTCGAGCCGGTGGTGGCCGCCGTCGAGGAGGTGGCCGTCGGGGTCGAGGTGATCCGTCCCGGGTCCTGTGCGCTGGCCGCCCGGGGGCCGAGCCGTTATCTCGGCGGGGAGGCGGCGGCGGCCGAGCGGATCGTCGAGCACGTCGCCCAGACCTGTGCGGTGGAGAGCCAGGTCGGCATCGCCGACGGTGTCTTCGCCGCCGGGCTGGCCGCCCGGGACGGGCGGATCGTGCCGCCCGGCGGGGCCACGGAGTTCCTGGCCGCCCTGCCCGTCGAGGCACTCGGCCGGCCTGCCCTGACCGATCTGCTACGCCGGCTCGGGGTGCGTACCCTCGGCGACTTCGCCGCGCTGCCCGCCGGCGACGTGCTGGCCCGGTTCGGCTTCGACGGGGCACTGGCCCACCGGCTCGCCGCCGGCCGGGACCACCGGCCGCTCGCGGTCCGGCAACCCCCGGCCGACCTGACGGTCACCGCCGAACACGACGAGCCGATCGACCGGGTCGACGCCGCGGCGTTCGCCGCCCGGACGCTGGCCGAGCAGCTGCACGAGCGGTTGGCCGCGTACGGGCTGGCCTGCACCCGGCTCGGCATCGAGGCGGTCACCGCGCACGGCCAGGAGCTGCACCGGGTCTGGCGGCACGACGGCCTGCTCACCGCCGCGGCCATCGCCGACCGGGTCCGCTGGCAGTTGGACGGCTGGCTCTCGGGGAGCAACGGTCGGGGCGGCGCCCGCCCGGCCCGCCCGACCGCCGGGATCATCCGGCTGCGGCTGGTGCCGGACGGGGTGCTCGCCCAGGCCGGCCTGCAACCCGGGCTGTGGGGGGAGACCGGCGAGGAGCGGGAGCGGGCGCACCGCGCGTTGAGCCGGGTGCAGGGCATCCTCGGCCCCGAGGCGGTGGTCACCGCCGTGCTCGGCGGCGGGCGCTCCCCGGCCGACCAGGTACGCCTGGTGCCGTGGGGCGACGAACGACTGCCCGCCCGCCCCGGCGAGCCGCCCCTGCCCGGTGGGGTGGTGCGGTCGGGTGGGGCGGTGCCGGTCCCGCCGTGGCCGGGGCGGCTGCCGCCGCCCGCGCCGGCCGTGGTGCTGCCGGCCCCTCTTCTCGCCACCGTGCACGACGCCGCCGGTGAGCCGGTCGTGGTCAGCGCCCGGCTGGCGGTGAGCGCCGCGCCCGCGCGACTGGTCGTCGGCACCGGCCGACCGGCCGAGATCGTCGGCTGGGCCGGCCCGTGGCCGGTGGACGAGCGCTGGTGGGCGCCGGCCGAGGCCCGGCGTCGGGCCCGGTTCCAGGTCTGCCTGGCCGACGGTGCCGCCCTGCTGCTCGCGGTCGAGGGCGGCCAGTGGCTGGTGGAGGCGATCTATGACTGAGCCCCTCGCCCCCGCTGCACGGCCGGTCCCGGCCCAGCGGCGCGCGGACCCGCCGCGCCGGACACGACCCGTCGGACGCTACGAACTTGATGACGTGAACGAATCGCCGCCCATCTCCGGCCCGCTGATTCAGCTACGCCACCATGTTCGTAGGCCACCGCAGGTCGTCTGCCGTCCGGCGATCCATCTGCGTCATCAAGTTCGTAGGCGGCGACCAGCCATCCGCCACCTGACAGCGACCCAGCGCGGAAAGGCCGGGGCGAAGCGCTGCGAGATCTCGTGGCAGGCCGGGCGAGGGGTAGGGCGGTGAGCTTCCACAATCCGAACCTGCCCTGGTCGGAGCTGGAGCGGGTGCTCTCCGGGCGGTCCGGCGACGGAAAGCCCGGCAAGGGGCGGTCCCGGGGTGAGCGGCACCTGCACGTGGTGGACCCCCTCGCGGTGGACGCCGACGGCGGCGACTCCCCGGCGTGGAGCCGCAAGCGGGACCACTACCAGCCGCCCGAGCTGCCCCGCCCGGACGACGTGGTGCCCTACGCGGAGCTGCACGCGCACTCCAACTTCAGCTTCCTCGACGGTGCCAGCCACCCCGAGGAGCTGGCCGAGGAGGCCGTCCGGCTGGGGCTCACCGCGCTCGCCGTCACCGACCACGACGGCTTCTACGGCGTGGTGCGGTTCGCCGAGGCGGCCCGCGCGCTGCACCTGCCGACGGTCTTCGGCGCGGAACTCTCCCTCGGGCTGCCCGGCCCGCAGAACGGGGAGCCCGATCCGTACGGATCGCACCTGCTGGTGCTCGCCCACGGCCACGAGGGGTACGCCCGGCTGGCCGCCACCATCTCCCGCGCCCAGCTGCGCGGCGGCGAGAAGGGCCGCCCGGTCTACGGCGAGTTGGAGGAGGTCGCGGCGGAGCTGCGCGACCACGTGCTGGTGCTCACCGGCTGCCGCAAGGGGCACGTGCCCGCCGCCCTGCTCACCGAGGGCGTCGACGCCGCCGCCCGGGAACTGGACCGGCTCGCCCGGCTCTTCGGGCCGGAGACGGTGGCGGTGGAGCTGACCGACCACGGCCACCCGATCGACGCCGACCGCAACGACGCGCTGGCCGAGCTGGCCGCCGCGGCGGGGCTGCCCACGGTCGCCACGAACAACGTGCACTACGCCACCCCGGGCCGGCGGCGGCTGGCCACCACCGTGGCCGCGGTGCGCGCCCGGCGCAGCCTGGACGAGATCGACGGCTGGCTGCCCGCCGCCGGCACCGCCCATCTGCGCAGCGGCGCGGAGATGGCGGCGCGGTTCGCCGCGTACCCGGGGGCGGTGGCGCGGGCCGCCGAGTTCGGCGCGGAGCTCGCCTTCGACCTGCAACTCGTCGCGCCGCAGCTGCCGGCGTACCCGGTGCCGCCCGGGCACACCGAGATGAGCTGGCTGCGCCAGCTGACCATGGACGGCGCCCGGGAACGCTACGGCCCGCCCGAGGCGCACCCGGAGGCGTACGCGCAGCTGGAGCACGAGCTGCGGATGATCGAGGAGCTGGGTTTCCCCGGCTACTTCCTGGTGGTCTACGACATCGTCACCTTCTGCCGGGAGCAGGACATCTAC
Source organism: Micromonospora sp. SL4-19 (assembly GCF_047921475.1). Lineage (NCBI taxonomy): Bacteria > Bacillati > Actinomycetota > Actinomycetes > Micromonosporales > Micromonosporaceae > Micromonospora > Micromonospora sp. SL4-19. The sequence goes on from NZ_JBLROB010000006.1 coordinate 120,732, forward strand.
TGCCAGGGCCGGGGCTCGGCGGCCAACTCGGCGGTCTGCTACGCGCTGCGGATCACCAACGTGGACGCGGTCCGGCACCGGCTGCTCTTCGAACGGTTCCTCGCCCCGGAACGCGACGGCCCGCCCGACATCGACGTGGACATCGAGTCCGACCGCCGGGAGGAGGTGATCCAGCACGTCTACGCCCGGTACGGCCGGGAGCACACCGCCCAGGTCGCCAACGTCATCTCGTACCGGCCCCGGTCGGCGGTGCGGGACGTGGCCAAGGCGTTCGGCTTCTCGCCGGGGCAGCAGGACGCCTGGAGCAAGCAGATCGACCGGTGGGGCTCGGTCGCCACGGTGGACGTGGCGGACATCCCCGAGGAAGTCATCGCGTACGCCAACGAGCTGCAGAGGTTCCCCCGGCACCTGGGCATCCACTCGGGCGGCATGGTGATCTGCGACCGGCCGGTGATCGAGGTCTGCCCGGTGGAGTGGGGGCGGATGCCCGGCCGCAGCGTCCTGCAGTGGGACAAGGACGACTGCGCCGCCGTCGGGCTGGTCAAGTTCGACCTGCTCGGCCTCGGCATGCTGTCGGCGTTGCACTACGGCTACGACATGATCGGGTCCAGGCTCGACCTGGGCGACATGACCCTGGACGACCCCGAGGTCTACGACATGCTCTGCCGGGCCGACTCGGTCGGGGTGTTCCAGGTGGAGAGCCGCGCCCAGATGGCCACCCTGCCCCGGCTCAAGCCCCGCGAGTTCTACGACCTGGTGGTGGAGGTGGCGCTGATCCGTCCCGGCCCGATCCAGGGCGGCTCGGTGCACCCGTACATCCGGCGCAAGAACGGCCAGGAGCCGGTGACGTACCCGCACCCGCTGATGCGCAACGCGCTGGAGAAGACCCTCGGCGTGCCGCTGTTCCAGGAGCAGCTCATGCAGCTCGCCATCGACCTGGCCGGCTTCGACGCGGCCGGGGCCGACCAGCTGCGCCGGGCGATGGGAGCGAAACGCTCGGTGGAGCGGATGGCGCAGATCGCCGACCGGCTCTACGCCGGGATGGCCGAGCGGGGCATCACCGGCGAGCTGGCCGACGACGTCTACCGCAAGCTCACCGCCTTCGCCAGCTACGGCTTCCCGGAGAGCCACGCGATGAGCTTCGCCTACCTGGTGTACGCCAGCTCCTGGCTCAAGCGCTATCACCCGGGCCCGTTCCTGGCCGCCCTGCTCAACGCCCAGCCGATGGGCTTCTACTCGCCGCAGACGCTGGTCGACGACGCCCGCCGGCACGGCGTCGAGGTACGCCGGCCGGACATCAACGCCAGCGGCGCGAAGGCGGTGCTGGAGTCCACCCCCGAAACCCGGTGGGGGAGCCAGCCGGGGGAGCCGCCGCACGCCTGGGGGCTGGGCGGCCCGGCGGTCCGGCTCGGGCTGGGCAGCGTACGCACCCTCGGCGACGACGTGGCCGAGCGGATCGAGGCGGAACGGGCGGCGCACGGGCCGTACCGCGACATGCCGGACCTGGCCCGGCGGGCCGGGCTGACCGCCGCGCAGCTGGAGGCGCTGGCCACCGCGGACGCCTTCGCCTGTTTCGGGCTGGCCCGGCGGCAGGCCCTCTGGGCCGCCGGCGCGGCGGCCCAGGATCGGCCGGGCCGACTGCCCGGCACGGTGACCGGCGCGGCCCCGCCCACCCTGCCCGGGATGGAGGCGGTGGACCGGCTGGTCGCCGACGTCTGGGCCACCGGCCTGTCCCCGGAGAGCCATCCGGCCCGGTTCATCCGGGACCGGCTGGACACCCTGGGTGCGGTGCCGATCGCCCGGCTCGGGCAGGTGGAGCCGGGGCGGCGGATCCGGGTCGGCGGGATCGTCACCCACCGCCAGCGGCCGGCGACCGCGGGCGGGGTCACCTTCCTCAACCTGGAGGACGAGACCGGGATGCTCAACGTCACCTGCTCCCCGGGGCTGTGGCAGCGCTACCGGCGGGTCGCCCGCACCAGCGGGGGGCTGGTGGTGCGGGGCCGGTTGCAGCGGCACGAGGGCGTCACCAGCCTCACCGCCGACCGGCTGGACGCGATCGACCCGCCGGTCACCCCGGCCTCCCGCGACTTCCGCTGACCCGGCTCAGCCGGCGAGGGCGGTGAGCGCGGTACCGGCGCTGCCGAGCAGCCCGACCAGCACGATCCGCCGGAACACCACCGGGTCGATCCGGTGGAACAGCAGGTTCCCCAACCACCAGCCCAGCGGCACGGCGGGGAGCGCCACGAGGGAGATGCGCACCAGGTCGGCGTGCACCTGACCGGTGAGCAGGAACCCCGCCAGCCCGACGAGCCCGGTGCCGGAGAAGGTCGCCGCCAGCGTCGCCCGGAAGGTACGCGGGTCGTAGCCGAGCGAGTGGAACGCGGCGACCAGCGGCGGCCCGTTGGTGCCGGTGGCGGCCGTGAGCACGCCGACGAGCACCCCGACCGCGCCGAGTCCGACCGGACCGGTGCGGATCCGGGTGCCGCTCCAGACGAGCGCGACGCAGCCGAGCACCACCACCACGATCAGCGCGCTGAGCAGCCGTTCCGGCGCGTACGCGAGCACCAGCAGGCCGGCCGGCAGACCGAGCAGGGCGGCCGCGTTGAGCGCCGCCGCCACCCGCCACCGGGCGAACCCGCGCTCCCGGACCGCCACCGTGAGGGTGAGCCCGATGCCGGTCAGCGCGGAGAGCACGATCGCACTGCGGGGGTCGATCGCGGCGGCCAGCAGCGGCACGGTCAGCATCGCGTACCCGAAGCCGCTGACCGCCTGGGCGAAGGCCCCGAGTAGCACGATGCCGAAGACGGTGAGCAGGACGACCACCCGCTCAGCCTGATCCGGTCGGCGGTGAGCCGGCGACAGGCCCACTTCGTGGAGATCTTCGCCACATCGGCCCGGTCGCGGGCATGTCGTGGGCCACATTTCCGTTCCAAGGATCGACGGGCCGGAGATACGGTCCGCCGGCGTGGGCAGAGTGGCCCACGCAGGAAAGGTGGAGAACGATGACGGGGAGCAACACCTACCACGGCGTCGCCAACGCCCGACGCACCCGACTCGGTGCGGACTGGGTCCCGGCGCACGACACCGACGTGCACGAATACCCGGTGACCGACGGGCCGGTGGCCAACGCCCGCCGCTCCCGCGCCGAGGAGGACCCCGCCGGAGGCGGCGACTCCTGACCCCGGTGCCGCGGGTGACTAGGCTCGGCGGGGTGGAGCAGACCCGAACCCTGACCCCCCGTACCGCCGTGATCTGGGCGGTGCTCCGGGCCGAGCTGGACCGCCGGGCCGGCGAGCAGCTCACCGTGCTCGACGTCGGCGGCGGGACCGGCGGCTTCGCCGTCCCGCTCGCCGAGGCCGGCCACCGGGTCACCGTGGTCGACGCCAGCCCCGACGCGCTTGCCGCACTGACCCGCCGGGCCGCCGAGGCCGGGGTCGCCGACCGGGTACGCGCGATCCAGGGCGACGGCGACGCGCTCGCCGGGCTGGTCGAGCCGGCCACCGTCGACCTGGTCCTCTGCCATTCCGTGCTGGAGGTGGTCGACGACCCCGCTCCGGTGGTCGCCGCGCTGGTGGCCGCCCTGCGCCCCGGCGGTGCGGCCAGCGTCCTGGTCGCCGGCCGGGCCGCCGCCGTGCTGACCCGGGCGATGAACGGTCACCTCGACGTCGCCGCCGCGCTGGCCGCCGACCCGGACGGCAGCGCCGGCCCGCGGGACACCCTGCGCCGGCGGTACGACGCCGACGGTGCCGCCGCCCTGCTCGCCGCCGCCGGGCTCGTCGTCGAGGAGATCCACGGCGTACGGGTCCTCGCCGACCTGCTTCCGGCCGCGGTGGCCGACGGTCAGCCGGCCGCCCTGGTCGAGCTGGAGCGGGCCCTGGCGGCCCGGCCGCCGTACCGGGACCTCGCCGCCCAGCTGCACCTGTTCGCCCGCCGTCCGGCATGACCGGCCCGGCGGCGGATCCGCTCGACCCGATCGCCCCCCGCTACGGCGGCGGCAGCCTCGCCGACGTCCTGCCCAGCGCCCTCGCGGTGCTCGGCGTCCCCGGCGCGGCCGACCTGCTCGGCCTGGGGCCCCGGCTGGCCGGGGTACGCCGGATCGCCGTGCTGCTGGTCGACGGACTGGGCTGGTACCAGATCCCCACCGCCGCCCCGTACGCCCCGACCCTGGCCGGCCTGGCCGCCACCGTCGGCGTCCCGCTCACCTCCGGTTTTCCCTCCACCACACCGACCAGCCTGGTCAGCCTCGGCACCGGCACCCCCTCCGGCGTGCACGGCGTGCTCGGCTTCAAGGTCCGGGTCCCCGACACCGACCGGGTGCTCAGCCACATCGAGTGGACCGGCGATCCGGAGCCGCTGCGCTGGCAGCCCGTCCCGACGCAGTACGAGCGGGCCCGCGCCGCCGGGCTCGCGGTGACCGTGGTCAGCCGCCCCGAGTACGGCGGCAGCGGGCTCACCCTGGCCGCGAACCGGGGCGGCGACTACCGGGGGGCGTCCGACGCCGACGCGCTCGCCGGGCAGATGCTCACCGCCCTCACCGCCGGCGCCGGGCCGGCCCTGGTCTCCGGGTACCACCCCGACCTGGATCGGCACGGGCACCTGAGCGGGGTCGACTCCGCGCCCTGGCGGCTCGCCGCCGCCGAGGTGGACCGGCTGCTCGCCCGGCTGGTCGACGGGCTGCCGCCGGACGCCGCGTTGCTGGTCACCGCCGACCACGGCCAGCTCAACGTGCCGGCCGCCCACCGGATCGACCTGGACACGGACCCCCGGCTGCGCGCCGGGATCCGGGTGGTCGCCGGCGAACCCCGGGTCCGGTATCTGCATGTCGAGCCGGGGGCCACCGCCGACGTGGTGGCCGCCTGGTCGGCGGTGCTCGACGGTGCCGCCCGGGTGATGGCCCGGGACGAGGCGGTGGCCACCGGCTGGTTCGGGCCGGTGCCCGAGGAGCATCTGCGCCGGATCGGCGACGTGGTGGTGGTCTGCCGGGGCACGTACGCCGTGGTCGCCACCCGCTCGGAGAAGCCGATCGAGTCCCGGCTGGTGGCGTACCACGGCGCGGACACCGCGGCCGAGATGACCATCCCACTGCTGGTCGTCCGCGGCTGACCCCGTGGCGGGGCGGCGGGACGGGGAGAGTGTCGGGGTGGGGGGCTAGCCTGCGGGGATGGGTCGCAGTCAGTCGTTGCCTCGGGGCGGTGATCCGCGTTTCGGGCCGGACGCCGACGACACCGGCTGCCTGATCCTGCACGTCGACATGGATGCCTTCTTCGCCTCGGTCGAGGTGCGCCGCCGGCCCGAGCTGCGCGGCCGGCCGGTCGTGGTGGGCGGGATCGGGCCGCGTGGGGTGGTCAGCTCGGCCAGCTACGAGGCCCGGCGTTACGGCGTGCGCAGCGCCATGCCCACCGCCCGGGCCCGGGCGCTCTGCCCGCACGCGGTCTACCTGCCGCCGGATTTCGCGCAATACTCGGCAGCCTCCCGGGCGGTGATGCAGATCTTCCGGGACGTCACCCCGCTGGTCGAGCCGCTCTCGCTGGACGAGGCGTTCCTCGACGTGGCCGGCGCCCGCCGGCTCTTCGGGTCCCCGGCCCGGATCGCCCGGCTGATCCGCCACCGGGTCGCCGAGGAACAGTCGCTCACCTGCTCGGTCGGCGTGGCGTCGAGCAAGTTCGTGGCCAAGCTGGGTTCCACCCGGGCCAAGCCGGACGGTCTGCTCGTGGTGCCCGCCGCCCGGGTGCTCGACTTCCTCCACCCGCTGCCCGTGGCGGCGCTGTGGGGGGTGGGGGAACGCTCCGCCGAGGCGCTGCGCCGGCTCGGCCTGAACACGGTGGGCGACCTCGCCGAGGCACCGGTGGGCATGCTCCGCCGGGCGGTCGGCGAAGCGTCCGCGACCCACCTGCACGAGCTGGCCTGGGGTCGGGACCCGCGCCGGGTCTCCCCGGAGCACGTGGAGAAGTCGATCGGGGCGGAGGTCACCTTCGACACCGACGTCACCGACCCGACGGAGATCCGCCGCGCCCTGCTGGCGCTGGCCGAGAAGGTCGGCACCCGGCTGCGCGCGGCGGGCCAGGTGGGGCGCACCGTGTCGCTCAAGGTCCGGTTTGCCGACTTCCGCACGGTCAACCGCTCCCGCACCCTCACGGTGCCGACCGACACCGCGCGGGAGATGTTCGACACGGCCTGGACGCTGTGGACCGCTCTCGCCCCCGGCGAGCCGGTCCGCCTGGTCGGCGTACGGATGGAGGGGCTGGCCGCCGCGGAGGAGACGCCGCGCCAGCTCACCCTCGGCGCGCCGGAGCGTGGCTGGCGGGAGGCGGAGGCGGCGGCGGACGCGGCGGCTGCCCGATTCGGGCGGTCCGTCATAGGTCCGGCCAGTCTTCTCCGGAGGCGCGATCCGCAACGTGTCGAAAAACCGGCCCGGCCGTAGGTCGTCCCGCTTTCCGACGCGCGAGCCCCCTCGTAGACTTGCGGGTAAGCAGCCGGTTGGCTGCCACGGTCTGTCGACCCGCCCGGGTCGACCAACGTGACCGGGGAGGAGTGCCGTGCCGCTCTCGGAGCACGAGCAGCGGCTGTTCGAGCAGATCGAGCGGTCGCTTGCCGAGGACCCCAAATTCGCCTCGGCCGTGCGCGCCAGCGACCCGCGTTTCCACGCGCGGCGTCGCCTGCTCGTCGCTGCCGGCGTGGTCATCGCTGGTCTGGCCCTGTTGATCTACGGTGCCGTGATCAAGACGCCCCCGCTGGCCGTGGCGGGCTTCGTCGTCATGCTGGCCTCACTGGGCTACGCGGTGCAGTCGCACCGGCGGTCCCAGTCGCCCGACCTGCACGTGGTGGGGGGTACGACGAGCCGCGGGCGTCCCCGTGGCCGGACCGGCCGGCGGGGTTCATTCCTCGATCGGATGGAGGATCGCTGGCGGCAGCGCCCCGAGGGGCATCGCTGACCACGTCCCGCCGCTGACGCGGGCTTGCACGCGACGGCGCGTCCCGGAACCACCGGCGAGCGCGGTCGCTTCTTCGCGCCCAGGATGTCCCGGAAAGAGCACGGCTGTCTCGCGGAAGTGGTGTGAGCGCGCGCCGCGGTGGCCCCGGCCGCCGGCGGGGGAGCGCCGGCGGCCGGGAACCGGTCAACGAGCCGGGCGGCCCGCCATGAGGCGCCGGGGATTCCAGCGCAGCAGCCGCTGCCGGACCTCCCCGCCGGTGGCGACCAACCGGGCCGAGCGCTCCGCCACCGCGATCCGCCAGCGCAGCAGCACCGAAGGCGGCAGCAGGGCCGCCATGATCCGGGTACGCCGGTCCACTCGCGCGGCGAGCGCTCCGCGTACCGCCCGCAGGGCCGGGTGCAGCTCCTCGCCGGTGAGCGGGTCGCGGGCGTAGCGGGCCCGCTCCTCCGCCCGGCCGAGCAGCCGGACCCCGGTCGCGGCCCCGGCATCCTCGGTGAGGGTTTCCCGAGCCAGCCGCTCGGCGGTCGCCCGGGGTGTCTCCGTGCGGTCGACGCGGACCTGGAAGTCCACCAGGGTGTCCAGCAGCTCGTCCCAGGCGGCATGCGCGTCCGCGCGGACCCGGTCGGCATCCACCCCGACCACGATGTCGCGTGTCCCGCCCCGAGGGCCGGGTATCGCGGCCACGGTGGTGGCCGCCGGCACCGTGGCCCGGGCGCGCCGCCGGCGACGCAGCACGGAGCGGCGCAGTGCCGGCGCCGTGAGCAGCATCAGCAGGGCGAGCGCCCCGGCCGCCCACCACGGCCAGGTCGGGCTCTTCCGGGTCGGGCCGCCGCCGCCGACGGAGAGGCCCTGGTCGGCGTCCTTGTCGAGCCGGTCCGGGCCGTTCGGGCCGGCCGACGCGTCGACCCCGCCCGGGGTGTTGGTGTTGCCCGTCGGGGGGGCGACCTCCTCCGGAGCGTCGCTGTCCGGGGCCCAGGCCGACCGGACCGATCCCTGCACGGCCGCCGCCGGGGTGGGGTCGAACGGCACCCAGCCGACCCCGCCGAAGAAGACCTCCGTCCAGGCGTGCAGGTTCTTGTTGGTCAGCACGTACGTGCCGCCGCCGGAGTTGCTGCCGTTGGTGAAGCCGAGCGCCACCCGGGCCGGGATGCCGGCCACCCGGACCAGCCAGGCCATCGCGGCGGCGTACTGCTGGCAGAAGCCCGCCTTGGTGGCGAGGAAGTCGGTGATGTCGTCCCCGCTGGTGCCGGGCCGGGTGGCGAGCGAGTAGGTGAAGCCGTTCTCCACCGCGAAGTGGTCGTAGATCGCCCGGACCTTGTCGTAGTCGTTCTGCTTGCCCTTGATGAGCTGTCCGACCAGCTTCTCGACCGCGGGGGCCGGCGGCGTGTTGGTCTGCTGGCGCCGTACCGGGTCGTCGGCCGGCAGGGACGGCGCCAGGCGCAGCGCCGACGGGCTGTACGTCGAGCGGACGTAGTCGAACGAGTAGCGCTTGCCCCGGGAGTTGTCCCGGTTGGAGAAGAAGATCTGCAGGTTCGGGTCGTAGAGCCAGCTGCCGCTGAGATCCTCGGTCTTCACCGGTTCGGCGTAGACCGGCAGGTACGGCATGTCGAGGTTCTTCGTCACCTCGACCGAGGCCCGGTAGCGCTGCCGCTCGACGCCCTGCCCATCGCGTTCCGTGGGGTCGGGCAGGTTCCGGTTTGCCGGCCGCCCGGTGGGGACGCGTTCATGGAAGCCGTCCCCCCGCAGCTCGTCGGCCACCCCGATGCGCAGGTAGAACGGCGTCGGCTCGTTGGTGCTGACCTTGACCATCTCGTATACCTGCGTCTGGTTGAGCTGGCCGCTGAGCGCGGCGAACAGGTTGATCCGTCCGGGGCCGCCGCCGTGGCCCGGCCGTCCGGTGCCGTCGCCGGTGCCGTTGCCGACCGTGTTCAACAGCCCGCCGGTCATCCCAGGTACTGCCAGCGGCACCGCCACCGCGAGAGCCACCCCGACCACGGCCAGCCGGCGACCCGCCGCGGCCAGCGGCGACGCCTCCCAGATGTCGACGTCGCGGCCCTCGCCGGTGAACCGCCGGCCGAACCGGCGCACCCGGTCGACGTTGTCGGTGACCAGCAGCCACAGGTAGCCGCAGGCGCCCACCACGAACGGGGTGGCGGGGACGCTGTCCGTGTAGACCGCCACCGGCACCGAGTAGATGGCCAGCATCGGCAGCCCGGCCAGCGCCGGCCGGCGCAGCCCGACGGTCAGCACGTCCACCAGCACGGCCACGGCGCCGACGCCCAGCACGGTGAGGAAGAGCAGCGAGTCGACGTCCGGCACCTTCACGCCGTACGCGCGCATGTCCGGCATCGACGCGCTGAGCAGCTCGCCGAAGTGGACGAAGGTGCCCGGGGTGGGGATGAACGCCAGCAGCTCGGTGCCGCCCGGGAAGACCCAGCTCAGGGCGAGCGTCAGGCCGGCGAGCATGGCGAGGACCTGTCCCCACAGGGGGGCGCGGACCAGTCGGCTCAACGCGGCGGCCCCGGCCACCACGGCGACCACGATGGCCGCCTGGATCAGCCACGTCCAACGCTCGAAGATCGCCGACAGCGGCGCCGCGGCCAGCAGGGTCGCCGCCGCCGCGACGAAGCCCAGGTTCCGGTGCGCGGTCACAGGTCCACCCTTTCGTTCATCGCATGCCTCCGGCCACCGTCTCCGCCAGCGCCGCCCGCAGCGCGAAGCCCTGCGAGCCGCGGGCCGCCTGCGGCCAGAGCACGGGCAGCCGGCTGCCGTGCTCCACGCCGATCACCCGCCATCCGCTCTGCAACAGGGCGAGCGCGGCGCTGCCGTGCGCGTGCTCCGCCTCGGTCCGGGCCTTCTCCGGCAGGTTCAGCCAGGTGGTGCTGTCGAGCAGGAAGCCGACGCAGGTCGCGCCGTTGCCGCGCAGGCTGGCCAGCAGCTCCGCCTCGGCGGTGCTCAGCGTGCCGAACAGCGCGATGATCAGGCCGCCGTCGGCCCGTTGCCGGACCTGCTGCACGAGCGTCGTGATCTCACCGCGCCGATCGAGGCTCACCTCGGCGAGGTGGTCGAGGAACAGGCCCTCGCCGCCGGCCTCGGTGGCGTCCACGTCCGCGCCCGAGCCGGTGACCAGGCGCAGTTTGTAGCCGGCCTGACGCAGGTGCACGGCGATGCTGGCGGCGGCGGAGACCGCCCACTCGAAGCTCGCCGTCGGGCCGTCGCCGCGGTGCCCGAAGGCGCGGGTGTCCAGGACGACCGTGGCCCGGCTCTCCCAGGGCTGCTCCTCCCGGCGCACCATCAGCTCGCCGGTGCGGGCCGTCGACTTCCAGTGCACCCGGCGCAGATCGTCGCCCATCCGGTACTCCCGGGTGGCGGCGTCATCCTCACCGTGCACCGCGACCGAGCGCGCCCGGCTGTCGCCGCTGCCGGCGTACTCGCCGGGGAGGCGGATCGCCGGCAGCGGGGTGACCTGCGGGATGACGGTGAGGTGGTCGATGCTGGGGAAGGCTCGGCTGAGCTCGCAGAGCCCGAACGGGTCGGTCAGCCGGATCACCAGCGGGCCTACCTCGTACCGGCCGCGCACGTCGGCCCGGACGGTGTACGCCACCGAGCTGGCCTGGTGCGCGCCGAGACGCTCCAGCACCACCCTGGGCCGGCTGCCCAGCGCGTACGGCAGCCGGTCCTCCAGCAGCAGGGTGCCGGTGGGCAGGCGGGACAGGTTCTGCAGGCGCAGCACGACCCGGGAACTGGCCCCGACCGGTGCCCGGTGCGGCTCCAGCGAGCGGTTGCAGGCGAGCTTGTAGCGGCTGCGACCGACGTACGCCGCCGCGAGCAGCGGCAGGATGGCGAGCAGGATGGCCACCCGGAGCAGGTCCTTCTCGCCGAGGATCGCGGCGGAGAGGGCGGCGGCGACCGCGGCCGCCAGGAAGGAGCGACCGCGGGTGGTCAGTCCGCGCAGCCCGTCGCGCACCTCACGGCCTCCGTGGCTCGAACGGCCCGCGGCCGTTGCCGCCCGGCCGGGTGTCGTACGGAGAGCGCCGGCGCTCCTGCGGCAGCGGCAGCCGGTGCACCAGCTCGGCGACGATCGCGTCGGTGGTGCGCCGGGCCAACTGGGCGTCGGCGGTGGGGATGATCCGGTGCGCCAGCACCGGGACCGCGAGGGTCTGCAGGTCGTCCGGGAGGACGTAGTCCCGCCCCTCCAGGGCGGCCACCGCGCGGGCGGTGCGCAGCAGCTGGAGGGTTGCCCGCGGCGACGCCCCGAGCCGCAGGTCGGGCGACTCGCGGGTGGCCGTGACCAGGTCGACCGCGTACTGCTTGACGGCGTCGGCGACGTGCACCTGCCGGACGTGGCCGATGAGCTGGCGGACGGTGGCCGCGTCGGAGACCGGGCGCAGCTCCTTGAGTGGATCGGTGGCGCCGTGGCCGTCCAACATGGCCAGCTCGGCCCCCGCGTCCGGGTAGCCCATCGCGATCCGGGCGGTGAACCGGTCGCGCTGCGCCTCCGGCAGCGGGTACGTCCCCTCCATCTCGATCGGGTTCTGCGTCGCGATCACCATGAACGGGGTCTGCAGCTCGTAGGTGACCCCGTCGACGGTGACCTGCCGCTCCTCCATGCACTCGAGCAGGGCGGACTGGGTCTTCGGCGAGGCCCGGTTGATCTCGTCGCCGACCACCAGGTTGGCGAAGACCGCGCCCGGGCGGAACTCGAAGTCGTGCGTCTCCTGGTTGTAGACGCTGACCCCGGTGACGTCACTGGGCAGCAGGTCCGGGGTGAACTGGATCCGGCGTACCGAGCAGTCGATCGAGCGGGCGAGGGCCTTGGCGAGCTTCGTCTTGCCGACGCCGGGCACGTCCTCGATGAGCAGGTGACCCTCGGCGAGCAGGACGGCCAGGGCGAGCCGGACGGTGGCCGTCTTGCCCTCGATGACCTGTTCGATGTTGGCCACGATGGCCTCGCTGGCGGCACGGAACTCGTCGTGCGGCAGCAGACCGCCCACCTCGTCCCAGGTCTGTTGTGTCACGGGGCCTCCTCCTCGTCGCCTTTGACGGCAGCTCTGTATAGAGCACCTGGACCCGCCGTTGGGTTCGCGGACACCGAGCCTCGTCTGCCGCAGAAATCTCACTGGCCTCTCAGGCTAACCATGTTTGTCGTCGCCGCCGACCCCCGCAGCCGGTCCGTCGGTTACGCCCGGAATATTCGCCGGACCGGGGGAACGTCCCGACCTGTGGAGCGGGCGAGCTGGCCGACGGGCCGCAGGGGTACACTGCCGGTCATGGCCGGAGTCTTCCTGCTTCTTACCGAGCCGTGCTGATGCGCTGAACGCGCGACAGCACGGCGGCCCCTCCTGCGCGAGGGGCTTTTTTGTGCCCGCAGCAGACCCCCCATATCCGACATGACCCGCGCCGAGGAGACGCCATGAGTGAGGCAGCCGCACCGGCGACCGACATCCCCCCGTTCCGGTACACGGCGGCGATGGCCGACGAGATCGAGCACCGCTGGCAGGACACCTGGGAGCGGGAGGGCACCTTCCACGCACCGAACCCGTCCGGGCCGCTGGCCGACCCGGCGCACCCGCGGGCGGGCGCGGAGAAGCTGTACGTGCTCGACATGTTCCCCTATCCGTCCGGCGCCGGTCTGCACGTCGGTCACCCGCTGGGCTACATCGGCACCGACTGCTTCGCCCGCTACCAGCGGATGGCCGGACGCAACGTGCTGCACGCGATGGGCTTCGACGCCTTCGGCCTGCCCGCCGAGCAGTACGCGGTGCAGACCGGCACCCACCCGCGGACCACCACCGAGGCCAACATCGAGCGGTACCGGGCGCAGCTGCGCCGGCTGGGGCTGGCCCACGACGAGCGCCGCTCGGTGGCCACCATCGACACCGGTTTCTACCGCTGGACCCAGTGGGTCTTCCTGCAGATCTTCAACTCCTGGTACGACGCGCAGGCCGGCCGAGCCCGGCCGATCGCCGAGCTGATCGCCGAGTTCGAGGGGGGTGTCCGGCCCACCCCGGACGGCCGCCCCTGGGCCGAGCTGACCGTGGGCGAGCGGCGCGCGATCGTCGACGACCACCGGCTGGCGTACGTGTCGGAGGCGCCGGTGAACTGGTGCCCGGGGCTGGGCACCGTGCTGGCCAACGAGGAGGTCACCGCCGACGGCCGTTCCGAGCGGGGCAACTTCCCGGTCTTCAAGCGGAACCTGAAGCAGTGGATGATGCGGATCACCGCGTACGGTGACCGGCTGCTGGCGGACCTGGACAAGCTGGACTGGCCCGAGCCGATCAAGCTGATGCAGCGCAACTGGATCGGCCGGTCCAGTGGCGCGCACATCGACTTCCCGACCGACGCCGCGCCGGTGCGGGTGTTCACGACCCGGCCGGACACCGTCTTCGGGGCCACCTACATGGTGCTGGCGCCCGAGCACCAGCTGGTCGACGTGCTGGTGCCGGCCGCCTGGCCGGAGGGGACGAAGGACGTCTGGACCGGCGGGCACGCCAGCCCGCGGGCGGCCGTCGAGGCCTACCGGAAGGCCGCCGCGGCCAAGACGGACGTGGAGCGGCAGGCGGAGACCAGGGAGAAGACCGGCGTCTTCGTCGGCGCCTACGCCACCAACCCGGTCAGCGGGGCGCGCATCCCGATCTTCATCGCCGACTACGTGCTGGCCGGTTACGGCACCGGTGCGATCATGGCGGTGCCCGGGCAGGACGAGCGGGACTGGGACTTCGCCGAGGTCTTCGACCTGCCGATCGTGCGGACCGTGCAGCCGGCGGAGGGCTTCGCCGGCAAGGCGTACACCGGGGACGGCCCGGCGATCAACAGCGCCGCGCCCGATCGCGGCCTGGATCTGAACGGCCTGGGGGTGGCCGACGCGAAGGCGCGGATCATCGAGTGGCTGGAGGCGAACGGGCACGGCACCGGGGCGGTGACCTGGCGGCTGCGGGACTGGCTGTTCTCCCGGCAGCGCTACTGGGGCGAGCCGTTCCCGATCGTGTACGACGAGACCGGCGCGCCGATCGCGCTGCCCGAGTCGATGCTGCCGGTCGAGCTGCCCGAGGTGGACGACTTCGCGCCGAAGACGTTCGACGCGGAGGACGCCGCGAGCAATCCGGAGACCCCGCTGTCCCGGCGGCGCGACTGGGTCGAGGTGGAGCTGGACCTGGGTGACGGGCCGAAGCGCTACACCCGGGAGACCAACGTGATGCCGCAGTGGGCCGGCTCCTGCTGGTACGAGCTGCGCTACCTGGACCCGACGAACAGCGAGCGGTTCGTCGACCTGGAGAACGAGGCGTACTGGATGGGGCCGCGCGCGCCGGGCGACTGCGGTGGCACCGACCTGTACGTCGGCGGCGCCGAGCACGCGGTGCTGCACCTGCTGTACGCCCGGTTCTGGCACAAGGTCCTGTACGACCTGGGCCACGTCTCGTCGTTCGAGCCGTTCCGCAAGCTGTTCAACCAGGGCATGATCCAGGCGTACGCCTACGTCGACGCGCGCGGCACCTACGTGCCGGCCGAGGAGGTCGTCGAGGTCGACGGCCGGTTCTTCCACGGCGAGACCGAGGTCCAGCGCGAGTACGGCAAGATGGGCAAGTCGCTGAAGAACGTCGTCACCCCGGACGAGATGTGCGCGGCGTACGGCGCGGACACGTTCCGGGTGTACGAGATGTCGATGGGCCCGCTGGAGGTGTCCCGGCCCTGGGACACCCGCGCGGTGGTCGGGTCGTACCGGTTCCTGCAGCGGGTCTGGCGGGCGGCGGTCGACGAGCAGACCGGCGAATCGCGGGTCACCGACGTGCCGGCCGACGAGGAGACCCGCCGCCTGCTGCACAAGGTGATCGACGGCGTCCGCGGCGACATGGAGGCGATGCGGTTCAACACCGCCATCGCCAAGCTGATCGAGCTGACCAACGGGCTGACCCGGCTGTCGGCCACGCCGCGCGAGGTGGCCGAGCCGCTGGTGCTGATGCTGGCGCCGTTCGCCCCGCACGTCGCCGAGGAGCTGTGGCGCCGGCTGGGCCACGACACCTCCCTGGCGTACGCGGACTTCCCGGCCGCCGACCCGGCGCTGCTGGTCGCCGAGACGGTGACCTACCCGGTGCAGGTCAACGGCAAGGTGCGCGGCCGGATCGAGGTGGCCGCGGACGCGTCCGAGGACGCCGTCCGGACCGCCGCGCTGGAGGCGGTGGCCGGCTCGCTGGGCGGAAAGGAACCCCGCAAGGTCATCGTGGTGAAGGGCCGGATGGTCTCGGTCGTCGCCTGACCCTGCCCGTCCGCCGCAGGCGTGTCCCGTGCCCGGGGCGCGCCTGCGGCGGACCCGGGTCAGGGCTCGCGGCGGTGGACGACGGCCATGGCGACCAGGGCGTCGGCGGCCGGCTCCCGATCGGTCGCGACCGGCTCAGCTCGCGGCCGGCCGGCGCCGCCGCTCGGCGCGCCACCAGTGATGGATGATCACCACGCTGGCGATCAGGCCGAGGCCGGCCGGGGCGGCGGCGTACCAGTTGATCTGACCGGGGGAGCTGACCGCCGCGCCGATCGCCGCGTACCCGACGGCGGTGGGGACGGCGGCGATCACGCTGCCGGCCAGGAACGGCAGCACCCGTGCCCCGGTGGTGCCGTAGCCGTAGCTGACCAGCCCGAAGCCGGCGATCGGCAGCAGCCGAACGGTGATCACCCCGAGCACGCTCTGCCGGGCGAACCAGCCGTCCAGCCGGGCCAACCGACCGCGGACCCGCCCGGCCACGAACTCCCGGCCCAGCAGGCGGCCGACCGCGAAGCCGACCGCCGCCGCGAGCAGCGCCGCGCCGAGCGCGTACACGGCGCCCTCCAGCGGGCCGAAGATCGCGCCCGCGGCGAGCGTGACGAAGGTACGGGGGACCAGCGCCACCAGCAGCAGCGCGCCGCCGACGACCGCGGCGGCCGGGGCGTACCCGCCGAGGGAATCGGCGAGCCGGGGCAACTGGGCCGGCTCCGGCCGGGGCGCCAGCAGCAGCGCCACCGCGAAGCCGGCGAGCAGCAGGAGCAGCAGCGCGAACCGGCGCGCCGACGGCTGCCGGAGCAGCCGTCGGGCGGCAGGGATCATGGCCGGGCGGCGGCGGCCACCGCGGCGCGGCGCTCGGACCGGAGTCGGTCGGCCCAGGTGTCGTCGAGCGCGGGGAGCTGGTGGATGCCGGTCGCCCAGCGCAGCAGCAGGTCGGCCAGGGCCGGGTTGCGGGCCAGCGCCGGGCCGTGCGAGTACGTGCCGAGCAGCTTGCCCCGCCAGGCGCCCTCGGTCACCCCGTCGTTGCCGATCCCGGCGGTCACCCGGGCCAGCGGCGACACGCCCGGTCCCAGCTGGGTCCGCCCGCCGTGGTTCTCGAAGCCGGTCAGGTACGGGATGCCCAGCCGCCCGTCGACCTCGCCGGCCAGCTCGCCGACCGCCCGGGTGGGGCCCCGGTCGGAAGAGACGTCCAGCAGCTCCAGCCCGGCGTACTTGGTGCCCTTGGCGAAGAAGGAGGTGCCGAGGAGCTGGTAGCCGGCGCAGACCCCGAACACCACCGAACCCTGGGCCACGGCCCGGTGCAGGCCGCCGTCGGCGATCAGCCGCTGCGCGCCCAGCGCCTGCGGGCCGTCCTCGCCGCCGCCGACCAGGTAGATGTCGGCGGTCGACGGGAGCCGCTGGTCGGAGCGCACCTCCAGCACCTCGACCGGCATGCCACGCAGCTGGGCCCGCCGCGCCAGGATCAGCGCGTTGCCCCGGTCGCCGTACGTGGACAGCAGGTCGGGGTAGATCCAGACGATGCGCAGGCTCTCAGTTGACACGGTCCAGCTCCGCTCGAATGTCCTGGAAGGCGGTGTAGTTGGCGATGACCTCCAGCCGGCCCGGGGGCACCGCCCGGACCGCCTCGTCGAAGCTGCGCACGTGCTGGAACGGCACGCCGTTGACGTCCAGCCGGACAGCCAGGTCGTACGCCCGGTCGCCGGTGATCAGCACCTGCCGACCGCGCAGCGGCGCGAAGTCGACGTCGAAGAGCCAGGAGGTGTCCAGCCCGTCGGGGTCGCGCGCGTTGATGGAGAGCAGTGTGGGGGCCTCGTCGGCCATGTCGAACGCCTCCAGCCAGCTGGCCGGGTTCTTGGCCAGCAGCAGCCGTATGTTGCGCCCGTCCCGGTCGACCTGGGCGTAGCGGCCGGCGACCGAGGTGACGTGGCCGAGCCGGTGGACCGCGTCCACCGGCCGTACGCCGAACTCGGCGGCGACGGCCAGGGCGGTGGCCGAGTTGCCGAGGTTGACCTTGCCCGGGAGCTGGAGCTGCACCTTGTGCCAGGCGCCGGTCGGGTCGAGCACGCCGTCGTCCTCGACGGTCCACTGCGGCTCGGGGCGGCGCAGCGGGCAGCCGGTGCACCACCACCGCTCACCGGAGCGCTGGATGGTGGAACCGCACGCGGGGCAGACCCAGGAGTCGTCGTGCCAGCGCTGGCCGGCGCTGAACCAGGTGACGTGCGGCGGGACGTGGCCCCGGGCCGGGTCGGCCGGCGGGGTGGCGGCCCAGACCACCATCGGGTCGTCGGCGTTGGCGACCACCCGGACGTCGGGGTGCCGGGCCAGCGCGGCGCGCCAGAGCTGCGCCATCATGGCGACCTCCTTGGCCCGGTCGAGCTGGTCGCGGGAGAGGTTGAGCAGCGCCACCACGTGCGGCTCGGTGGCCTCCAGCACCTGCGCGAGGTAGTGCTCGTCGACCTCCAGCACCGCGTACGGGGTGCTGCCGGCCTTGGCCAGGGCGGAGGTGTGGCCGGTGGGCATGTTGGCGCCGAAGGAGTTGGTGGCGACCCGACCGAGCACGCCGACGGCGGCGGTGGTGAGCCGGGTCGTGGTGGTCTTGCCGTTGGTGCCGGACACCAGGGCGATGGCGCGTCCTGTCGAGAGGTGGGCGAGCAGGTCAGGGTCGATCTTGAGGCCGATCCAGCCGCCGATCACCGAGCCGTCGCCACGGCCCGCGGCCCGGGACAGCGCCGCGGCGGTCCGTGACACGGAGCTGGCCACCTTTGCCCGCAGGGGCATTTTCGCGTCCGTCACGCGAGCGAGGTTACCGGACCCTGGAGCCCGCCAGATCGCCGCCGACGGCGAACCGTTCGGGCGGGGCCGCCCGGCGGACGGTCAGCGGGCGCTCCGCCGGATGGAGTCGATCTATGTCGGGTAGCGGACGCGCGCCGGCGGGTGCCACCGCCCTCCACTCCGCCCCACCCCATTTGACGTGCTCTTTTGCGCGCGAAAACGCCGCGCCGCGCGGGCGTTTCTGGTTGCAGGTGGAGGGAAGTGGAGTAGAGTGGGGCGCGATGGTGAGGCCGGGAGGGCCGCACCGGCCCGGGGGGTCAGCGGCGCCGTGAACGCCGCTCAGGGCGAGGGGGTTGGGCCGATGTTCCTCGGCACCCACACTCCGCGCCTGGACGACAAAGGCCGGTTGATTCTTCCGGCGAAGTTCCGGGACGAGCTGGCGGGGGGTGTCGTGATCACCAAAGGGCAGGAGCGCTGCCTCTACGTCTTCCCGATGCCCGAGTTCCAGCGGATCGCCGACCAGTTGCGCGCGCAGCCGATGACGAGCAAGACGGCCCGGGCCTACAGCCGGGTCTTCTTCGCCAGCGCGCACGACGAGGTGCCCGACAAGCAGGGACGGGTCACCATCCCCGGGCATCTGCGCTCGTACGCCGCACTCGACCGCGACCTGGTCGTGATCGGCGCGAGCACCCGGGTGGAGATCTGGGACAAGGCGGCCTGGGAGGCCTACCTCGCGGAGAGCGAAGACGACTTCGCCGACATCGAGGAGGGGGTGTTGCCGGGCGGTCTGTAGGGCGTGACGGCGCCCGACGTACTGCGAGATCTCCAGCCGCTTTCGAGTTCCTGGCACCCCTTCCCCGGTGCCAGGCGCACGATCCGATGGGAGGGCCGCGGCCTCCGGCGGGCGGGAGCGGATGGGGATCTGGCGGTATGGCGAGGCGTCGTGGCGACGACGGACGCAACAGGGACGGAAGGTTTCAACCAGTGGGGGTCGACATGGGGGAGCTACGCGGCACGCACGTGCCGGTGCTGCTTGAGCGGTGTCTCGAGTTGCTGGCCCCCGCGCTGGGTCGGAACGGACGCATCGTGCACGTCGACGCGACTCTGGGCCTGGCCGGCCACGCCGAGGCGGTGCTCGAGGCGCACCCGAACACGGTGCTGATCGGCCTGGACCGGGACACCGAGGCCCTCGCCCACGCGCGGGTCCGCCTGGCCCGGTTCGCCGACCGGATCCACCTCGAGCACGCCGTCTACGACGAACTGCCCGAGGTGCTCCAGCGGCTCGGGTACCCGGCGATCGACGGGATCCTGTTCGACCTCGGCGTGTCGTCGCTGCAACTGGACGCGCCCGACCGCGGGTTCGCCTACGCGCAGGACGCGCCGCTGGACATGCGAATGGACCAGACCCGGGGGGTGACCGCCGAGGAGGTGGTCAACACCTACTCCCACCCGGACCTGGCCCGGGTGCTGCGGGTGTACGGCGAGGAGAAGTTCGCCGGGAGGATCGCCTCGGCGATCATCCGGGAGCGCGAGCGCGCCCCGATCACCTCGTCGGCGCGACTGGCCGAGCTGGTCCGGGAGAGCATTCCGGCACCAGCCCGACGAACCGGGGGACACCCGGCAAAGAGAACGTTTCAGGCTTTACGCATCGAGGTAAACCGGGAACTGGCAGCGCTGGAGACGGCACTGCCGGCCGCACTCGACAAGCTCGCCGTGGGCGGTCGCGTGGTGGTCCTGTCCTACCACTCGCTGGAGGACCGGCTCACCAAGCAGGCGCTCGCCGACCGGGTCCGCAGCAAGGGCCCGGTCGACCTCCCGGTCGAGCTGCCCGGGTCGGGCCCGACGTTCCGGCTGCTCAGCCGGGGCGCCGAGCTTCCCGGGGACGCGGAGGTCGCCGCGAACCCGCGCGCCGCCTCGGTGCGGCTGCGGGCCGCGGAGCGGCTCGACCCGGAGGCGACCCGGCAGGGGCGTACCGACCGCGAACGGTACCGCCGCCGGGTGAAGGCGATGCACCAACCGGGGACGGGGTCACCGGGGTCCGCCACGGACCCGCGGCCGGCCCCGGGGGACGGCAACGGGACGGACGAAGAGGGGGAGGGGACATGAACGTCAACACGCGCGACGGCCGGGAAGCCGTCGGGCAGCGCGCACCGCGGTCGGGGGGCCGGATCGCGGCGCAGCGCACCACGCGGACCACGACCGCGACGGCGGGGGCCGACCGGCCCGACCGCCAGAGGGAGACTCGCGCCCGGGGGGCGCGCGAGTTCCCCACCCAGGGCGCCGCCGCGCTGCGGCCGGCGGAGCGGACCCGGACCACCGATGCGGCATCCCCGCGGCTGCGGGTCGCCCCGCCGCCGCCGGTCCGCGTGCCGCGGGCGCCGTTCGTCGGGCTGATCCTGGTCCTGGTGGTCGGTGGGGTGCTTGGCATCCTGGCGATCAACACCAAGATCAACGAGAACGCCTTCAGGCTGGAGAAGCTCCAGCAGGAGCAGGCCAAGCTCGACGTGGACCAGCAGCAGCTGAAGAAGGAGATCGCCGACCAGGAGGCCCCGGGCAACCTGGTCGCGAACAGCAAGAAGATCGGCCTGATCGAGTCGGGGGATCCCGCGTACATCCGGCTGCCGGACGGCAAGGTGATCGGCGTTCCGCGCCCGGCCGAGGGCGAGCCGGCCATCACCAGCCAGCAGGGCAACGGGGGCTGAGCAGTGTCGCCGAGATCGGAGGAACCGCGCCGGGACGCCACAGGCTCCCGGCGCGGCTCGTCCCGGGGCGGTCGGGGCGCCGACTCCCGCTCCGGTGAGCCGGGCATCGGCGGGATCTCCGACGCCCGGGCGTACACGCCCCGGGGGCGGACCATCCGGGAGGGGGGCGGCGCCGCCCGGACCGGGGCCGGCGGGGGCGCCGAGCAGCGGCGTACCCCGCGCAGCAGCCGATCCGGCGACCCGTTCCGGCCGGCGTTGCAGGTGCTCGACGGCGGCCGGGCCGGGACCACCCGCGCCGGCCGCCGGGAGACCGCCGCGGGCGGCCGGGGCGGCGTGGTGCGGACCGTGTCGGCCCGTCCGGTGCGGGAGCCCTTCGACGACGACGAGCCGCCGCGCCGCCGGCCCGGTCCGCGCCGCCCGGATCGCCCGGCCGCCCGGCGGCCGTCCCGCAAGCCGCGCCGCCCGCCCAGGCTCGCCGACCCGCGCCGCCGGCTGCGGCTCGGCACGCTGCTCGCGCTGGCGCTCTTCGCCACCATCGGCATCCGGCTGGTCGTCCTGCAGACCGTCACCACCCCGGCGTACGCCGACGGCGGGCTGCGCAACCGAACCGCCGTGGTCGAGCTGCCGGCCCCGCGTGGGTCGATCTACGACCGCACCGGCGCGCCGCTGGCGCACAGCGTCGAGGCGCGCTACGTGTACGCCGACCCGACCCGGGTCAAGGACCGGTTCGCCACCGCGCGGCAGCTCTCTCCGCTGCTCGGGGTGCCCGCCTCCGAACTGGCCGAGAAGATGCGGCAACGCACGCTTCCCGGCACCACCATCCAGTCGCAGTTCGCGTACCTGGCCCGCGGGGTCGAGATCGAAAAGGCCAAGGAGATCATGGCGCTGGAACTGCCCGGCATCCGCGTGCACCGCGACGAGCGGCGCGAGGTGCCCGGCCGGGATCTGGCGGCCAACCTGATCGGCTTCGTCAGCCCGGACATGAACGGGTTGGAGGGCCTGGAGGCCAAGTACGACGACCTGCTCCGGGGCCAGCCCGGCAAGAAGCGGTACGAGGTGGGGCAGGGCGACCTGGCCGCGCCGATCCCGGGCGGCTACAGCCAGACCACCGCGGCCAAGCCCGGCGGCTCGCTGGAACTCACGATCGACCGCGACCTGCAGTTCCAGACGCAGCGGATCCTGGCCACCCAGATGGCCCGGACCCGGGGCAGCGTCGGCGCGGCGGTGGTCATCGAGGTGGGCTCGGGTGAGGTGCTGGCCCAGGCGAGCTACCCCGGCTACAACGCGGCCGACCCGACGGCGGTCAATTCCCCGACCGACCGGGACGACGCGGCCACCAGCTTCATCGTCGACCCGGGCTCGATCCACAAGGCGATCACCTACGGCGCCGCCCTCCAGGAGGGCGTGATCACCCCGGACACCGTGTTCCCGGTCGCCAACACGATCACCATGGGCGGTCAGCGCTTCGAGGACACCCACCCGGCGAACGGGCGGCGGATGAGCATCCCCGGCATGCTCGCCTTCTCCTCCAATGTCGCGACCATCGAGATCGCCGACAAGCTGGGCAAGGACCGGCTCATCGACTACCAGAAGCGGTTCGGGCTGGGGCAGCCCACCCGCGAGGGCATGCCCGGCGAGGCCTCCGGCCGGCTGCTTCCCGCCGACGAGTGGAGCGGCTCGTCGTACGGGTCGGTGCCGATCGGGCACAGCGTGGACGCCACCCCGCTGCAGATGGCCGCCGCGTACGCCGCCATCGCCAACGACGGGACGTACGTGCAGCCACACCTGATCAAGGAGGTGATCGGCCCGGACGGGAAGCGGACGCCGGGCGCCGCCCCGGTCACCCGGTCGGTGCTCAGCCCGCAGAACGCGGCCGCGCTGCGCCGGATGCTGGAGGCGGTCACCACGATCGACGGCCCGGACGGGCAGGCAACCGGCCTGGCCGCGGCGGTCCCCGGCTACCGGGTGGCCGGCAAGACCGGCACCGGGTGGCGGTACGACAACGGCAAGAAGCAGCCCGGCGACGTGGGCTCGTTCATCGGGATGGCCCCGGCGGAGAAGCCGAGGTACGTGGTCGCGGTCTTCGTGTGGAGCCCGGGCGGCGAGGGTGGCGCGGTGGCCGCACCGGCCTTCCGGGAGATGATGGGCTTCACTCTCCGGCACTACCGGGTGCCGCCGTCGGCGACCGACAAGTCACCCAAGTTCGAGGCTTTTCCGCGCTGAGCGGGCACGGAGGGACATCATCGGTGAGTGGCGACGAACCACCGGGGCGGCTGTGCGGTCGGGACCGGACGACCGGGTAGGGTCTGACGCCGTGTCCGGCAATCCACGTCCCCGTACCGTGAATCCCGTCCGGCTCGGCGACCTCGCCACCCGAGTGTCCGTTTCGCCGCCCCAGGGGGCCGCCGGGGTGGCCGTCACCGGGGTCACCCACGCCAGCCAGGAGGTCCGCCCCGGCGACCTGTACGCGGCCCTGCCCGGCGCCCGCCGGCACGGCGCTGAGTTCGCGGCCGCCGCGGCCGAGGCCGGTGCGGTGGCCCTGCTGACCGACCCGGCCGGCCTGGAGCTGGCGGCCGGCGCGGGCCTGCCGACCCTGGTGGTCGACGACCCACGGGCGGTGCTCGGCGACATCGCCGCCACCGTGTACGGCGACCCGACCGCCGGCCTGACCGTGATCGGCGTGACCGGCACCGCCGGCAAGACGTCCACCAGCTACCTGATCGAGTCCGGGCTGCGCGCCGCCGGGCACACCACCGGCCTGATCGGCACCGTGGAGACCCGGCTCGGCGACCTGGTGATCGACAGCGTCCGGACCACCCCGGAGGCGACCGACCTGCACGCCATGCTGGCCGTGGCCCGGGAGCGCGGGGTCGACGCGGTGGTCATGGAGGTGTCCAGCCACGCCCTGGCCATGGGGCGGGTCGGCGGGGTGCGGTTCACCGTCGGTGGCTACACCAACTTCGGCTCCGACCACCTGGACTTCCACGCCGACGAGGCGGACTACTTCGCCGCCAAGGCGAAGCTCTTCGACGGGCGCTGCCAGCTGGAGGTGCTCAACCACGACGACCCGGCGCTGCGGCCGCTGGTCAAGCCGGCCACGGTGAGCTTCTCGGCGGCCGGCGACCCGACCGCCACCTGGTGGGCCGACGGCGTCGACGGCGAGGGGTACGCGCAGCGCTTCACCGCGCACGGCCCGGACGGGCTGACCCTGCCCACCCGCGTGGCGCTGCCCGGCCGGCACAACGTGGCCAACGCGCTGCTCGCCATCGCCATCCTGGTGGCCGCCGGGGTCGACCCGGCCACCGCCGCGGCCGGGGTGGCCGCCTGCGGCGGCGTGCCCGGGCGGCTGGAACTGGTCAGCGGCGACGCCCCGGTCCGCGGGGTGGTCGACTACGCGCACAAGGCCAACGCCATCGAGGCGGTCCTGGCCGCCCTGCGGCACCTGACCGCCGGCCGGCTGATCTGCGTGCTGGGCGCCGGCGGCGACCGGGACCGGGGCAAGCGGCCGGTGATGGGCGCCACGGCGGCCCAGGGCGCCGACCTGGTCCTGGTGACCGACGACAACCCGCGCACCGAGGATCCGCCCACCATCCGGGCCGAGGTGCTCGCCGGGGCGTACGCGGCGAGCACCGCCGCGCGGATCATCGAGGTGCCCGACCGGCGGGGCGCGATCGAGGAGGCGGTCCGGTTGGCCGAACCGGGCGACGTGGTGGCGTTGCTGGGCAAGGGCCAGGAACGCGGTCAGGAGATCAACGGCGAGGTGCTGCCGTTCGACGACCGGGTGGAGCTGGCGGCGGCGCTGCGCGCCCGCTTCGGTGACATGGTGGGGCGGCGATGATCTCGCTGACCCTGGCCGAGATCGCCGCCGCCGTCGGCGGCCGGCTGGTCGCCGCCGACCCGGACGCCCGGGTCAGCGGATCGGTCGAGTTCGACTCCCGCAAGATCGGCCCCGGCGGGCTCTTCGTCGCCTTCCCCGGCGAGAAGGTGGACGGGCACGACTACGCCGCCGCCGCGGTCGATTCCGGCGCGGTGGCCGTGCTCGGCACCCGCGAGGTGCCCGGCGTGCCGATGGTGCTGGTCGCCGACGCGCTCGACGCGATGGGGCGGCTGGCCCGCGCGGTGGTCGACCGGCTGCCCGGGCTGACCGTGATCGGGTTGACCGGCTCCTCCGGCAAGACCACCACCAAGGACCTGATCGCCCAGCTCGCCGTCCGGCTCGGCCCGACCGTGGCGCCGCCCGGCTCGTTCAACAACGAGCTGGGGCACCCGTACACCGCGTTGCAGGCCGGCCCGGAGACCCGCTACCTGGTGATGGAGAAGGGCGCCCGCGGCGTGGGGCATGTCCGCTACCTGTGCGAGGTGGTGCCGCCCCGGATCTCGGTGGTGCTCAACGTCGGGGTCGCGCACATCGGCGAGTTCGGCTCGGTGGAGACCATCGCCCTGGCCAAGGGGGAGCTGGTCGAGGCGCTGCCCGCCGACGGGCTGGCCGTGCTGAACGCCGACGACCCGCTGGTGGACGCGATGGCCACGCGTACCGAGGCCCGGGTGATCCGGTACGGCGAGTCGGAGCGGGCCGACGTGCGGGCGGCGGACGTGACGCTGGACGAGCGGGGACGGCCGGCGTACACGCTGGTGACCCCGGAGGGGAGCGTGCCGGTGCGGCTCGGGCTGACCGGGCGGCACCAGGTCTCCAACACCCTGGCCGCCGCGGCGGTCGCCCGCGAGCTGGGGATGCCCCTGGCCGAGCTGGCCACCGCGCTGGGCGAGCTGGGCCTCGTCTCCACCCGGCGGATGGACGTCTTCGAGCGCCCCGACGGGGTGACCGTGATCGACGACTCGTACAACGCCAACCCGGCCTCGATGGCGGTCGCGCTGCGGTCGCTGGTCAGCATGCGTGGGTCAGGGCGTACTGTCGCGGTGCTCGGCTACATGGCCGAGCTGGGGAACTTTGAACAGGAGGGGCACCAGCAGGTCGGCCGGCTCGCGGCCGAGCTGGGTGTCGACCGGTTGCTCGTGGTGGGCGAGCCGGCGGCGCCGATCCACGAAGGCGCGACAGCGGTAGGCAACTGGGGAGGAGAGTCGGTGCTGCTCACCGATCAGGCGGCGGCCGTCGAGGTGCTGCGGAGCGAGCTACGTCCGGGTGACGTGGTCCTGGTGAAGGGCTCCCGGTACCGCACCTGGGAGGTGGCCGACGCGCTGCGCGCCGACGCCACGGAGCACGCGCCCGAGGGCGGCGCTGCATGAGGGCGGTCATCGTCGCCATCGGGGTCGCCTTCCTCATCTCGCTCTTCGGCACCCCGATCGCGATCAAGGTGTTCACCCGGCTCAAGGCCGGCCAGCCGATCCGGGCCGAGGGCCCGGCCATGCACCAGGGCAAGAAGGGCACGCCGACGATGGGCGGCGTGGTCTTCATCCTGGCCACGGTGATCGCGTACGTCGCCGGCCACCTGGCCCTGACCACCCTGCCGGACGCGCAGATCGCCCAGGTCGAGCCGACCATCACCGCGCTGGTGCTGCTGGGGCTGATGGTGTTCTCCGGTGCGGTCGGCTTCATCGACGACTTCCTGAAGGTGCGCAAGCGGCACAGCGGCGGCCTGAACAAGCGGGGCAAGCTGGCCGGCCAGATCATCGTCGGCGCGGTCTTCGGCATCGTGGCGCTGTACTTCCCGAGCACCATGTACGGACCCGCCGGCAACCGGACCAACGCCGAGACGGTGGCCAGCACCACGCTGAGCTTCATCCGGGACATCCCGGCCCTGGAGATCGGCAAGATCGGTGCGGTGATCGTGATCATCATGGTGGTGATGGCGGCGACCAACGGGGTGAACCTCACCGATGGCCTGGACGGCCTGGCCACCGGCGCTTCGGTGATGGTGCTGGCCGCGTATTCGCTGATCGCCTTCTGGCAGTACCGGCACTGGTGCGCCGACCCGAACTACACCGAGGCCTACTGCTACACGGTCCGCGACCCGCTGGAGATCGCGCTGATCGCGGGGGCGGCGGCCGGCGCCTGCGTCGGGTTCCTCTGGTGGAACACCTCGCCGGCCCGGATCTTCATGGGCGACACCGGCGCGCTCGGCCTGGGCGGCCTGATCGCCGGCATGGCGATGTCGACCCGGACCATCCTGCTGCTGCCGATCCTGGGTGGGCTGTTCGTGATCATCACGATGTCCGTGGTGATCCAGATCATCTCGTTCCGGACCACCGGCAAGCGGGTGTTCCGGATGTCCCCGCTGCAGCACCACTTCGAGCTGGCCGGCTGGAGCGAGGTCAACATCGTGGTCCGGTTCTGGATCATCGCCGGCATCGGCGTGGCCATCGCGCTGGGCCTGTTCTACAGCGAGTTCCTCGCCGCGGTCACCTGAGCCGGCGGCGTCCGTCCGTGGGGAGGGGTCCCGGGGTGCCGGGGCCCCTCCCGTTCGCGTTCCGACACGCCGACCGGGCGGTTGCGCCACGGGCGGGCGGGCCGAGCCGCGATGATGAGCGGGTGGGGGAGGGACGAGACACCGAGGGCACCACCGACACGCCGGCCCGCCGGCCGCCCGCCGCGATCCGGACGGCGGACCCGCCGGCCCCACCGCTCGGCTGGGACGCCGCCGGCGGGCTGGCCGCGCTGCGCGGGCTGCTTGCCCGGCCGATGGCCTCCTACTATCTGCTGCTCTCCAGCGGCGGCCTGCTGTTGCTGATCGGCCTGACCATGGTCTTCTCGGCGACCAGCGTGCGGGACTACGCCAAGGGCGGTGACGCCTCCGCCTCGCTGGTCAAGCAGGCGATCTTCGCGGTGATCGGCATCGTGGCGTTCTGGGCCTGCCAGCGGCTGCCCGCCCGCAGCTTCCGGGCGCTGAGCCGGCCGGCGCTCGGCGTGGCGGTGGTGCTGCTGCTGATCCTCAACCTGCTGGTCGCGCTGGAGGCGCTGTTCCGGGTGAAGTCGGTGGGCCCGCTCGAGGCCAACCTGCTCTGGCTCTATCTCGGCCCGATCTCGGTGCAGCCCGCCGAGCTGGCCAAGTTCGCGCTGGCGCTGTGGGGCGCGCACGTGCTGGCTCGCAAGGGCGCCGCGCTGGGCTGGTGGAAGGAACTGGCCACCCCGCTCTTCCCGGTGGTCGGCCTGCTCTTCGTGCTGGTCGGCTACAACGACCTGGGCAGCATGCTCTGCCTGCTGGCCCTGGTGGTCGGCCTGCTCTGGGCGGCCGGCGTCCGGCTCCAGGTCTTCGCCGGGCTCTCCGTGTTGGGCCTGCTCGGCATCGGTCTGCTGGTCGCCGCGGCCTCCCTCGGCGCCGGATCCGGGGCGCGTGGCGAGGAGAACTACCGGCTGGCCCGACTCACGGTGTTCTTCAACCCGCCGGACCCGGCCAAGTGTTTCGAGGACTGGTGCTACCAGACCATGCAGGCCCGCAACGCCATCGACCACGGCGGCTGGTTCGGCGTCGGGCTGGGCAAGAGCAGCTTCAAGTGGGACTGGCTGCCCGAGGCGCACAACGACTTCATCTTCGCGATCATCGCCGAGGAGTTGGGCGTGGTCGGCTGCACGGTGGTGCTGGTGCTCTTCGCCGTGCTGGCGTACACGGGGCTGCGGATCGCCCGGCGGGTGGAGGACCCGTTCCGCCGGCTCGCCGCCGCCGGCGTCACCGCCTGGCTGGTCGGCCAGGCGGTGATCAACATCGGCGGGGTCACCGGGCTGCTGCCGCTGACCGGCGTCCCGCTGCCGTTCATCTCCGACGGCGGCAGTGCCCTGGTGGTGACCCTGGCCGCGGTCGGCATGCTCGCCTCCTTCGCCCGGGCCGAGCCGGACGCGGCCCGGGCCCTGCATGCCCGTCCGCCGGCCCGATGGGTCCGACTAGTCTGGGCCCCGTTGCCGCCGCTTCCCGGCCGGCGCCGCCGACCGGCGTCGCCATCGGCGGACCGTGGTGCCGTACCCCGGTCCCGGACGCGGCGGGAGGACGACCAGGCCGCAGCCCGCGGCGCCCGGCCGAGCCGGACGCGTGGGGGCACGGCGAGCGAGAGGAGACGCTGATGGGTCCGCTGCGTTCGGTGGTGCTCTGCGGAGGGGGCACGGGAGGACACATCTACCCGTTGCTCGCGTTTGCCGACTGCCTGCGCCGGCACGACCCCGGTGTCCGGATCACCTGCCTGGGCACCCCGAAGGGCCTGGAGAACGAGCTGATCCCTCCGGCCGGCTACGACCTGCGCCAGATCCCCGCCTACCAGCTGCCCCGCTCGGTCAACATGAGCCTGGTCCGCACCCCGGACCGGATGTGGAAGGCGGCCCGCGCGGCGGGCAAGGTGATTGACGAGGTGCGGGCCGACGTCGTGGTCGGCTTCGGAGGGTACGTCTCGGTGCCCGGCTACCTGGCCGCGTGGCGGCGGGAACTGCCCATCGTCATCCACGAGGTGAACGTGCCGCCGGGCGTGGCCAACCGGCTCGGGATGAAGTTCACCAAGCACGTCGCGGCGGGCTTCCCGCACCAGCCGTCCCAGGCGGAGTCGCTGCGTGACGCCCGGGTGGTCGGGGTGCCGCTGCGCCGGGGCATCGCCGGCCTGGACCGCGCCGCCATGCGCAATGCCGCCCGCGCCCACTTCGGACTCCGTCCCGACCTGCCGGTGCTCTTCGTCGCCGGCGGCTCGCAGGGCGCCCGCTCGATCAACCTGGCGGTCTCCGGGGCGGCCAAGGAGCTGGCCCGCCACGGGGTGCAGGTGCTGCACGTGATCGGCGCCCGCAACGAGCCGGTCTCCGTCCCCACCGACCTGCCGGTGCCGTACGTGACCCTGCCCTACCTGTCCGAGATGGAGCTGGGCTACGCCGCCGCCGACCTGATGCTGGCCCGGGGTGGCGCGATGACCTGCGCCGAGGTGGCCGCGATCGGGCTGCCCACCATCTACGTGCCGTACCCGCACAGCAACCAGGAGCAGAAGCGCAACGCGCTGCCCGTGGTGGAGGCCGGCGGCGGGCTGCTCGTCGACGACGCCGAGCTGACCCCGGACTGGCTGGAGCGGACGGTGATCCCGCTGGTCCGGGACCCGCAGCGGCTCGCCGCGATGGGCGCCGCGGCGGCCGCGTACGGTCGGCGTGACGGCGACGTCGCCCTGCTGAACTTCGTCTACGAGGCGGTGGCCCGATGAGGCCGGCCACCGCGACGGGAAGGTACCGCCCATGAACACCGTGCAGTTCACCCCCGCCGGCACGACGACGGCGGAGGACCTGGGCCGGATCCACCTGATCGGGGTGGGTGGGGTCGGCATGAGCGGCCTGGCCCGGCTCTTCCTCACCCGGGGCCTGCCGGTCTCCGGCAGCGAGCTGCGGGAGTGGCCCTCCCTGGCCGGCCTGCGGGCGCTCGGCGGCACCATCCACATGAGCCACGAGGCGTCCAACCTCGACGGCGTGGACACCGTGGTCTACTCCTCGGCCATCCCGCAGGACCACCTGGAGATGGTCGAGGCGCGCCGGCGCGGGCTGCGGGTGCTGCACCGGTCCGAGGCCCTCGCCGCGGCGATGACCGGCCGGCGGACGGTGGCGGTCGCCGGCACCCACGGCAAGACCACCACCACCTCGATGGTCACCATGGTGCTCCAGCAGGCCGGCACCGACCCCTCCTTCGTGATCGGCGGGGAGATCTCCGAGGTCGGCTCGGGCGCGCACCACGGCACCGGCGAGCACTTCGTCGTCGAGGCCGATGAGAGCGACCGCTCGTTCCTCATCTACCGCCCGTACGTGTCGATCATCACGAACATCGAGGCGGACCACCTCAACACCTATGGCGATCTGGCCACCCTGGAGGCGGCGTTCGTCGAGTTCGCCCGGCTCACCGACCCCGACGGGTTCATCGTCACCTGCGCCGACGACCCGGGCGGCCGGCGGCTGGCCGCGACGCTGCGGGCCGAGGGGCGCCGGGTCTGGACGTACGGCGAGTCGCCCGACGCCGACCTGCGGCTGAGCGGGATGGCCTCCTCCTCCCAGGGGGTGCGTTATCTGGCCGAGATCGACGGCCGGTCGCTGGGCGAGATCCGGCTGCCGGTGCCGGGGCGGCACATGGGGCTCAACAGCGCCTCCGCGGTGCTCGCCGCCTACCTGCTGGACCTGCCGATCGAGGCGGCCGAGGCGGCGCTGGGCGCGTTCCCCGGGGTGCGGCGGCGCTTCGAGCGCAAGGGCGTCGCCGACGGCGTGCTGGTCTACGACGAGTACGCCTACCACCCGACGTCGATGACGCTGGCCCTGCAGACGCTGCGTGAGGTGGCCGGCGAGGGCCGGTTGATCGCGGTCTTCCAGCCGTACCGGCTCTACCGCACCCGGGACCTGCAGGCGGAGATGGCCGCCGCCCTCGGCATCGCCGACGAGCTGGTGCTGCTGGAGGTCTTCGGCCCGGGCGAGCTGCGCCAGCCGGGTGAGGGCTCGGTCGCGCTGATCGAGGCGGTGCCGCTGCCGGCCGACCGGAAGGTCTTCGTCGAGGCGTGGGACGACGTGCCGGCCGAGGTGGCCCGCCGGGCCCGCCCGGGCGACGTCGTGGTGACCATGGGCGCGCCACCGATCTCGCTGATGGGCGACCAGCTGCTCGACGCGCTGCTGGCCCGTGCCGGGGTGGCGGGTGGCGGGGCGACGGTCGGCACCGGCGTCGACGCGGGCGGCGCGGCGGCCACGGCCGGATGAGCCCCGGCCCGGCCCGCGGCCGGACTCCCGGCCAGGACGGCGGGGCCGGCCGGCGCAACCCGGTGCGGCGATGGCAGCTGGTCCGGGCCGGCACCGATGCCGTCCCGCCCTCCACCCGGCGCTTCATGGCACGGGCCCGGCAGCGGCGGATGCGGGCGGCCCTGCCCTGGGCGGTCACGGTCGCCGTGCTCGCCACCGCCGGGCTGGTCGCCTGGACCGTGCTCGGCACCGGCCTGTTCGGCGTCCGGGAGGTACGGGTGGTCGGCGCCGCGCTGGTAACCCCGGTCGAGGTGCGCGACGCGGCCGCCGTCCCGGACGACGCGCCGCTGGCCCGGGTGGACCTCGCGGCGACCGCTGCGCGGGTCGGCACCCTCGCCCCGGTGGAACGGGCCACGGTGGAGCGGGACTGGCCGAACACCCTGGTGATCCGGGTGGTGGAGCGGACCCCGGTGGCGGCGGTCCCGCAGGGGGACGGGTACGCGGTGGTCGACCGTGCCGGCGTGGTCTTCCGGACCGTGCCCCGGCTCCCCGACGGGCTTCCGGTGATCAAGGTCGGCCGGCCGGCCCCGGACGACCCGGGCACTCGGGCGGGGCTGGAGGTGCTCGCCGCGCTCAGCCCGCAGTTGCGCGCCGAACTGGTCGCCGTGGACGTGGCCGGGCTGGCCCGGATCACGCTGCAGCTGCACGAGGACCGGAAGGTGGTCTGGGGGGATGCCACCCGGGGGGCGGAAAAGTCCAAGGTGGCCACCGCCCTGCTCAGTCGGAAGGCCGACACGATCGACGTCAGCGCCCCGGACGTGGTCACCTTCCAGTGATCCACCGGTCGGGAGAGTGAGTGGGCCCGCTCCGGGCTGCGACACGCCGGAAAGGTCCTTGGCTGATCGCGCGGCGGCGCATACGTTGCCCCGAAGAGATCAGTGGTTGACATTGCTCTAAGCCTCTAGTAGAGGGTGAGGGTTTCGATCGTCGGCCTCGCTGGGGAACTGCTCGGCCGCTGGTCCGGCCAAGCCGTGTGGGGTCGGCCCATGCCAATCTCGAAGGGAAAGGACCGGAGATGACACCTCCGCACAACTACCTGGCGGTCATCAAGGTCGTCGGCATCGGGGGCGGCGGCGTCAACGCCGTCAACCGGATGATCGAGGTTGGGCTCAAGGGCGTCGAGTTCATCGCGATCAACACCGACGCGCAG
The DNA here is from genome assembly GCF_047921475.1 of Micromonospora sp. SL4-19. Taxonomy (NCBI): domain Bacteria; kingdom Bacillati; phylum Actinomycetota; class Actinomycetes; order Micromonosporales; family Micromonosporaceae; genus Micromonospora; species Micromonospora sp. SL4-19. The sequence goes on from NZ_JBLROB010000006.1 coordinate 153,217, forward strand.
GCGCTGCTGATGAGCGACGCCGACGTCAAGCTCGACGTCGGCCGCGAGCTGACCCGGGGGCTGGGCGCCGGGGCGAATCCGGACGTCGGCAAGAACGCCGCCGAGGATCACCGCGACGAGATCGAGGAGGTGCTCAAGGGCGCCGACATGGTCTTCGTGACCTGCGGCGAGGGTGGCGGCACCGGCACCGGCGGCGCACCGGTGGTGGCGAACATCGCCCGCAAGCTCGGTGCGCTCACCATCGGCGTGGTCACCCGGCCGTTCTCGTTCGAGGGCAAGCGCCGCCAGGTGCAGGCCGAGTCGGGCATCGAGGAGCTGCGCAACCAGTGCGACACGCTCATCGTCATCCCAAACGACCGGCTGCTCGCGCTCGGCGACCGCAACATCTCCATGATGGACGCCTTCCGCACCGCCGACCAGGTGCTCCTCTCCGGTGTCCAGGGCATCACCGACCTGATCACCACGCCGGGTCTGATCAACCTGGACTTCGCCGACGTCAAGAGCGTGATGAGCGGCGCGGGCAGCGCGCTGATGGGCATCGGCAGCGCCCGGGGCGAGAACCGTGCCGTGGAGGCGGCCGAGGCGGCCATCTCCAGCCCGCTGCTGGAGCAGAGCATGGACGGCGCCCGTGGCGTGCTGCTCTCCATCGCCGGCGGCTCCGACCTGGGTCTGTTCGAGATCAACGACGCCGCGCAGCTGGTCACCGACGCGGCCCACCCAGATGCCAACATCATCTTCGGCGCGGTCATCGACGACGCGCTCGGCGACGAGGTCCGGGTGACCGTGATCGCCGCGGGCTTCGACGGCGGCACGCCCGCGTACAAGGCGGCCGAGCAGCCCCGCAAGTCCAACCAGAACCAGCCGGCCCAGCCGAGCGCCTCGGTCACGCCGCCGGCCACCATGCCGGCCCCGCAGCAGTCGCCGCGTCGGGTGCTCTTCGACGACGTCGACGTGCCCGACTTCCTTAAGAACGGGTCCTGAGCCGCGCCGATGACCGACACACCTGCCACGGTGCGACCCGACCGTCGCGCCGAGCTCGCGGCCGGCCTCTCCCGGGTACGCACGCGCATCGCCGACGCCTGCGCCGCCGCCGGCCGGGACCGGGGTGAGGTCACCCTGGTCGCCGTGACCAAGACGTATCCGGCCGGCGATGTGGTGGCGTTGGCCGGGCTCGGCGTGACGGACGTGGGGGAGAACCGCGACCAGGAGGCGGCTCCGAAGGCCGCCGAGGTGGCGGCGGCCGGGGCGACGCCTCGCTGGCACTTCATCGGCCAGCTGCAGCGCAACAAGTGCCGGTCGGTGGTCCGGTACGCCGATGTCGTCCAGTCGGTCGACAGCGCGCGGCTGGCCGCCGCCCTCGGCACCGCAGCGGCGGCCGGCCGGGACCGCCCGCTGGAGGTGCTGGTGCAGGTGAGCATCGACGGCGACCCGGTCCGGGGCGGAGCGCTGCCCGACTCGGCGGATCCGGACCGGGGGCTCGGCCCGGTGGCCGAGGCGGTGGCCGGGGCCGGGGCGCTGCGGCTGGGCGGGCTGATGGCGGTGGCTCCGCTGGGTTGGGAGCCGGAACGCGCGTTCGCCCGGCTGGCCGTGGTGGCGCAGTGGTTCCGTGACCGGCACCCGGAGGCGACCGCGCTCTCGGCCGGGATGAGCGGCGACCTGGAAACCGCGATCAGGTACGGCGCGACACATGTCCGCGTCGGCAGCGCGTTGCTCGGAATGCGCCCCACGCTGGGGTAGCCTGACCGCGAGAGAAGCAAATTACATCAGTGTGGTTAGGAACGGCGTTCCCGCAGCCGGGGGCCGTGGCGGGCGGACCGCGAACCGCTCGCCGGGGGATTGCCGATCCGGTCCGGTGGGCACTTGGGTGTCCACTTGTGATCAAGCGACACGGCACGGGGGCGCGTGCCGCACGGCGGACGGAAGGGCGCGGGGATGGGTGCACTGCGCAAGGCGGGGGTCTGGCTCGGGCTCGTCGAGGAGGACGACGAGCGGGCGTACGACGACGGTGGCTACGACAAGGGTGGCTACCGGGAGTCGCGCTACCGGTCCAGCCGGTACTCGGAGGAGTTCGCCGACGACGAGGACGAGGAGTCCGAGGAGCCGCCGGCGACCCGTACCCGGGTCAGCGACCGCGGCCGGCTGTCCGAGCGTGCCGCGAGCCGCGCCGTGGACAACGACCGGGCCGAGCTCGAGCGCCCGGAGCGGGCCGAGCGGTCCAGCGTCCGGTCGATCACCCGCTCCGGAGCGGGGGAGACCTCCGGCGCCCTGACCTACCACACCCGGGACAACCTCGCCCTCGCGCCGCAGGTGCAGTCCCGGGAGCGGGCGGTGGTGGCCGAGGAGGAGCAGCGCTACCAGATCACCACCCTGCACCCGACCACCTACCGCGAGGCGCGCACCATCGGTGAGCACTTCCGGGACGGCGTGCCCGTGATCATCAACCTCACCGAGATGGACGAGGCGGACGCCCGTCGGCTGGTGGACTTCGCCGCCGGGCTCGCGTTCGGTCTGCGCGGTACGATCGAGCGCGTGACCAACCGGGTGTTCCTGCTCTCACCGGCCAACGTCCAGGTCACCGCGGAGGACAAGGCCAAGATCGCTGAGGGCGGCTTTTTCAGCCTGAGCTAGGCCCGCTCGACCGAGGGACGTCGCCTACCGTGTTGTCGATCCTGTTCCAGGTGCTCTACCTGCTTGCCTACCTGTTCCTACTTGTGCTTTTAGCCCGATTCGTCCTCAGCGCCGTTCTGGCCTACGGTCGCCGCTGGCAACCGGGCCGGGGAGCGTCCGCAGGACTTGAATTGGTGTGGAGCGTCACTGATCCGCCCCTGCGCGCGTTGAGGCGAGTGATCCCACCACTGCGAATTGGTACCGTGAGCATCGACCTGGCCTCGCTTGTGCTCCTGGTTATCCTGTTCGTGCTGATGGAGTTCGTGTTTAGGCGCCTGTTCCTGGCATTTGCCTGATCAGCGCGCTTTCGCGGCCGCAACTGACCCGAGGAGTTTCGATGCCGCTGACCCCGGCCGACGTCCACAACGTCGCCTTCAAAAAGCCGCCGATCGGTAAGCGGGGGTATGACGAGGAGGAGGTCGACGCCTTCCTGGACGAGGTCGAGCGCGAGCTCGCCCGTCTGATCGAGGAGAACAACGAGCTGCGTGCCCAGGTGGAGCGCGGCGGTCGGGGTGGCGCTCCCGCCGGCCCCGGCGGCGACCCCCGGCTCGCGGCGGAGCTCAACGACGTCAAGGCCCAGCTGGACCGGGTGCAGCGCGACAAGGCGGCCGCCGAGCAGGCGGCCCGGGCGATGCAGGCCGAGCTGGAGCAGGTCCGCGGCCAGGGTGGTCCGGCCACCGCCGCCGACGGCGAGCAGCAGGCGCTGCGGGTGCTGATGATGGCCCAGCGCACCGCCGACGACCACGTCTCGGACGCCCGCCGCGAGGCCGACCAGCTGCTCTCCGAGGCCCGCTCCAAGGCCGAGGAGGTCACCCGCGAGGCCCGTGCCAAGGCCGACGCGCTCGAGCGGGACGCCCGCCAGCGGCACCAGGAGGCCATGGGCGGCCTGGACGCCAAGCGCACCGCGCTGCAGAAGCACATCGAGGAGCTCAAGCAGTTCGAGCGCGAGTACCGCACCCGCCTCAAGGCCTACCTGGAGAGCCAGCTGCGCGATCTCGACGGCCGCGGTCAGGGCCTCGATGCGGAGATCAACCGCACCGAGGGCAACCGCGCCGCCGGGAGCGGCAACGGCCTCGCCTCGGCAAGCCTCGCCGGCTCCTACGGTGGCAGCCGCGCGGGCTCGCTCGAGTCCGGCCGCTGATCCCGCCATCGGCGGTCGTCCCGTGGATGGCCGCCGACCGCGCAGACCGACACGACGCGGCGGGGGTGAGCTGTGACAGCCGCCAGCATCCTGCTCATCCTCGTCGCGGTCGTGCTCCTGGTGGCCGGGCTGGCCGACGGGTCCAGCCCGCTGCTGGTCACGTCCATCGCGGCCAGCATGCTGGCCGCCGTCGCTCTCGTCGCGCGTGCCCGCCGGGTGGTCGCCGACCAGGCCACGGGGGGCCGGACCGCCGGCCCCCGCGGCCGCACCCGGACCGGGCCGACCGGAGCCGCGTACGGGCCTCGGCTCGGTGAGCCGGGGATCCCCACTCAACACATCCCGCCGACGGTCGGCACCGGTGGACCCGGGTGGCGGCAACCATCCGAGTCCCCGGTGACCGACCCGGCCGAGCGGTACGCCGCCAATCCCTACTCCCCGCCCGGCCCGCGGGCCCGCTCCCGGGACGCCGCTCCGGCACCCACCTCACCGGCCGCCGAGGGCCCCTTCGACGCCGACCCGCCCGCGCAGCACGTGTCGCCGGCCGACGTCGCCCGGCTGGCCCGGCTCGACGACGCGGTCCGCGTGGTCGACGGTCGCGCCCGGTTCCACCTGCCCGGCTGCCCCCACCTGGTGGGCCGGGACGACGAGGCGTTGACCGTCGCCGAGGCGGTCGGGAGCGGCTTCACCCCGTGTGCCCGCTGCGCCCCGGCCACCGTCCTGCTCACCGACGCCCAGTCCGGTTGATCATGGCTGCCGTGGACGACACGCTCACCGTCGCCGTACGGGTGAAGCCCGGTGCCTCCCGGGCCCGGGTCGGCGGACGGTTCGACGGCCCGCACGGGCCGGCGCTGGTCATCGCCGTGACCGCCCCCGCCGTGGACGGACGCGCCACCGAGGCGGCCCGGCGGGCCCTCGCCGACGCCCTCGGCGTCCGGCCGGCGGTGGTCTCCCTACGCACCGGCGCGGCCAGCCGGGACAAGCTCTTCCTGGTCGAGCGCCCGAGCCCCGGGCTGCCCGACGTGCTGCGTCGGTTGCGGGACGGATCGGCCGAGTGAGGACCGCCCGGGCCGGCCGCGGATGACCCCCGGGCTGAATCTCGCGCTGCTGCTCGGCGCGGCCGTCCTGCTGGTCGCGGTGGGCGCGGTGCGCTTCTCCACCCGGCTCGGCGTGCCGAGTCTGCTGGTCTACCTCGCGCTGGGGGTGGCGATCGGCGAGGCCGGGCTGGGCATCCATTTCCACGACGTCGAGCTGACCCGGGTGCTCGGGTTCTGCGCCCTGATCGTGATCATCGCCGAGGGCGGGCTGAGCGCGCGCTGGAGCACGCTGCGTCCCGTGCTCGGGATGGCCGCCGCGCTCTCCACGATCGGCGTGCTGGTCAGCATCCTGGTGGTCGGGGTCGTGGTGCATCTCCTGCTCGGCCTGGACTGGCGGATGGCGCTGCTCTACGGCGCGGTGCTCTCCTCCACCGACGCGGCGGCCGTCTTCGCCACCCTGCGTCGGCTGCGCCTGCCGCCCCGGCTGGTGGCCACCCTGGAGGCCGAGTCGGGCATGAACGACGCCCCGGTGGTCATCCTGGTGCTGCTGCTGTCCCGGGACGTCGCGGCCGCCCACCCCTGGTGGTACGAGGTCCTCCTGGTCGGCTACGAGCTGAGTGTCGGCGCCGCCGTCGGGGTGGCCGCCGGGATCGCCGGCCGATACGCGTTGCGCCGGGCCGCGCTTCCCTCCGCCGGTCTCTACCCGATCGCGGTGGTCGGCTTCACGGTGCTGGCGTACGCGGTCGGCTCGGAGCTGCACGCCTCGGGCTTCCTCGCCGTCTACGTCGCGGGCGTGCTGCTCGGCAACGCCCGGCTGCCGCACCGGCAGGCCATCCTCGGTTTCGCCGACGGGCTGGCCTGGCTGGCCCAGATCGGCCTGTTCGTCCTGTTGGGCCTGCTGGTCTCCCCGGGCCGGCTGGGCGAGGCGGTGCTGCCGGCCGTGGTCACCGGGCTGGCCCTGGTGCTCTTCGCCCGCCCGCTGTCGGTGGCGGTCTCCGCGCTGCCGTTCCGGTTCCACCCGCGCGAGCAGCTCTTCCTCTCCTGGGCCGGGCTGCGGGGCGCGGTGCCCATCGTGCTGGCGACCATCCCGCTCTCCGCCCGGGTGCCCGGGGCGGACCGGCTCTTCGACGCCGTCTTCGTGCTGGTGGTGATCTTCACGCTGCTCCAGGCCGGGACGCTGGCGCCGACGGCCCGGCGGCTCGGGGTGACCGCGCCGGCCGAGGCCGCCGAGATCCGGGTCGAGACGGCACCGCTGGAACGGATGCGGGCCGATCTGCTCCAGGTGGAGGTGCCGCCGGAGTCCCGGTTGGGCGGGGTGCACGTGGACGAGCTGCGGTTGCCGGTGGGCGCCTCGGTGACCCTGGTGCTGCGCGACGGGGCGGGCTTCGTACCCGGTCCGGACACCCGGCTCAAGGTCGGGGACAGCCTGCTCATCGTCGCCACCGCCGAGGTCCGCGACGAGGTGGAGCGGCGGCTGCGCGCGGTGAGCCGCCGGGGTCGGTTGGCCCGTTGGTTTGGCGAGTACGGCGAGGACCGGGACGGTTGATCTGCTAGCGTTCCTTTTGCCCCAATTGGTGGCTGTCCGGGGCTGAATCGCGGTACGACGGTGCGGCACGTTGTCGGACGCCTGTACGTTCCGTATTCTTGCCACCCTCCGGCGTGCGCGGCGTTTGTCGCCGTGCACCCGTTCCGTAGGTGGGGAACGCCGACCCCGGTGGACCCTGCCCAGGCACCGCCGACCGCCGCGACACGCGGCCGAGGGAGCTGACGATGGCGAAGCAAGCGGACACCAGGACCGCCGGCCGCAAGCCGGTCGCGAAGGCCACCCGCAGCGCGGCGGAGACCGAGAAGATCCGGGCGGCGCTGGCGGCCCGGCGGGACGAGCTGAGCGCCGAGTACGATCAGACGCTGAGCGAGATCACCGAGCTGCAGCGCGATCGGCTGACCGACTCGGCCGGGGACGACCAGGCCGACACCGGCACCAAGACGTTCGAGCGCGAGCAGGAGATCTCCCTCGCCAACAGCATCAAGGAACGGATCACGCAGGTCGAGCGGGCCCTCGAGCGCCTCGACGAGGGCGGGTACGGTTGGTGCGAGCGCTGTGGGAACCCGATCCCGGTCGAGCGGCTCGCCGCCTTCCCGTCGGCCACCCTCTGCGTGACCTGCAAACAGCTGGAGGAGCGGCGCTGAGGCGTGCTCCCCGGCGGCTTGACCGGAGGCGGTGAGGGTCACCGTCGCGAGCGTCGATGGGGAGCAGATGACCGCAGCACCGCCCGCCGGGTCCGGCACCGCTGAGTCGGGCCGTGGCACGCCCCGACGCCGGGCGGTCGGGGTTCTCCTCGGCGTCGCCCTGGCCTCGCTCGTCGCCGACCTGATCACCAAGCAGCTCGCGCTCACGTCGCTCACCGGCCGGGGTCCGGTCTCGCTGCTCGGCGGCACCGTCTATCTGACCCTGACCCGCAACAGCGGCGCGGCGTGGAGCATCGGCTCGGGCTACACCTGGGCCTTCCCGTTGATCACCTTCGGCGTGATCGCCTGGATCGGCTGGATGGCGCTGCGGCTGCGCTCGCTGCCGTGGGCCATCTCGCTCGGGCTGGTGCTCGGCGGGGCGCTGGGCAACCTCACCGACCGGATCTTCCGGGCACCCGGGCACTTCGTCGGGCACGTGGTCGACATGGTCAGCCTCTTCGACCCGTACGGGCAGGTCTGGCCGATCTTCAACCTGGCCGACAGCTCCCTGGTGTGCGGGGTGATCCTGGCGGTGCTGCTCGAGCTGACCGGCCGCCAGCGCAACGGCGGCCGGGCCGGCGCGGAGCCGGCGGAGGGTGCCGAGTTGAGCGAGGCGGCCAGCGGCGGCGAGCAGCGGGGAAGGGCGTGACCTCCGCCTTCGCCGTCGGCGGCGACCACCGGTCCCTGCCGGTCCCGGACGGCCTCGACGGGATGCGGCTCGACCAGGCCGTCGCCCGGCTCTTCGGGCTCTCCCGGACCGCCGCGGCGGCGCTGGTCGACGCCGGGGACGCGCTGGTCGACGGCGTGGTCCGGCCCAATTCGCACAAGGTCAAGGCCGGCTCCTGGCTCGAGGTGACGCTGCCCGCGCCGGCCGCCCCGCCGACCGTGGTCCCGCAGGCCGTGCCGGGGCTGACCGTGGTCCACGCCGACGACGACATCGTGGTGGTGGACAAGCCCGTCGGGGTGGCCGCCCACCCCAGCCCCGGCTGGACCGGCCCGACGGTGATCGGCGGGCTGGCCGGGATCGGCCACCGGATCTCCACCAGCGGCGCCGCCGAGCGACAGGGCGTGGTGCACCGGCTCGACGTCGGCACCACCGGAATCATGGTGGTGGCCAAGAGCGAGCAGGCGTACACCGCGCTGAAGCGGGCCTTCAAGTACCGCGAGGTGGAGAAGCGCTACCACGCCGTGGTGCAGGGCCACCCGGACCCGCTGCGCGGCACCATCGACGCGCCGATCGACCGGCACCCGCACCACGACTACCGCTGGGCGGTGGTCTCCGGCGGCAAGCCGAGCGTCACCCACTACGACACCATGGAGGCGTTCCCGGCGGCCAGCCTGCTCGACGTCAGGCTGGAGACCGGGCGTACCCACCAGATCCGGGTGCACTTCTCCTCGCTGCGGCACCCCTGCGTGGGCGACCTCACCTACGGCGCGGACCCGACGCTCTCGGCCCGGCTCGGGCTGGCCCGGCAGTGGCTGCACGCCCGGTCGTTGAGCTTCCTGCACCCCCGTACGGGTGAGGAGGTCACCTTCGTCAGCGAGTACCCGGACGACCTGGCCCGGGCGCTGGAGCTCCTCCGCGACTGACCCGCGCCCGCCGCCCGACCGCCCGCCCGACAGGGGAAGCACGTGACCGCCGACGTACCGCCGCGCCCGTCCCGGCGCGGGCCGTCGCGTTCCGGGCTGCTCAGCTGGATCGCGCTGGCCTGCGCGCTGGCGGTGCTGGCCGCCGGGTTCTGGGACCGCCGGCGGGAGCCGGTGGGGGACCGCACGGTCGGCGAGGTCACCCGGGTCGGCGTGGCGGACGGCGACGTCATCCCGGACTACCAGCGGGCGGCCGCCGCCGAGCTGGCCGCCCTGCCCGCACCGGCCACCCCGGGCCCGGGCGACTACGCCCTGGTCTCGTTCGCGGCGTACCTGACGCCGGCGCGGCTGGCCGGCACGCTCGGCGACACCCCGGTCTCCGCGGTGGTCGCCCGGGTACCGCTGCCCGGCCGGCAGACCGAGATCGTCCGGATCGCCGCGATGCGCCTGCCCGACGACGTGGTCGCCGGGATGGCCGAGGTGGCCGCCCGCAAGGACCGGGAGGCCGCCGACTACCGGGCCCGCGCCGCCACCCCGGCGGCCGCCGCCGACGCCGAGCTCCGCCGGGTGTACGACACGGGCGCCTCGGTCTCGGCCCGGGAGGCGGCCGAGTACCGGTCGGGCTGCGCCTGCGTGTACGCCGCCGTGGTCCGGGACACCCCGGAAGCGCTGCGGGCGCTGGCCGCCCGGCCGGGCGTACGGGTGGTCGACGCCGCGCCGGAGGTGCGGCGACTGGACCGCACGGTGTTCACCCCGCCGCTGCCCGAGCAGCGGGACGTCGTCCGGCCGCCCGCCGATACCGGACTGGCCGACCCGGCCGCCTCCGAGGCGGGCGATTCGTCGGAAGCCGCACCGACGGTGAGTGGATCCTCACCCAGCGGTCCGGCGGCGGCGGGCGGGGAACCGCCGAATCCCGCTGCCACCTCCTGAGACGTGGCCGCCGCCGGACCGCCGCCGGACCGGCGGTGACGAGAGGTGCCGGGGGGAGGTGCGAAGCAGGGTGTGGTCCGCATAGGGTTTCGCTCGTAGCCTGTCGGGCGGAGATCGACAGGTCTGGGGAGGGGCGGAGCCGTGGACCGCAGCGAGACCGGCTGGAGTCGGCAGGCCGAGCCGGCGCCTCGGTGGCGGGCGCTGCTCGACCGGGCCCGGCTCGGCGGCCGCGGCGCGGAGCAGACCGAGGCGGATCGCCGCGTCGAGGAGCCCCTGCCGCCCGCCGAGCCGTTGCCCCGGCGTGCCGCCGGCACCGGCTGGACCGGCCGGGCGCAGCCCGTCGAGCACCCCGCCGAGCTGTCGTACGGCGCCGAGCCGCCCTACCGGGTCGAGGCGACCTACCGGGTGGAGCCGGCCTACCGGGCCGACCCGGGGTACGGCGCCGAGCCCGGGTACGGCGCCGAACCGGCGTACCAGGGGGAGCCGGCGTACCGCACCGGGCCGGACAACCGGGCCGAGCCGTCCTGGCGAGCCGAGCCGGCGTACCGGACCGACCCGGAGCCGAGCCGGCCGGAGCCGACGGCGCGCGGCCGGGGCACCGCCTCCGTCGACTCCCGGTACGCGTTGCTCGACAACGGCTACCAGCCCGACCCGCCCGAGGAGTCCCGGTACGCGCTGCTGGATCGGGGCCGCTACCGCCCGGAGCCCCCGCCGCCCCCGGAGCCGGTCCCGTCCGCCCCGACCTACCCGCCGCCGACCTACCAGGCACCGGCTGCGGAGGGCTACGCCGGCCGGGTCGAGTCGGCCCGGGTCGGGTGGCGCGCCCCGGCGCCGGAGAGCGAGCTGGACCGGTCCACCTCGGTGCTCCGCCGCGAGCTGGGCCGCCCACGGGTGCTCGCCTTCGCCAACCCGAAGGGCGGGGTGCACAAGACCACCGCGACCGTGCTCGCCGCGGCGACCGTGGGCAGCGTGCGCGGGCGCGGGGTGCTCGCCTGGGACGACAACGAACTGCGCGGCACCCTCGGGCTGCGGGCCGGCAGCGCCCGGCACGCCCGCACCATCCGGCACCTGGTCCACGACCTCGCGCAGATCGAGATCCTGGAGGGCGCCGCCCTGCTGGAGCGGCTCGACGACTATCTGCGGCACGCCTCCGACGGCTCGTACGACGTGCTGGCCGGCGAGGAGAGCCCCCGGTTCGCCCAGCGGCTGGACCAGTTCACCGTCAAGCGGGTGCTGGAGCTGCTGGGGCGTACCCACGAGGTGGTCTGCGTGGACACCGGCAACAACGTGGAGAGCCCGAACTGGCGGACCGTCATGCAGGCCGCCGACCAGCTCGTGGTGACCACCGTGCCGCGCGAGGACGCCGCGTTCAGCGCGGACTGGATGCTCGACCTGCTGCACGAGGTGGGGATGGGCGAGCTGGCCGACAACGCGGTCACCCTGATCTCCTGCCCGACGCCGGGGCGTAGCTCGCTGCAGAGCGACCTGGAGCGGCACTTCGCCACGCGGACCCGGGCGGTCGCGGTGGTGCCCTACGACCCGGCACTGGAAACCGGCTCCTCGATCGAGTACCACCAGCTGCAGGCGGAGACCCGGCAGGCCTGGCTCAAGGCCGCCGCGGTGATCCTGGAGCCGTTCACCCGCTGACCACCGCCCCGCCTCGGCCCGCCGCCTGAGAGGATCACCGGGTGAGTCCGGACACCCCTGACCCCGAGCGGGCCGCCGATCATTCCCGCGAGCCCGGTGCCGCCGACCGCCCGTCCGGCGGCCCGCAGGCCTTCCACCGTTCCATGCCGGCCCCCGACCGTCCGACCCACGGCGGCTCACCCGTCCAGGGGGATCTCCCCGAGTGGCCGGCCGGCCTGCCGGTGCCCGCCGGCACCCCGGTCAACGCGCCCGGCGCGGACCCGCTCGCCGGGCACCCGGACGTCGCCGGGGCGATGCCCGGTGTGGCACCCACGACAGGGCGGGCCGCCGGCCTGGGTCGGGGGGTCGGAATCACCCTCGGCGCCGCGTTCCTGCTGACCGGGTTGGGTGCGCCGCTGGGGCTGCTCTGGGCGGCCGTGGCGCCGGGCACCCCGGTGCGGAAGACCGCCGAGGGCGCCATCTACGCCAGCCCGCAGCCGGAGCAGCCGATCGCCGCCGACGGCTGGTTCAGCCTGCTCGGGCTCGGCTTCGGGGTGCTCGCCGCGATCGCGCTGTGGTTCCTGCTGCGTCGCCGGCGCGGTCCGGTGGGCCTGTTCGCCGGGGCCCTGGGCGGCCTCGGCGCGGCGGTGGTGGCCTGGCAGCTGGGCCGCCGCGTCGGACTGGCCACCTACCACCGACTGCTGGCCACCGCGCCGGACGGGGCGGCCTTCACCAAACCGGCCGACCTGCGGGCCGGCGGGGTGGAGCGGCTCCTCGGCGTGCTGCCCGTGCTGCCGTACGGCAACCTGCTGCTGCCCGCGTTCGGCGCGGCCGTGACCTACACCCTGCTGGCCGGCTGGTCGCGGTGGCCGTCGCTGCGCCCGGAGCCCGACGCCGGCTGGCCGCCGGCCGGCCCGGAGCTCAGTTCGGCGCCGGGGGACCCGCCAGCTCGCTGAGCGGGACCGGGACCGCCCGGACCTGGCGCAGCAGCGCCGTCTCCCGGTTGAGCAGTCGCAGCTCGGCCCGCAGCCGGGCGGCGGTGTCGTCGATCGCGAGCAGCCGCTGCCGGTCGGCGACGGTCAGGGCGGCGGTTGCGGCGACCAGGTGCGACAGCACGACGGGATCCTCCGGCAACTGCTCGGAGATCTCCTCGGGGCCCGGCCTGATCAGGCCGAGGTACTGCCGGAAGACCGAGATCACCCGGGCGGCGAGCAGGCCGGCGACCTCGTCGGTGCCGGCCGGCTCGGGCAGCCACTCCACCTCGGCGGTCAGGTACGGCGCGGCGCCCTCGTGGACCCCGGCGATGCGGAACCGCCGGCGGCCCACGGTGACGATGTCGAAGCCGCCGTCGGCCAGCTCGGTGACCTGCCGGAGCTCGGCGGTGCAGCCCACCTCGTGCAGGGCGACGTCGCCGCCGGGCGCGGCCGGGCCCGTGCCGAGGGCGACCTCCCAGCCGGCCCGGATCGCCACCACCCCGAACTCCCGGGGTGCGCCCTCCGGCAGCCCGACCAGGTGGCGCACCAGCGCCCGGTAGCGCTCCTCGAAGATGTGCAGTGGGAGGACCAGCCCGGGGAAGAGGACCGTCCCGAGCGGAAACACCGGCAGCCGTGCGGTCACGCGTCCGAGCGTAGTCCGACCCGACCCGATCGGCGTGTCCCGGCTCACCGTCCCGCCGTGCGGGCGGTGCGGGTCGGCTCCGGGTCGGCCCGCCTAGACTCGCAGGGGTGTTGACTCGGATCGACCTGCGCGGCGGGAAGCGCGACCCGCGCCACCTGCTGCCCCGTGCCCAGCTCGACGTCTCGGTGGCCGTCGAGAGGATCCGTCCGCTGGTGGAGGCGGTCCGGGAGCATGGGTACCCGGCGATCCGGGAGGCGAGCGAACGGTTCGACGGCATCTCCCCGCAGTGCCTGCGGGTGCCGGTGGAGGCGATCCGGGAAGCCGAGGGACATCTCGACCCACAGGTCCGCGCCGCGCTGCTGGAGTCGATCACCCGGGCCCGCAAGGTCCACGCCGACCAGCGCCGGGCCGATCACACCACCCAGGTGGTGCCGGGCGGCACGGTGACCGAGCGCTGGGTGCCGGTCGACCGGGTCGGCCTCTACGTCCCCGGTGGCCTGGCCATGTACCCGTCGACCGTGGTGATGAACGTGGTCCCCGCGCAGGCGGCCGGGGTCCGCTCGCTGGTGGTGGTGAGCCCGCCGCAGAAGGACAACGGCGGCCTGCCCGACCGGCGCGTCCTCGCGGCCTGCGCGCTGCTCGGCGTCGACGAGGTCTACGCGGTCGGCGGCGCACAGGCGGTGGCCATGCTGGCGTACGGGGCGGCCGTCGACCCGTACGGCGCCGAGCGCTGCACGCCGGTCGACCTGGTCACCGGCCCGGGGAACATCTGGGTCACCGCCGCCAAGCGGCTGCTGCGCGGGGTGGTCGGCATCGACGCCGAGGCCGGCCCCACCGAGATCGCCATCCTCGCCGACGACACGGCCGACCCGGCGCACGTGGCCGCCGACCTGATCAGCCAGGCCGAGCACGACCCCCTGGCGGCCAGCGTGCTGGTCACCCCGTCGGTGGCGCTCGCCGACGCGGTCGACGCGGAGCTGGCCCGGCAGGTGCCGGCGGCCAAGCACGCCGAGCGGATCGCCACCGCCCTCGGTGGCGAGCAGAGTGGCGTCGTCCTCGTCGACGATCTCGAGGCGGGGCTGCGGGTGGTCGACGCGTACGCGGCCGAGCACCTGGAGATCCAGACCGAGCACGCCCGCGACTGGGCGCTGCGGGTCCGCAACGCCGGGGCGATCTTCGTCGGCGCGTGGTCGCCGGTGTCGCTCGGCGACTACTGCGCCGGCTCCAACCACGTGCTGCCCACCGGCGGCTGCGCCCGGCACTCCTCGGGGCTCTCCGTGCAGTCCTTCCTGCGCGGCATCCACCTGGTGGAATACAGCCAGGACGCGCTGCGCGAGGTGGCCCCGCACGTGGTCACCCTGGCCACCGTCGAGGACCTGCCGGCCCACGGCCAGGCGGTCAGCGTGCGTTTTCCGGGGGAGACGTCGTGACCACGCTGGACGACCTGCCGATCCGGGACGACCTGCGCGGGCTCACGCCGTACGGGGCGCCGCAGCTCGACGTGTCGGTCCGGCTGAACACCAACGAGAACTCCTACCCGGTGCCCGAGCCGGTCGTCGACGCGATCGCCAAGGCCCTCGCGGCCGAGCTGCGCGACCTCAACCGCTACCCGGACCGGGACGCGGTGGCGCTGCGCGCCGACCTGGCGGCGTACCTGGGCCATGGGCTCACCGTCGACCAGGTGTGGGCGGCCAACGGCTCCAACGAGATCCAGCAGCAGCTGCTCCAGGCGTTCGGAGGCCCCGGGCGCACCGCGCTCGGCTTCACCCCGGCGTACTCGATGCACCCGCTGCTGGCGCTCGGCACCGGTACCGGCTGGGTCCCGGCCCGGCGCGGTGTCGACTTCGGGCTGACCGCCGGCGAGGCGGTGGCCCAGGTTCGCGAGCACCGGCCCGACGTGGTCTTCCTCTGCTCGCCGAACAACCCGACCGGCACCGCGCTCGACCCGGCGGTGGTCGCCGCCGTGCTGGACGCGGCGCCCGGCATGGTGGTCGTGGACGAGGCGTACGCCGAGTTCGCTCGGCCCGGCACGGTCAGCGCGCTCGCCGCGCTGCCCGACCATCCCCGGCTGGTGGTGACCCGGACGATGAGCAAGGCGTTCGGGTTCGCCGGCGGCCGGCTCGGCTACCTGGCCGCCGACCCGGCCGTGGTGCAGGCGGTGCAGCTCGTGCGGCTGCCCTACCACCTCTCCGCGCTCACCCAGGCCGCCGCCCGCGCGGCCCTGGCGCACCGCGACGCCCTGCTCGGCACGGTCGCCGCGATCATGCAGCAGCGGGACCGGATCGTGGCGGAGCTGCGCGCGCGGGGGTGCCGGGTCGCCGACAGCGACGCCAACTTTGTTCTCTTCGAGGTCGGCGGCGACCAGGCCGCCGCCTGGCGCACCCTGCTCGACGCCGGCGTGCTGGTCCGCGACGTCGGACTGCCCGGCTGGCTGCGGGTCACCGCCGGCACCCCCGCCGAGACCGACGCCTTCCTCGCCGCCATGGAGAAGGTCCGTGAGCGCGAGGAGTGAGCCGCTCTCGCGAGCCCCGCAGTCGCGAACGAAAGGTTGCACAGGATGAGTCGCACCGCCCGGGTGGAGCGGATCACCAAGGAGACCAAGGTCCTCGTCGAGATCGACCTCGACGGCACCGGCAAGGCCGACATCGAGACCGGCGTCGGGTTCTACGACCACATGCTGAACCAGATCGCCCGGCACGGCGGCTTC
The DNA here is from genome assembly GCF_047921475.1 of Micromonospora sp. SL4-19. Classification (NCBI taxonomy): domain Bacteria; kingdom Bacillati; phylum Actinomycetota; class Actinomycetes; order Micromonosporales; family Micromonosporaceae; genus Micromonospora; species Micromonospora sp. SL4-19. Next base: position 168,755 of record NZ_JBLROB010000006.1, read on the forward strand.
GACCTGACCGTGCACACGGTCGGCGACCTGGAGATCGACGCCCACCACACCATGGAGGACACCGCGCTCGCCCTCGGCGCCGCCTTCGACCAGGCGCTGGGGGACAAGGCCGGCATCCGGCGGTACGGCTCGGCAACCGTCCCGATGGACGAGGTCCTGGTCCGGGCCGCGGTCGACCTGTCCGGCCGGCCGTACGTGGTGCACGACGAGCCGGCCCTCGCGCCGTACATCGGGCCGGTCTACCCGACCAGCATGACCCGGCACATCTGGGAGTCGTTCGGCCAGGCCGCCCGGATCACCCTGCACGTCGACGTGCTGCGGGCGGCCCGTCCCGGCGGCCACCCGGACGCCCACCACGTGGTCGAGGCCCAGTTCAAGGCGGTCTCCCGGGCGCTGCGCGAGGCCACCGCGATCGACCCGCGCTCACAGGGTGCGATCCCGAGCACGAAGGGTGCACTCTGATGGGCACGGTGCTGCCGATGCTGCTGCTGATCCTCGGCGCGATGCTGGTCGGCGGGACGTGGTCGTTGTACCGGCAGGAGGCACCGCGTGCCGCGGTGGTGATCACCGGGCTGCTGGCCGCGATGGCCACCGCCGGCGGGCTGCTCTGGCTGCTACCCGCGGAGGGCTCATGAGCGAGCGCCAGCGGGCGAGCAAGCGGATCGTGGTGCTCGACTACGGCTCGGGCAACCTGCGGTCGGCCGAACGTGCCCTGGAACGGGCCGGCGCGGACGTCGTCGTGACCGACGACCTGACCGCCGCCGCGGAGGCCGCGGGCCTGGTGGTGCCGGGTGTCGGCGCCTTCGCCGCCTGCATGGCCGGGATCGAGGCGCTGGGCGCCGGCCCGGTCATCGCCGAGCGGGTCGCCGCCGGCCGGCCGGTCCTCGGCATCTGCGTCGGCATGCAGGTCCTCTTCGACCACGGCGACGAGCACGGCGTGGTCACCAAGGGGCTCGGGCTGCTGCCCGGCGGGGTGACCATGCTGCCCGCCGAGCGGCTGCCGCACATGGGCTGGAACACCGTCCGCCCGCCGCGGGGCTCGGCGCTCTTCGCCGGGCTGCCGGCCGACGCCCGGTTCTACTTCGTCCACTCGTACGGGGTGACGGATCCCGTCGGGCTGGCCGCCGCGGGGGCGACGGTGACCACCGCCGAGCACGGCACCGAGTTCGTCGCCGCGGTGGAGCGGGGGTCGCTGTCGGCGGCCCAGTTCCACCCGGAGAAGTCGGCCGACGCCGGTGCCGCCCTGCTGCGCAACTGGCTGACGAAGGTGGCCCGGTGAGCAAGGAGCGGGCTCGCCGCCGGGAGGCCCGCCAGGCACAGTTGGAAGCCGAACGCGCCGCCCGCCTCCGCCGGGTGGCTCGGCGGGAGCGGCGGCGGGCCGTCGTACGCCGGCTGACCCCGAGGCTGCGGCGCGGCCGGACCGGCCGGCTGGTCCGGCGCACCCGGGGCGAGCGCGCCGCGATCGCGCTGCTCACCGGGCTGGCGCTGATCAGCATCTGGAGTTTCGTCGACGACCTGGCGTTGCGGCTGGCGCTGGTCGTGTTGTTGCTGCTGGCCCTGCCGGCGATCGTGGTGATCGCCCTGGACCGTCGTACCTGAAGCGAGGAGAAGAGCTTGAGCCTCACCCTGTTGCCCGCCGTCGATGTGGCCGACGGTCAGGCCGTCCGGCTTGTGCAGGGCGCCGCCGGCAGCGAGACCGCGTACGGCGACCCCCTCGAGGCCGCCCTCGCCTGGCAGTCCGACGGCGCCGAGTGGATCCACCTGGTCGACCTGGACGCCGCCTTCGGTCGGGGCTCCAACGCCGCCCTGCTCGCCGAGGTGGTCGGCAAGCTGGACGTGCGGGTGGAGCTCTCCGGCGGGATCCGCGACGACGAGTCGCTGCGGGCCGCGCTCGCCACCGGGGCGGCCCGGGTCAACATCGGCACCGCCGCGCTGGAGGATCCGCAGTGGTGCGACCGGATCTGTGGCGAGTACGGCGACCGGGTGGCGATCGGGCTGGACGTGCGCGGCCGTACCCTCGCCGCGCGCGGCTGGACCCGTGAGGGCGGTGACCTGTACGAGGTGCTGGAGCGGCTGGACAAGGCCGGCGCCGCCCGGTACGTGGTCACCGACATCACCAAGGACGGCACCATGCGCGGCCCGAACCTGGACCTGCTGCGCGAGGTCTGCGCCCGCACCGACGCCCCGGTTATCGCGTCCGGCGGCGTTTCCACCCTGGACGACCTGCGCGCCCTGGCCACGCTGGAGACGGCGGGCGTGGAGGGCGTGATCGCGGGCAAGGCGCTGTACGCGGGGGCGTTCACCGTCGCCGAGGCGCTGGCCACACTGCGGGCCGCGGCGTGAGCGACGGCCCCACCGTCACCCGGCTCGGCTCGGGCGGCCCGTGGGAGGCCCGGTACGGCTACTCGCGGGTGATCCGGGCCGGCGGCCTGGCGATCACCGCCGGCTGCACATCGACCGTCGACGGGCGGGTGGTGCACGTCGGCGACGCGGCGGCGCAGACCGCCCAGGCGCTGCGGATCGGCCTGGACGCGCTTGCCGAGGTGGGCGCGGGGCCGGCGGACGTGGTCCGGACGAGGATGTACGTCACCGACCGGAGCTACGCCGACGAGGTCGGCCGGGCGCACAACGCGGTGTTCGGGGCGGTCCGCCCGGTGGCGACCATGGTGGTGGTGGCCGGGCTGATCGATCCGGACCACCTGGTCGAGGTCGAGCTGGAGGCGTACTTGGATAGGCTCGCGGCATGACGGTGGCGGTGCGGGTGATCCCGTGTCTGGACGTGGACGCCGGGCGGGTGGTCAAGGGGGTCAACTTCCTCGACCTGCGCGACGCCGGCGATCCGGTCGAGCTGGCCGCCGCGTACGACCGGGCCGGCGCGGACGAGCTGACCTTCCTCGACGTCACCGCCTCGTCCAGCGACCGGGGCACCATGCTCGACGTGGTCCGGCGCACCGCCGAGTCGGTCTTCATCCCGCTCACCGTCGGCGGCGGCGTCCGGGCGGTCGCCGACGTCGACACCCTGCTGCGCGCGGGCGCGGACAAGGTCGGGGTGAACACTGCGGCGATCGCCCGGCCGGAGCTGATCGCCGAGATCGCCGACCGGTTCGGCCGGCAGGTGCTGGTGCTCTCCCTCGACGTCCGCCGGGCTCCGGCCGGCACCACGCCGAGCGGCTTCGAGGTGACCACCCACGGCGGTCGCCGGGGCACCGGCATCGACGCGGTCGAGTGGGCTCGGCGCGGCGCCGAACTCGGCGCGGGGGAGATCCTGCTCAACTCGATGGACGCCGACGGCACCAAGTCAGGCTTCGACCTGCCGCTGATCCAGGCCGTCCGGGAGGTCGTCCACGTGCCGGTGATCGCCAGCGGTGGGGCCGGCACGGTGGCGCACTTCCCGCCGGCCATCGGCGCGGGCGCCGACGCGGTGCTCGCGGCCAGCGTCTTCCACTTCGGCGAGCTGACCGTCGGGGAGGTCAAGGACGCCCTGCGCGGCGCCGGCCACCCGGTCCGCTGACCGCCCGCCGGGCGGACCGGCCGGGCGGGTGGCTCGGCGGTCAGGCCCGGCCGGGGTGGCCCTCGGGGGAGCGGCGCGGCATCGGGATCGAGCGGACCGCGTACTCCTGGACGGCGGCGGCGTGATCGTCCTCGTCGAGGCGCCAGTCGGACTCCCCGGGGGCGTGCTGGCGGCTCAGCACGCCCTGCACGGTGTCCACCGTGGTCCCCACTCCGGCGCTCGGCCGGCTACGCCACAGCCGCTCGCCGTCCGGGGTGATCCGGAACCAGCCGTCGGTGACGCTGACCAGGCCGGCGCCGGAGAGCCGGCGCACCGCTCCCTCCACCTCGTGCCGCTCGGGGATGGACCGGTTGAGGTGGTCGGCGGTGGAGAGGACGTCAGCGAGGCGAACGCCCTCCGGGCGCCGGCTGGAGGCCGACCGGCGGTGCCGGCCGGCACCGCTCGCGATCACCAGTGCGACGAAGATCCAGGCGTCGGTCCGGCGCCATCCGTTCTCCCCCATGAACGAATGATGCCCGGCGTCGACGCCGGAGAAAACACCCTGTTTCGCCGTCGGGCGTCACCGCAGCTCAGCGGGGGTCGAACCGTCCCATCCCATGGCCCTGCGCGGGTTGCGCCGCGTGCCGGCCGGGTTCAGGCCGCCTCGCCGGCCGGCCGGGGCGCGCGGTCCACCATCGGCTCCGGGGTGGACGGGACCGGCGATGCGGGCACCGCGAAGAGCGGGATGAACAGCTGGGCGAGCGGCCCGATGGCGAGCGCGTACGCGACGGTGCCGAGGCCGACCTTGCCGCCGAGCAGCCAGCCCAGCGCCAGTACGGTCGCCTCGATGACGGTCCGGACCAGCCGGATCGAGCGGCCGGGGCGGCGGGCGACGTACCCGGTCATCAGGCCGTCGCGCGGGCCGGGGCCGAGCGCCGCGCCCAGGTAGAGCCCGGTGGCCGCGCCGTTGGCGACGATCCCGAGGACCAGCAGGCCGATCCGGACCGGCAGGACGCCACCGGGCGGCAGCAGGGCCAGGGTGGCGTCCACCACCAGGCCGATCACCACGACGTTGCTGACCGTGCCGAGGCCGGGGCGTTGCCGCAGCGGGATCCACAGCAGCAGCACGACGGCGCCGACCGCGATGGTGACCGTGCCGAAGGAGAGCCCGGTCTGCCTGGCGACGCCCTGGTGGAACACGTCCCACGGGTTGAGGCCGAGGCCGGACTGGATCATCAACGCCATGCTGATGCCGTAGAGGGCGAGCCCGGCGTAGAGCTGGGTCAGCCGCCGGGCCGGGCGGTGCCGGAGATTGCCAATCGCTGCCATGCATGCCACCCTAGGGGCCAATCCAGCCAGGAATAGAGCCAATTGCGGAGGGGTGGCCATGACGAGTCAGGTGCGTGGCGTCCAATTGGCTCGGCTCCTCGGTCAGTGGCACGCGCTGCCCGGTCGGCGGCGCAGCCCCGACTACGCCGCGCTCGCCGGCGCCGTCCGCGGCCTGCTCGCCGACGGCCGGCTCCCGCTGGGCGTACGCCTGCCGGCCGAGCGGGAGCTGGCGGAGGCGCTGCGGATCAGCCGCACCACGGTCACCGCCGCGTACCGGGAGCTGCGGGAGAGCGGCCACCTGGCCAGCCGCCGGGGCGCCGGAAGCTGGACCATGCTGCCCGGCACCCACCGGGTGGCCAGCACCGGGCTCTGGACCCCGCTCGACGACCGGGACATGATCGACCTCGGGGTGGCCGCGCTCTCCGCGCCGCCGCAGCTCGTGCCGGCCGCCCGGGCCGCCGCCGAGGACCTGCCGCGCTACCTCGGCGGGGCCGGGTACCACCCGACCGGCATCATCGAGCTGCGCGAGGCGGTGGCCCGCCTCTACACCGAGCGGGGCCTGCCGACCAGCCCGGAGCAGATCATGGTCACCAACGGCACCCAGCACGCGCTGGACCTGGTGCTGCGGCTGACCCTGTCGCCCGGCGGCGGGGTGCTGGTGGAGTCCCCGACCTACCCCAACGCCCTCGCCGCGTTGTCCGCCCGCCGGGCCCGGATCACCACCCACGGCCTCGCCACCGACGACGTCGGCTGGGACGCCGACCTGCTGCTGGGCAGCATCCGGCAGACCCGGCCGAAGCTGGCGTACCTGATCCCCGAGTTCCAGAACCCGACCGGTCATCTGATGGAGATCGGCCTGCGCGAGCGGCTCGTCGGCACCGCCCACACCGCCGGGACCGACCTGGTCATCGACGAGTCCTTCGTGGACCTGCCGCTGGACGGCACCCCGCTGCCGCCGCCGGTGGCCACGTTCGACCGGCACTCCCGGGTGATCAGCATCGGCGGGATGAGCAAGCCGTACTGGGGTGGCCTGCGGATCGGCTGGGTCCGGGCGTCCGCCCCGCAGGTGCAACGGCTGGCCGCCGCGCGGGTCGGGGTGGACATGGCCAGCCCGGTGCTCGACCAGCTCGTCGCGGTGCACCTGCTGGCCGAGGCGTCGAGCATCGTGACCGCCCGCCGGACCCAGCTCGCCGCCCAGCGGGACGCGCTGGTCGGCGCGCTGGCCGAGCGGTTGCCCGACTGGCGGGTCGCCGTGCCGCGCGGCGGGGTCACCCTCTGGGCCGAGCTGGACGGCCCGATCTCCAGCGCCCTGGCCCGGGCCTCCGAGGAGGTCGGCGTACGCCTGGCACCCGGGCCGCGGTTCGGCCTGGACGGCACGCTCGAACGGTTCCTACGGCTGCCCTTCACGCTGCCCGCCGCCGACCTGGTGGAGGCGGTCGGCCGGCTCGCCGCGGTCCGCTACGACCTGGATCGGACCGGCCGCCCGCAGTGGCGGGAGCCGACCGTCATCGCCTGACCCGGGCTGGTGGCGGGCGGCGGGCGCTGCCGACACCGGGGCCGAGCCGTGGCGGCGGCGCCCGGGCGTGCTCTCCGATCCGGCTCGCGGCGGCGGTCGCGGCTGGGAGACTGCGCAGGTGGGGAATGGTGGCGGCAGGTGGTCGAGCCTGGTCCGGACCGGTGCGCCGGGCTCCCGGACGACCCGGCTGGAGCTCTTCTACGACCTGGTCTTCGTCTTCGCGTTCCTCAACGTCACCGGCCTGACCGTGGCCCACGCCTCCTGGGGCAACCTGTTCCGGGCCCTGCTGGAGTTGGCGCTGCTGTGGTGGTGCTGGACCGGCTTCGCCGGTCTCGGCAACATGGTCCGCGCCGACCAGGGCGTGCTGCCGGTGGTCGGCTTCGTCACCGTGGCCTCCGTCTTCCTGCTGGTACTGAGCATTCCGGGGGCGTTCGTCGACGAGCCCGGCGGGCTGAACGGCCCGCTCGTCTTCGCCGTCTGCTACTTCGTGGTCCGGGCCTCGCAGCTCGCCGTCTTCGGCTGGTTGGTCCGCTCCGACCCGCCCGCGTTCCGGCGCTGGATGCAGCTCGCCGCCCTGCCGGTGATCGCCACGATGTTGCTGCTGGCCGCCGGGCAGGTGCCGCCACGGGTCGCCGAGCATTCCCTGGCCACCCTGTTGCAGCTCGGGCTCTGGTCGCTGGCGGTGCTGGTGGAGTACGGGGCGGGGGTCGCACTGGGCGGCTCGTACTGGAGGGTGATCTCGGCGGGACACTGGGCGGAACGGCACGCCCTGATGATCCTGATCGCGCTCGGCGAGTCGATCATCGCGCTCGGTCTCGGTGAGAAGTCCGTCAGCGCCCTGCCGCTGTCCGGCCCGGTGATGGTCGCCGCGGTGCTCGGTGTCGCGATCGCCGCCGTGCTGTGGTGGGCGTACTTCGACACCCTCTCCTTCGGCATGGAGCAGGTCCTGCACCGTGCCCGGGAGCCGGGTACACGGGCTCGGCTGGCCAGGAACGCGTACACCTACCTGCACCTGCCGATGATCGCCGGGATCATCTTCTTCGCCCTCGGGGTCAAGGGCATGCTCGCCGAGGCGGCGTCCCCCGAGACACCGGCCTGGGGGGAACCGCTAGGCGCCTTCTGGGTCACCGTCCTCTACGGAGGTGTCGGCCTCTACCTGCTCAGCCTCGCCGCCTGCGCGTTGCTGGTGCTGCGCACCGTGCGCTGGCCGCTGCTGGCGGCGGTGGCGGTGATCGTCCTGGTCGCCCCGGGCGCGGCCCGGCTGCCGGAGCTGGTGGCGGTGTCGGTGCTGGCGGTGCTCTGCATCGCCGGCACCGTCGCCGAGACGGTGAGCGAGGAATGCCGCCGGCGGCAGATCCGGCAGCTCGCGCTGGAGGAGCAGATCGCCGTCGAGGTGGAGCAGACCCAGTGGCGCCAGCACCACCTGTGAGCGCCGCCGACGATCCGCCGAACGCACCGGCGGCCGTGCCCCGGGACGGAGGGGCACGGCCGCCGGCGTTTCGGGCCCCTAGAGTTCGGCGAGGGTGCCCGCGTACATCTGCTCGATCTCGGCGGCGAAGTTGCCCTCCACGGACCGGCGCTTGATCTTCAGCGACGGGGTGATCTCGCCGTCCTCGATGGTGAGGTCGCGGGGGAGGACGGCCACCTTCTTGATCGTCTCCCAGCGGTTGAGCTTGGCGTTGAGCTCCGCCACGTATCCCTCCACCATCGCCTGCGCCTCGGGCGAGGCGACGATTGCGGCGTAGTCGCGGCCGTCGAGCGGGCCGCCGGCCGCCCAGCCCTTGATCGCGTCCGGGTCGAGCGTGACCAGCATGGTGCAGTAGTTGCGCGCCTGCCCGACCACCACCGCCTGCGAGGTGTACGGGCAGATCGCCTTGAACATCCCTTCGATGTGCGACGGGGCGATGTATTTCCCGCCCGAGGTCTTGACCAGGTCCTTCTTCCGGTCGGTGATGCGCAGGTAGCCGTCGTCGTCGAGGCTGCCGATGTCCCCGGTGCGGAAGTAGCCGTCCTCGGTGAACGCCGCGGCGGTTTCCTCGGGCAGGTTGTGGTATCCGCGCATGACCGGCCGGCCGCGGAGCAGGATCTCGCCGTCGGCGTCGATCCGGCACTCGAGGTCGCCCATCGCCCGGCCCACGGTGCCGATGCGCAGCCCGTCGGGTGGGTTGACGAAGTTGCCGGCACTGGTCTCGGTCAGGCCGTACCCCTCGGAGATGGGCAGGTTGGCGGCGGCGAAGAAGGCGGCGATCTCCTCGCTCAGCGGCGCCGCGCCGGAGACCAGCACCCGGATCCGGCCGCCGAGCCGGGCCTGGAGCTTGCTGAAGACGAGCTTCTCGGCCACCGCGTAGCGCAGCCGCAGCCAGCCCGGGAGCGGCTTGCCGGCCTGCTCCAGGGTGACCTTCTCCTTGCCCACCGCGACGCCCCAGGCGAAGATCTTCGCCTTCGCGCCGCCGGCGTCCCGGGCCGTGGTGACCGCTCTGTTGTAGACCTTCTCGAAGACCCGGGGCGCGCCGCACATCAGCGTCGGCCGGACCACGGCAAGCAGCTCGACCAGCTTGTCCACCCGACCGTCGACGTACGTGGGCAGGCCGACGTGGGTGGCGCCGCAGAGCAGCGTCTTGCCGAAGGAGTGGGACAGCGGGAGCCAGAGGTACTGCAGATCGTCGTCGCGCAGCAGCCCCACCTTCTCCTGTGCCACCCCCTCCCAGCACCAGCCGCCGTGCAGCAGCTCGACGCCCTTGGGCCGGCCGGTGGTGCCCGAGGTGTAGATCAGGGTGGCGAGGTGCTCCGGGCCGATGCCCGCGACCAGCATGTCGATCAGGTCCGGCTCGTTCGCCAGGGTCTGCGCGCCCCGTTCCTCCAGCTCGGCCAGGGTGAGCTGGGGAACGGCGGCGGCCGGGTCGGGCTCGCCGTCGAAGAGCACCACGTGGGCCAGCGCGGGCAGCTCCGCGCCGGCGATCTTCGCCGCCTGGGTCGGGTTCTCCGCGAAGAGCACCTTCGACCCGGAGTCGGCGACGATGTACGTCGCGTCCTCCGGCTCGGTGGTCGGGTACACGGTCGTGGTGGCCCCGCCGGCGCACATGATGCCGAAGTCGGCGATCACCCAGTCCAGCCGGGTGTTCGCCAGGATCGCCACCGGATCCTCCAGGCCGACGCCGAGCCCGTGCAGGCCGGCCGCGACCGCCTTGGCGCGCCGCCCGACCTGCTCCCAGCTCAGCCAGACCGGCCCGGCGTCGTCCGAGCCCGGGTGGCCGAACGCGTGCCGGTCGGGGGTCGCCGCCACGCGCTTGAGGAACATGTCGGGGATGGAGCGGTACGGTACATCGAGAGCCATCGCTGTAGCCGCCTTCGGGGGTAGAGGGACGTGACGAGGGTCACGTCGATCTGCGGTTACCGAAGAGTATTGCCTGCGCCCGGGTAGCGGCTAGTGCGGCTGCGCATCCTTGACGTTTCCGTGCACTCCCGGTCAGAGGCCCAGGCTGGCCGCCCGTAGCCGCCTGGCGGGTGCCGCCGGACCGTCCACCTGCACCCGTGCCACCCGTTGCCGGCCGGAGAGGAAGAGCACCAGCTCGCCGGGGGCGCCCACCATTCGCAGCCGCTCGCCGCCCCGGCCGACGGTGCGCTCGCCGTACCCGGGGGCCTGGATCAGCAGGTTCGCCGGGAAGCGCCGCAAGGCCACCCGGGCCAGCATCGCGGCCCGCTTCCAGAGCACCGCCGGCAACCCCGCCGGCAGCTCCCGGGGCCGCCATCCCGGCTGCGCCCGGCGTACGTCCTCGTGGTGGATGAAGAACTCCATGGTGTTGACCAGCTCGTCGGTGAGCGGGTTGCTCACCGGGCTCCACACGGGCGGGCGGCGGACCCGGGCCACCAGGTCCGCGTACGGTCCGGCGGCCACCCGTCGGCGCACCGCCTCGCCGTACCCGCGCAGCGGCGGCAGGAGGATGCCACCGGCGGCGTCCGGCCGGCGTTCCCGCACCACCAGGTGCGCCGCGAGGTCACGGGTGGTCCATCCCTCGTCGATCGTCGGCGCGTCCGGTCCCAGGTCCAGCAGCAGATCGGCCAGCGCCTCGCGCTCCGATCGGGCGTACCGCGGCATGGCCCGATCGTAGGCCCGGTGCGGCCCTTCGGCGCGCCTGGCGCGGCGCGGCGCGGCGGAGCCGGCGGGCGGCCGGCGGGCCACGCGGGAAAAGGTCCTGGCCGGCGGGGTCGGCGGGCGTACGTGACGGTCGACATATCCACTCCGGGTCGGCGGACCGGGCGCCGAGCGGTAAGGATGAGGGGGATACGTGCGGCTTACGGCGGGGGAGAGCGTGGCGAGCGGGACAAGTCGGGACGTTCTCGGCAGTGGGCTTCGGGTGCTCGGCCGGGCCATCCGGGAACAACCGCGGATCTTCGCGGTCGCCGTGACCGGCAGCGTGCTCTTCGGCCTGATGGTGATCGCCAGCGCGTACGTCGTCGGCGGCGTGGTCGGCAAGGTGGTGGTCCCGGCCCTCGCCCGCGGCTCGGTGGCCGGCGGCGTGCTGGCGCTCGCCGCCGCCGCGCTGTTCGGGATCAGCGTGCTGCGGGTCGTCGGCATCTTCGGCCGCCGGCTCGGCGCCGGCTACATGCAGTTCCGGCTCCAGGCCACCTACCGCCGCCGGGTGACCCGCCGCTACCTCGAGCTGCCGCTGTCCTGGCACCACCGCAACGCCACCGGCACCCTGCTCTCCAACGCCAACTCCGACGTGGAGGCCGCCTGGTATCCGATCGCGCCGTTGCCGTTCGCGGTCGGCACCCTGGTGATGCTGGTCGGCGCGGTGGTGTCGCTCTTCTTCACCGACTGGGCGCTCGCCCTGGTCGGGCTCGCCGTCTTCCCGGCGCTCTTCGCGCTCAACGTGGTCTACTCCCGCCGGATGGCGCCCCGCCAGGCCCGCGCCCAGCGGCTGCGCGCCGAGGTCAGCGGCATCGCCCACGAGAGCTTCGACGGTGCCCTGGTGGTCAAGACGATGGGCCGCGAGGCGCAGGAGACCGACCGGTTCGCCGCCCGCGCCGGCGAGCTGCGCGACGCGCTGATCGCCGTCGGCCGGCTGCGCGGCGTCTTCGACCCGATGCTGGAGACGCTGCCCAGCCTCGGCACCCTCGCGGTGCTGGTGGTCGGCGCGCTGCGGCTGCGGCAGGGCGCGATCGACGTCACCGAACTGGTCAGCGTCGCCTTCCTGTTCACCGTGCTGGCCTTCCCGGTCCGGGCCATCGGCTGGGTGCTGGCCGAGCTGCCGCGCAGCGTCGCCGGCTGGGACCGGGTGCGCCGCGTCCTCGACGCTACCGGCGAGATGCCGTACGGCGAGGCGACCCTCGAATCGGCCGTGCCGGCGCCGGCCACCCTCGGCTTCCACGACGTCCACTTCGGGTACGAGCCGGCCGAGGCGCACCTGCCCGGCACAGAGGTGCTCGGCGAGGTCACCTTCACCGTGCCGGCCGGGAAGACCGTCGCCCTGGTCGGGTCGACCGGCGCCGGCAAGTCCACCATCGCCTCGCTGGCCGTACGGCTGGTCGACCCGCGTGCCGGCACGGTCACCCTGGACGGGGTCGACGTCCGCGAGCTGACCGCCGCCTCGCTCGCCTCGGCGGTGGCGCTGGTCGCCCAGGTGCCGTTCGTGTTCGACGACACCGTCCGGGCCAACATCACCCTGGACCGGCCGGGCATCGGCGACGAGGAGGTCTGGGCGGCGCTGCGGCTGGCCGAGGCGGACGGCTTCGTCGCCGCGCTCCCCGACGGACTGGACACCATGGTCGGCGAGCGGGGCACCTCGCTCTCCGGTGGCCAGCGGCAGCGGCTCACCCTGGCCCGGGCGATCGCCGGCCGGCCCCGGCTGCTGGTGCTCGACGACGCCACCAGCGCCGTCGACCCGCGGGTCGAGGCGGCCATCCTGGCCGGGCTGCGCGCCCCCGCAGACGGCGCCGCGCCCGCGTCGATCCTGGTGGTCGCTTACCGTCGGGCCACCATCGCCCTCGCCGACGAGGTGATCTACGTCGAGCAGGGCCGGGTGGTCGCCCGGGGCACCCACGCCGAGCTGCTCGCCACCGTGCCCGGCTACACCGACCTGGTCACCGCGTACGAGCAGGCCGAACAGGAACGCGAGCCGCACCAGACGTACGACGAGGCCACCCCGCTGGCCTCCGGCCTGGAAATCGAGGTTGACCGGTGAGCGCGAGGAGTGCAGCGGAGCGGAGCCCCGCAGTCGCGAACGAAAGGCGGGCCCGGTGAGCGCGAGGAGTGCAGCGGAGCGGAGCCCCGCAGTCGCGAACGAAAGGCGGGCCCGGTGAGCAGCACCGTGGCCGCGGAACAGAAGAGCGAGTCGACCTGGCGGACGCTGCGGCGTGGCCTGGCCCTGTCTCCGGAGCTGAAGACCGGGCTGGCCGGCACGCTCGGGCTGGCGCTGGTCTACATGGTCGGCCGGGTCGCCGTGCCGGTGGCCGTGCAACGCGGCATCGACCACGGCATCGTGGGCGGCCTCGACCTGGACGTCGTCACGCTGACCGTGATCGCCACCGCCGCCGTGCTGGTGGTCACCACCGCCTGCGGCTACCTGATGATGCGCCGGCTCTTCACGGTCAGCGAGACCGCTCTCGCCGGGGTGCGTACCCGGGCCTTCCGGCACGTGCACGACCTGTCGATGCTGCACCAGCAGTCCGAGCGGCGCGGCTCACTGGTCTCCCGGGTCACCAGCGACGTCGACCAGATCACCCAGTTCCTCCAGTGGGGCGGCGTGATCCTGATCGTCAACCTGGGTCAGCTCGTGGTGACCACGGCGGTCATGCTGGCGTACTCCTGGCAGTTGACCCTGGTGGTGCTCGGCGCCTTCGCGCCGGCGGTGCTGGTGATCCGGCTGCTGCAGCGCCGGCTCGCCACCGCGTACGGCGTGGTTCGCCAGCGGATGGGCACCCTGCTCGGCACCATCGGCGAGAGCGTGGTGGGCGCCCCGGTGATCCGGGCGTACGGGATCGCCGGGCGAACCGCCCGGCGGCTGGACGCGGCGATCGACGGGCAGCGGCGGGCCCAGCAGCGGGCGATCCGGATCAGCATCATCGGCAGCTCGGTGGGGGAGCTGGCCGCCGGCCTGGCCCTGGCCGGCGTGGTGGTGGTCGGCGTCAACCTCGGCGTGGACCGCACCCTGTCCATCGGCCAGCTCACCGCGTTCCTGTTCCTGGTGACCCTCTTCATCCAGCCGGTGCAGATCGCCACCGAGGTGCTCAACGAGGCGCAGAACGCGATCGCCGGCTGGCGCCGGGTGCTCGACGTCCTGGACGTCGCGCCGGACGTGGCCGACCCGGGGGAGCAGGGGCGGGAGCTGCCGTCCGGCCCGCTGGACATCCGCTTCGCGGAGGTGACCTTCGCGTACCCGGGCGGGCCGCCGGTGCTGCACGACGTGACCCTGGAGATCCCGGCGAAGAGCCGGGTGGCCGTGGTCGGCGAGACCGGCAGCGGCAAGACCACCTTCGCCAAGCTGCTCACCCGGCTGATGGACCCGACCGACGGTGAGGTGCAGCTCTCCGGCGTGGCGCTGCGCCAGGTGCGGTTCGACTCGCTGCGCTCCCGGGTGGTGATGGTGCCGCAGGACGGCTTCCTCTTCGACGTCACCGTCGGGGAGAACGTCCGCTTCGCCCGCCCGGAGCTGACCGACGCGCAGCTCACCGCCGCCTTCACCGAGCTGGGTCTGGCGGACTGGCTGGACGGGCTGCCGGCCGGGCTGGACACGCCGGTCGGGGAGCGCGGCGAGGCGCTCAGCGTCGGCGAGCGGCAGCTCGTCGCGCTGGCCCGGGCGTACGTCGCCGACCCGGACCTGCTGGTGCTGGACGAGGCGACCAGTGCCGTCGACCCGGCCACCGAGGTACGTCTCCAGCGCACCCTGGACGCGGTCACCCGGGGACGGACCACGCTCGCCATCGCCCACCGGCTCTCCACCGCTCAGGCCGCCGACGAGGTGATCGTGGTGGACCGGGGCCGGGTCGTGCAGCGCGGCCCCCACGACGAACTCCTCAAGGACCCGAACTCGGTCTACGCCCTCCTCTACGCCTCCTGGCTCGAACAGACCCGCTGACCGGCGGGGGGCGGCCGGCGCCGGGTGCCCGAGGGCGGGGCGAGCCGGTCCGCCGCCTCAACCGCGCAGGTCTCCGGTGAGGTAGCGCTGGACGGTGGGGCCGACCGCGGCGACCAGGGCCTCCGGGTCGGCGGAGGCGACCGGTTCGAGGCGGAGCACGTACCGCATCATGGCCAGGCCGATCATCTGGGTGCCGACCAGCGCGCCGCGCAGCGGCCGCTCGGCGGGGTCGAGGTCGAGCCGGTCGAGGACCCGGCGCAGCACCTGGGTGACCAGGAACTCGCGCAGCAGCCGGCCCGTCCACTCGTTGCTCACCGCGGAGCGGAGCAGGGCCACCGCCGCCACCCCCGTCGGGGAGTCCCAGACCGCCAGGAACGTGCGGACCAGCCGCTCACCCGCCCCGTCCGGGCCGGCGGCGAGCACGGCCGGCAACAGCTCGGCCGGGTCGACCGGGATCGCCACGGTGGCCCGGAACAGCTCCTCCTTGGTGCCGAAGTAGTGGTGCACCAGCGCCGGGTCCACCGCTGCGGCGGTGGCGATCGCCCGAATCGACGTGGCGTCGAAACCGCGTTCGGCGAACGCCGCCCGGGCCGCCGCGAGGATGGCCTCCCGGGTGTCCGGGTTGCCGGGCCGCCGACCGGTGCGTCGCGCCATCATCCGCTGCGACGGCGCAGCGTGGCCGCGGCGAGCACCAGGGCCGCGACCGCCGCCCCGGCGACGATCGCCACGTCCCGCCACATCGTCGTGGTCGGCTCGGCGTGCGCGCCGACCTCCTGGAGCGCCTCGACGGCGTACGACAGGGGCAGCGCGTCGCTGACCGCCTGGAGCCAGCCGGCCATCTGGCCCCGGGGCACGAACAGCCCGCAGAGCAGCAGCTGCGGCGCCACCACCACCGGCATGAACTGCACGGCCTGGAACTCGGTGCGGGCGAACGCGGAGCAGAACAGGCCGAGCGCCACGGCGAGCACCGCGTTGATTCCGGCGATCATGACGACCAGCCAGGGACTGCCGGCGGTGTCCAGCCCGAACGCCTGGTACGCCACCAGCGACGCGATGGTCGACTGCACCACGCCGGCCAGCCCGAACGCGATGCCGTAGCCGAAGAGCAGGTCGAGCTTGCCCAGCGGGGTGGTGAGCAGCCGTTCCAGCGTGCCGGTGGTGCGCTCCCGGAGCATGGCGATGCTGGTCACCAGGAACATGATGATGAACGGGAAGAAGCCCAGCATGATCAGCGCCACCTGGTCGAAGGCGGTCGGCTGACCCGGCGGGGTGGGCTGGTCGACGAACATGTAGTAGACCAGCGTGAGCAGCACATTGGGCACCACGACGAGCAGCGCGACGGTCCGCTTGT
Source organism: Micromonospora sp. SL4-19 (assembly GCF_047921475.1). Taxonomy (NCBI): domain Bacteria; kingdom Bacillati; phylum Actinomycetota; class Actinomycetes; order Micromonosporales; family Micromonosporaceae; genus Micromonospora; species Micromonospora sp. SL4-19. The sequence continues at coordinate 184,519 of NZ_JBLROB010000006.1, forward strand.
CGTGCCCGAGCTGGCGCAGGATCCGTCCGGTGGTGGCGGCCAGGATGTGGGGGTTCACGACGCCTCCCGTCCGGTCGGGCCCTCGCCCGCCTCGGTCGCCCGGATCAGCCGGAGGAACGCCTCCTCCAGGTCGTCCACGCCGGTGGTGGCGCGGACCGCGTCCGGGGTGTCGTCGGCGATCAGCCGGCCGTCCCGGATGAGCAGCAGCCGGTCGCAACGGGCCGCCTCGTCCATCACGTGGCTGGACACCAGCAGCGTGGTCCCGGCCGCGGCCATGGCGTGGAACCGGGCCCACAGGTCGGCCCGGAGCACCGGGTCCTGACCGACGGTGGGCTCGTCGAGGATGACCAGGTCCGGGTCGCCGACCAGGGCGCAGGCCAGCGAGGCCCGGCTGCGCTGCCCGCCGGAGAGGGTGGCGACCAGCTGGTCGGCGGCCTCCGCCAGCCCGACGTCGGCCACCGCGCGGTCCGCCTCGGCCCGGCCGCGCCCCTGGAGCACGGCGAAGTAGCGCGCGTTCTCCCGGACGGTCAGGTCGGCGTAGACGCTGGGTGCCTGGGTCAGGTAGCCGACGCGGTTGCGGAGCTCCGCGATGCCGGCCGGCCGGCCGAGCACGGTCACCGTGCCCGAGTCGATCGTCTGCACCCCGACGATCGCGCGCATCAGGGTGGTCTTGCCGCTGCCGCTCGGTCCGAGCAACCCGGTGACCGTGCCGCGGGGCACGGCGCAGGAGATGCCCTGGAGCACCCGGCGCCGGCCGCGGTCGACCACCAGGTCACGGACCACGACCGCGTCGTCCATGTCCGCCTCCAAAACTCAACACGCGTTTAACTCAACGCTAGTTGAGTTATGTCCGGGTACGCAAGGTTGACTTCGAGTGCTCTCGAACTGGAAGCCTGGGCTCCGTGGACATCAGCACGCGGGAAATGAGCCTCACCGTCGGTGAGACGGCGGAACGGGTCGGTCTGACCACCTACACGCTGCGCTGGTACGAACAGGAGGGCCTGGTCGCCCCGGTCGGGCGGGACTCCGCGGGCCGGCGGCGCTACACCGAGTCCGATGTCAACTGGCTGTTCCTGCTCACCCGGCTGAGACGGACCGGGATGCCGGTGCGGGACATGCGCCGCTACGCCGAGCTGGCCCGGCAGGGCGACCGGACGCTGGGTGCCCGGCGGGCGCTCTTCGAGGCGCACCGCGCCCGGGTGCTGGCCCGGATGGGCGAACTGGAGGAGGACCTCAAGGTGCTCAACTACAAGATCGACGCGTATCGCCGCGCGGAGGAGGAGCGGGGATGATGCGGCGTCGAGCGGGCGCGCCCGCCGCCGGGGAAAGGTGTCCCGAGGCAACAATGCGACTCGTCGGGCACTAGCGCCCGCACCCGGACACCAGGCGCGGCAACGGTCATTGCGCCGAAGATCGGACGTCCGGCACCATGTCGCGGTGGGTCTACCGTTGCCCGGGTCCGGATTCCTCGACGACTGGGCCGCCCGCCTGCGGCAGGCCGCCGGCCGTCCCGTCGTCGGCATCATCCTGCGCGGCAGCCACGCCCGCGGGGCCGCCACCGAGCACAGCGACGTCGACGTGGACGTGCTGGTCGTCGCCGACGAGGAGCGCCCCGAAGACCCGGCCCTCGGGGCCCCGTACGCCGAGCGCCGGGCGTACCTGGCGGAGTTCGACGGGCGCCTCGTGCACGTCTCGGTGGCCGCCCGGGACGTGCGGTCCTGGGTCCGCCGGCTCGGTCGGCCTGCGGACTGGGCGTTCGGGCTGCCGGTCACCACGCCGGCCCGGCTGATCTGGGCCACGCCGCAGTGGCGGCGCCGGCTCGACCTGCCGGTGCTCTGCCAGCCCGCAGACGTGCCCCGGCTGGAGGAACTGATCGCCACCCTGGGCAAGGTCGCCGGCGCCCGGCAGGCCGACGACCCGGTGGCCGTCCGGCTCGCCGCCGCCGACCTCGCCCGGCTCTGCCCGTCCGTGCTGCGGCTGGTCAACCCGTCGGTCCGGGTGGCCTCCCGCCGGGACGCCCTCGCCGCCGCGCTGGACCTCCCGGTCGCCCCGCCCAGCTACCGCGACGACATGCTGCGCTGCCTCGGGCTGTGCCCCGGCGCCGCCGGCGAGGTCGGCGCCGCCGCCGGCCGGCTGGTCACCGGGATCGTCCCGCTGGTCCGCCCGTACGCCGAGGAGGTCGCCGCGGTGGCCGGCGTGGACCTGGCGGACGCCCTGGTCGACGGCCGGCTCGACCGCTACCTGGCGCAACTGACCGGTGCTCTCGACCGTCGCGGGTCCGCCTCCCGGGACACGTCGACGGTGCCGGCGCCGCGTGCGGGAGAATGGCTGACTGTGCCCGCCTCTGACGCGCCGGTGACCGGCGCCCCCGCCATCCCCGGCGGCGTCCCGGCCCCCGGCCCGGCCCGCCCGTCCCGGCTCGACCCGGCCATCGCGGCCCGGTTGCGCCGTTCCCCCGACGGCCTGGTGGCCGCCGTGGTGCGCCAGCACGACTCGGGCGAGGTGCTGATGGTCGCCTGGATGGACGACGAGGCGCTGCACCGCACCCTGACCACCGGCCGGGCCACCTACTGGTCGCGCAGCCGGCAGGAGTACTGGGTCAAGGGCGCCACCTCCGGCCACCACCAGTACGTCCGGTCCGTGGCGCTGGACTGCGACGGCGACGCCCTGCTGGTCAGCGTCGACCAGGTCGGCCCGGCCTGCCACACCGGGCACCGCACCTGCTTCTTCTCCGAACTGCCGATCAGTGTCCCGGAGGCGACGTCATGACGGACGGCACGGTCAGCCCGGACCAGGCCGCGTTCGCCGACCTGGCGGCCCGCTGGCGGGTCGTGCCGGTCACCCGGCGGCTGCTGGCCGACGCGGAGACCCCGGTCGGCGTCTACCGCAAGCTCGCCGGCGGCCCGGGCACGTTCCTGCTGGAGTCCGCGGAGCAGGGCGTTGGCTCGGCCGGGATGGCCTGGTCCCGCTACTCGTTCATCGGCGTGCGCAGCGCCGCAACCCTCACCGAGCGGGACGGCGCCGCGATCTGGGCCGGGGAACCGCCGGCCGGCGTACCGGCCGGCGGCGACCCGGTGGCGGTGCTCCGCGAGACCGTCGCCGCCCTGGCCGGCCCGGCCGGGGAGCCGGCCAGCGGGATGCCGCCGCTGACCGGCGGCATGGTCGGCTTCCTCGGCTACGACCTGGTCCGCCGCTTCGAGCGGCTGCCCGAGCTGACCGAGGACGACCTCGACGTGCCCGAGCTGGGCATGATGCTCGCCACCGACCTGGTGGTGCTCGACCACTACGACGGCTCGGCGATCCTGGTCGCCAACGCGGTCCTGCCACCGCTGGACGCGCCGGACCGGGGGGCGCTGGTCGCGGCGGCGTACCACCACGCGGTGGGGCGGCTGGACGCGATGACCGCGGCCCTGTCCCGACCGATTCCGCCCATGATCTCGACGGTCGCCCGGCCCCCGGCCGGCGACGTGGTCAGCCGTACGCCCGACGGCGGCTACCCGAAGGCGGTGGAGGCGGCCAAGGAGGCGATCCGGGCCGGCGAGTGTTTCCAGATCGTGCTCAGCCAGCGCTTCGAGCGGGACACCCACGCCGACCCGCTGGACGTCTACCGGGTGCTGCGCACCACCAACCCCAGCCCGTACATGTACCTGCTGCGCTTCGACGGCTTCGACATCGTCGGCTCCTCCCCGGAGGCGCACCTCAAGGTGAGTGCCGGCGCCGACGGGCGGCGACGGGCGCTGCTGCACCCGATCGCCGGCACCCGGCCACGCGGCGGCTCCCCGGAGGCGGACGCCCGACTCGCCGCCGAGCTGCTGGCCGACCCCAAGGAACGGTCCGAGCACGTCATGCTGGTCGACCTGGGCCGCAACGATCTGGGCCGGGTGTGCCGCCCGGGCACGGTCGAGGTGCCGGAGTTCGCCACCATCGAGCGGTACAGCCACGTCATGCACATCGTCTCCACCGTGGTGGGGGAGCTGCGCGAGGACCGCACCGCCTTCGACGCGCTCGCCGCCACCTTCCCCGCCGGCACGCTCTCCGGGGCGCCGAAGGTGCGGGCCATGGAGATCATCGAGGAGCTGGAGCCGGTTCGCCGGGGCCTCTACGGCGGCACCGTCGGCTACTTCGGCTTCGGCGGCGACCTGGACATGGCCATCGCCATCCGTACCGCGCTGATCCGCCAGGGCCGGGCCTACGTCCAGGCCGGGGCGGGGGTGGTGGCCGATTCCGATCCCGTCGCCGAGGACCAGGAGACCCGGAACAAGGCCGCCGCGGTGCTCGCCGCGATCGCCGCCGCCGAGACCCTGCGCCCAGCCCGATGAGCGGGACCACCACCGCCGCGGCCGGGGCGCCCGTCGCGCGGGGCCGGCGCGAGCTGACGTACGCGGTGCTGCTCTGCCTGGCCGGGGCGGGCCTCGCCTTCTGGGCGGTGACCCGGACCTGGTCGGTCGAGCTGACCGCCCGGGGGTCGCTGCCGGCGGTGCGGCACGCCCGCACCGGCGCGGACCTGCTGCCCTGGGTCTCGGCGCTGGCGCTGGTCGGGCTGGCCGGCGGCGGCGCGGTGCTGGCCACCCGGGGTCGGGTCCGGCGACTGCTGGGCGGTCTGCTGACCCTGGTCGGCCTGGGCGTGGCGGCCGGTGGTGGGTACGGCCTGACGGCGTCCTTCGGCGGCGGGGTGAGTCGACAGTGGCCGGCGCTGGTGCTGGCCGGCGGGCTGGTCGCGGCGGCCGGCGGAGTGTTCACCGCGCTGCGTGGCGACGGCTGGCCGGCGATGGGCGCCCGCTACGAGCGGTCGGACCGCACGGCGGGCCGGGCGGACGCCGGTCGGCCCGCGGTTGAACGCAGCACCCGGGACGCCTGGGAGGCGCTCGACCGGGGCGAGGACCCGACGGTCAGCTGACCGGCTGGGCGTCCCGCGCGCCGCGGGCGGCGGACAGTTCGGCCACCAGCCGATCCAGCTCGCGCCGTTGCGCGGCGCGGGCGCGGTCGGCGCAGACCGCCTCCCAGGCGTTGCCACGGGCGGTCCGCATCCGGCTGTCGCCGACCACGGCGCGTTCGACGGTGTGCACCACGCCGACGGCGAGCGACGCGACGGTCCGGGAGATGGTGGTGAACCCGATGGTCTGGTTCGGCCCGTTGGTGCTCATGGTCACCCCGCTCGAGATCGTTGGCGACGGATGCAGACGCCTCATCGAGTCTGCCCGAGCAAGATGCTGGCCGACTCACGTTTCGCCGCCATGACGCGCAGGTCAACTGTCCGCCAACCGGGCCGACCTGGGCAGGGTCGTTGGTCCTTGAGCTTGGTCACAGCATCGAGGACCGTCGTGGTCCGGGCGCGGGCCGGGCCCGGGCGACGCGGGCCGATGGGCGCGGTGGCGCTGGGTGACCTGGCGCTCACCGAAGCCGGCCATCATGCCACAGCCCATTTCGTGAGGAGCGCCATACCCCCACCACTTGTCGCCGGTTGGCGCCCCCTAGCATCGGCACATGGCACCCGGAGAGGGGAGTCCGTTGGTGACTGCTGAGCATGCACACGCGGAGGGGGACGAGGCCGGTTCGGTGCCGTCCGCAGGCGTACTCGACGAGATCCTGGCCGGCGTCCGTGAGGACGTGGCCCGGCGACAGGAGCGGGTTCCGCTGGAGCGGATCCGCGAGCTGGCCGCCGCCGCGCCGCCGCCGCTGGACGCGTACGCGGCCCTGCGCCGGCCCGGCGTGGCCGTGATCGCCGAGGTGAAGCGCTCCTCACCGTCGAAGGGGCAGCTGGCCGAGATCGCCGACCCGGCCGACCTGGCCGGCGACTACGCGGCCGGAGGCGCCCGGGCGATCAGCGTGCTCACCGAGGGCCGCTGGTTCGGCGGGTCGCTGGACGACCTGGCCGCCGTGCGGGCCGCGGTCAACATTCCGGTGCTGCGTAAGGACTTCGTGGTCTCCAGCTACCAGGTGCACGAGGCGCGGGCACACGGCGCCGACCTGGTGCTGCTGATCGTCGCGGCGCTGGAGCAGAACGTGCTGGTCGGGCTGCTGGAGCGGATCGAGTCGCTCGGCATGACCGCGCTGGTCGAGGTGCACACCGAGGAGGAGGCCGACCGGGCCCTGGAGGCCGGCGCGCAGGTGATCGGCGTCAACGCCCGTAACCTGCGCACCCTGGAGGTCGACCGCTCGGTGTTCGAGCGGATCGCGCCCGGTCTGCCCAGCAGCGTCGTCAAGATCGCCGAGTCGGGTGTGCGTGGCCCGCACGACCTCATCCGATACGCCTCGGCGGGTGCCGACGCGGTCCTGGTCGGCGAGGGTCTGGTCACCCAGAAGAGCCCCCGCGAGGCGGTCGCCGCGCTGGTCAACGCCGGCAACCACCCCGCCACACCCCGCCCGGTGCGCTGACGCGCGCCGGTCCCGCACGCAGCGAGAGGAGATCGCGATGAGCGCTGACGCCTCGGCTCCGGCCACCCGGGTCCCCGACGCCGCCGGTCACTTCGGCCGGTTCGGTGGACGCTTCGTCCCGGAGGCGCTGGTCGCGGCGCTCGACGAGCTGGAGGTGGCGTACCGGAAGGCGATGACCGACGAGGAGTTCCTCGCCGAGTTCGACGCCCTGCTGCGTGACTACGCCGGCACCCCCTCGCGGCTCTACGAGGCCCGGCGGTTCTCCGCGAGGGCCGGGGCGCGGATCCTGCTCAAGCGGGAGGACCTCAATCACACCGGGGCGCACAAGGTGCGCAACGTGCTCGGCCAGGCCCTGCTCACCAAACGGATGGGCAAGACCCGGGTGATCGCCGAGACCGGCGCCGGCCAGCACGGCGTGGCCACCGCCACCGCCGCCGCCCTGTTCGACCTCGAGTGCGTGGTCTACATGGGCGAGGTGGACACCCAGCGGCAGGCGCTGAACGTGGCGCGGATGCGGATGCTCGGCGCCACCGTCGTCCCGGTCACCACCGGCTCGCGGACCCTCAAGGACGCGATGAACGAGGCGATGCGGGACTGGGTCGCCAACGTCGACAGCACGCACTACCTGATCGGCACGGCCGCCGGCCCGCACCCGTTCCCCGAGATGGTCCGGGACTTCGTGCGCGGCATCGGGGAGGAGGCCCGCCAGCAGTGCCTCGACCTGACCGGCGGGCTGCCGGACGCGGTCGCGGCCTGCGTCGGCGGCGGCTCCAACGCGCTCGGCATCTTCCACGCCTTCGTGCCCGACCCCGGCGTCCGGCTCTACGGCTTCGAGGCCGGCGGCGAGGGCGTGGCGACCGGTCGGCACGCCGCCAGCATCACCGGCGGCTCCTCCGGCGTCCTGCACGGCACCCGTACGTACGTGCTCCAGGATGAGGACGGGCAGACGATCGAGTCGCACTCGATCTCGGCGGGGCTGGACTACCCGGGCGTCGGGCCGGAGCACGCCTGGCTGCACGACAGCGGCCGGGCGACGTACCTGCCGGTCGACGACGACGAGGCGATGGCCGCGTTCGAGCTGCTCTGCCGCACCGAGGGGATCATCCCGGCGATCGAGAGTTCCCACGCCCTCGCCGGCGCATGCAAGATCGCCCCGCAGCTCGCCGCCGAGCTGGGCCGGGAGCCGGTCATCGTGGTCAATCTCTCCGGCCGGGGCGACAAGGACGTCCACACCGCCGGCGAGTACTTCGGCATCCTCGACAAGGAGTAGCTGATGAGCCGCATCGGGGTGGCGTTCGACAAGGCCCGCGCCGACGGGCGGGCCGTGCTGGTCGGCTGCATGCCGGCCGGGTTCCCGACCGTCGAGGGCAGCATCGCCGCCATGCGGGCCATGATCGAGGCCGGCGTGGACGTCATCGAGGTGGAGATCCCGTACTCCGACCCGGTGATGGACGGTCCCGTCATCCAGCGGGCCAGCGACATCGCCCTGGCCGGCGGCGTGCGCACCCGGGACACGCTGCGCATCATCGAGGCAGTGGCGGCGACCGGCGCGCCGGTGGTCACCATGACCTACTGGAACCCGATCGAGCAGTACGGCGTCGACGCGTTCGCCCGCGACCTGGCCGCCGCCGGGGGCACCGGCCTGGTCACCCCGGACCTCATCCCCGAGGAGGCCGGCGAGTGGCTGGCCGCTTCCGACGCGCACGGCCTGGACCGGACGTTCCTGGTCTCCCCGTCCTCCACCGACGCGCGGCTGAAGATGACGGCCGAGCACTGCCGGGGCTTCGTCTACGCCACCGCGATCATGGGTGTCACCGGTGCCCGGGCACAGACCTCCGAGGCGGCGCCGATCCTGGTCTCCCGGCTGCGTGAGGTCACCGACCTGCCGGTCGGCGTCGGGCTGGGCGTGGGCACCGGCGCGCAGGCCGGCACCGTCGCCGGGTACGCCGACGCCGTCATCGTCGGCAGCGCGCTGATCCGCCGGCTGCTCGACGCCCCCGGCCAGGCCGAGGGCTTGGCCGCCCTGCGCGCGCTGAGCTCCGAACTCGCCGAAGGCGTCCGCAACCCGGCCCGCTGACCCGACCCTCGCGCCGGCCGGCGGGGCGGCCACGCCCGCACGGTGATCGGTGTCCATCGCTCCGGTCGGCGATCGGTGGCGGGTGGCGCGTGCCGCCCGACCGCGACCCACCTGCCCCCGCGACCGCCTCAGGGCGGCGGGCTCACCGCCGGCTGGTCCCCAGGGTGCCGGGGGAACGCGGCCCGGGCGGCGGGCCCGCGGTGCCGGCGCCCCCGCCGGCGTGCGGGGCGGTGCCGGCGACGGGGAGCGACTCCGGTAGGGCCTCCCGCAGCACGCCGGACCGGCCCGCCAGGGCGTCGGCCACGGCGGCGCGGGTGGTCGGGGTGAGCTCCTCCGGGAGCAGGTTCGGCGCGTGCCAGCCCAGGTGGCAGCCGCCCACCGGAGTGGCGGCCGGCCCCTCGCCGCGGATCCGGGCGCGGAACACGTGCACCAGAACGTCGGGCAGCGCGCCGCAGCGGCCCGCCGGGGGTGGGGCGGCGCCCTGGTCGTGGAGCCGGTATAGGCCCACCAGGTCGACCAGCTCGACCTGCCAGCCGGTCTCGGCCCGGATCTCGCGTACCGCGGCCAGAAGCGGGCTCTCGTCGCGGCGCAGCCGCCCGCCGGGCAACGCCCAACGGCGGCCGCCGCCGGACCGCCGGCACAGCAGCACCCGGTCGGCCTGGTCGGTGACGACCGCGGCGACCGCCCAGGTGAGCGCGCTCATGGACAAACAGCCTACGGCCGCGCAAACCAGAAGTCAGCCGACCTGCGAAGCTGGCCGGACCGGGGGTGCCACCAACACGGTCCGCACGGGTAGCGTGTTCACCCGTGACCCTCGCCCTGATGACCCCACTGGCGGCCCTGCCCAGCCCCAGCACCGCCGTCTGGCAGCTCGGACCGATTCCGATCCGGGCGTACGCTCTCTGCATCATTGTCGGCATCGTGCTGGCCGGCGTGGTGACCGAGCACCGGCTGCGCCGGCGCGGCGTCGCCCCCGGCGCGGTGCTCGACATCGCCGTCTGGGCGGTGCCGGCCGGCATCGTCGGCGCCCGGATCTACCACGTGATCACCTCGCCGGAGAAATACTTCGGTGCCGGCGGCGAGCCGCTCAAGGCGTTCGCGATCTGGGAGGGCGGGCTCGGCATCTGGGGCGCGGTCGCCGGCGGCGCGGTCGGCGCCTGGTTCGCCGCCCGCCAGCTCGGCATCCCGCTCGGCGTGGTGGCCGACGCGCTGGCGCCGGGCCTGCCGCTGGCCCAGGCGGTCGGCCGGCTCGGCAACTGGTTCAACAACGAGCTCTACGGCGGCCGCACCAGCCTGCCCTGGGGCCTCCAGGTGCACGTGATGGACCCGGACAATCCGGGGCACGCGCTGCGCGACGAGGCCGGCCACCCGGTCCTCCAGCCGGGGCTCTACCACCCGACCTTCCTCTACGAGGCGATCTGGACCATCGGCGTCGCCGCGCTCGTCTTCGCCCTCGACCGCAAGCTGCGGTTCGGTCGGGGCCGGGCGTTCGCGCTGTATGTGATGGGCTACACCGCGGGCCGGTTCTGGATCGAGATGATGCGCACGGACGAGGCCAACCACATCCTCGGCCTGCGGCTCAACGTGTGGACCGCGGTGCTGGTCTTCCTCGGCGCGCTGGTCTACTTCCTGCGGGTCCGGGGGCCCCGCGAGTACCTGGTCCCGGTCGGCACCCTGGCCGCCCCGGTCCCACCCGCGGGCGGCGACGTGTCGCAGGTCGACCTCTCCGCCGGCGACGCCGGGCCGCGGCAGGCCGCGCCGGAGGGCTACCGCGTGGTGAGCGAGGAGCAGTTCCGCGCGTACCAGGAGACCGGCGCGGTCCCCGACGAGGAGCCGGCGGCGGCCGACGCCGAGGCGGCTCCGGCGGCGGACGCGGACGCCCCGACCGCCGTGGACGCCGAGGCCCGCTCCGACGCCGGCGCCGGCGGGGGAACCCCGGCTGCGGCCAACGACCGGGACAGCTGAGCGGGGCAGCCATGCGTACCGCGGTGGTGGTCGGCGCCGGCCTCGGCGGCCTGGCGGTGGCCGGCGCGCTGGCCCGCTCCGGGTGGCGGGTCACCCTCCTCGAACGGGCCGACCGGGTCCGCCCGGAGCCGACCGCCGTCGTGCTCTGGCCCAACGGGGTACGCGCGCTGCGTGCCCTCGGCCTCGGTGCCGGGCTGGACGCGATCGCCACCCCGCTGCCCGACGGCGGGGTGCGCCGCCCCGACGGGCACTGGCTGGTGCAGCCCCGCCCCACCCCCGCGGAGCGGATGCCGGTGGTGGTGCACCGGGAGGACCTGCACGACGCGCTCATCGCCGGCCTGGGTGACCAGGTGGAGCTGCGTACCGGGGTGACCGTGCGGACCGTGCGGGCGGTGCCCGGAGAACGCCCCTCGGTCGGCGACGGCCGGCACACCGTGACGGCGGACCTGGTGGTCGCCGCCGACGGCACCGACAGCGAGATCCGCCGGCAGCTCGCTCCGGAGGCGGCGGTGGTCAGCTCCGGCTGCGCCGCGTGGCGGGCTGTCATCCCCTGGTACCGGGTCCCGCAGCTCGCCGCCGACCAGCTGGTGTTCGGGGAGACGCTGGGTGCCGGCTACCGCTTCGTGGCCGCCTCGCTCGGCGAACGGGGCACCGCCGGCGCCTCCCGCCGGGGCGGCGTCTACTGGGTGGCCACCGCCGCCGGAGCGCCTCGCCCGGAGCCGCCGGAGACCCAGCTCGCCCTGCTCAAGCGCTGGTACGCGGGCTGGCCCGCGCCGATCGCCGAGCTGCTCGACGCCACCGACCCGCTCGACCTGGTGCAGCAGGAGATCCGCGAGCTGCGCCCGCTGCCCCGGGCGTACGGCTTCCCGGCCGGGCCGGGCGGGGTGGTGCTGCTCGGTGACGCCGCGCACGCCATGCCCCCGCACCTCGGCCAGGGCGCCTGCCTCGCGTTCGAGGACGCGGCCACGCTGTCCGCGTTGCTGCGCGAGTCGCGGCTCCCCGACGCGGTGGCCGCGTACGACCGGCTGCGCCGGCCCCGGGCGGCGACGATGGTGCGGCAGACCCGCCGGATGTCGGCGGTCCTGCAGACCCGGGGCCGGCTGGCGCTGCGCGCCCGCGACGCCGCCCTCGGCACGATCAGTCCCCGGCTGCGCAACACGGCGGCGGCGGCCGCCGCCGCCTGGCACCCGCCGGCCTGATCCGGCAGCCCGGCCGGATCAGCCGATGAGGGCGGCCGGCTCGGCGATGCAGGCGGTGCCGACCCGGCGGAAGCCGACCCGCAGGTAGACCCGGGCGATCTCCTCGCTGCCGGCGGAGAGGAAGACCAGGTCGGTGCCGGCGGCGCGCAGTTCGCGCGCGAGGACGGCGGTGACCGCCGCGCCGAGGCCGCGTCGACGGGCCGCCGGGAGGGTGGCCACCCCGGCGATCTCCGCCACGTCCCCGACCCGCATCGCCATCCCGCTGGCGAGCGGGCCCTGGTCGGGGGTCTCGGCGAGCGCGGAGATCCGCCGCCCGTCGGCGATCCGGACGGCCTCCTCCTCCAGCGCGGCCACGTCCAGCCGGGAGACCGCGGCGTCGCGCTCGGCCGGCCCGGCCTCGCCGCGCGCGGTGCCACCGTTCGAGAAGCCGACCGACGCGACGGCCCGGCGGGCCGCCACGTCCGCCGCGAAGCCGGGCTCGGCCGGGTCGAGGACCCGCACCGGTACGTCGCTGAGCGCCGCCGGGTCGGGCAGGCGCGCCGGGTCAAGCACCATCAGCGGCGCCTCCAGCACGGACAGCCCCGCCGAACGGGCCACCGCCAGCAGGTCCGGGGTGACCTCGTGCACCCACTCGAACGCCTCCGGCAGGCCCAGCTCCCGTTGGCGGGCCCGGACCGCGTTCACGTCGGCCAGCGCGGGCGGGGCGGTGGCGTCGAGGCGGGGGCGGGCGTAGAACGGCCAGCCGGCGCCGTCCCGGACGAAGAGCACCAGAGCGCCGTACTCCTCCGCACGGGCCCCGTCCCGGGGCACGGCGTCGTAGAAACGCTCCAACCGATCGAGTTCGTCAGCGCGTACGACATCCACCGCGCGAGACTACCTGTCCCAGACTGTGGAAGGTGTGATCAATCTGCACTGGCCCCGCGCCGGTCGCCCTAACGTAGACTCAACAAAACCGCCAAGGGCCGACGTCGTCCCGAGCATGAACTACCTGAGTGACGACAGGAGGCCCGGGTGGCCTTTCCGTACCCTCTCAGCCCGCAGCCGACGGGGCTCTACGACCCCGCGCACGAGCATGACGCGTGCGGTGTCGCCTTCGTGGCCGACCTGCACGGGCGCCGCTCGCACGAGGTCGTCGCGAACGGCCTCGCGGCGCTGCGCCGGTTGGACCACCGTGGTGCCCGGGGCGCGGAGCACAACACCGGTGACGGCGCCGGGATCATGATCCAGGTGCCGGACGCGTTCCTGCGCGCGGTCGCCGACTTCCCGCTGCCGCCCGCCGGCCAGTACGCCACCGGCCTGGTCTTCCTCCCGGACGACGACGCGGCCGAGGCCCGGGCCCGCCAGGTGGTGGAGAAGTACGCCCTGGTCGAGGGGGCCGACATCCTCGGCTGGCGGGACGTCCCGACCGATCCGAGCGGTCTCGGCGAGACCGCCCTGGCGGCGATGCCCCGGATCCGGCAGGTCTTCCTCGCCGCGCGCCGGCTCACCGATTCGGTCGCCGGCCCGGCCGGCTCCCCGTTGACCGGGCTGGACCTGGACCGGGTGGCGTTCTGTGTCCGCAAGCAGGCCGAGCGGGAGACCGCCGAGCGGGGCGCGTCCGCCTACTTCCCGTCGCTGTCCGGACGGACCATGGTCTGGAAGGGCATGCTCACGCCGGACCAGCTTCCCGCGTTCTTTCCGGAGCTGACCGACGAGCGGGTGGTCAGCGGGATCGCCCTGGTGCACTCCCGGTTCTCCACCAACACCTTCCCGTCGTGGCCGCTGGCCCACCCCTACCGGTTCATCGCCCACAACGGCGAGATCAACACGATCCGCGGCAACCGGAACTGGATGCAGGCCCGCGAGGCGCTTCTGCGTACCCCGAACATCCCGGGCAACCTCCGTCGGGTCTTCCCGGTCTGCACCCCGGCCGCGTCGGACTCGGCCAACTTCGACGAGGTCCTCGAGCTGCTGCACCTGGCCGGGCGGAGCCTGCCGCACGCGGTGCTGATGATGATCCCGGAGGCGTGGGAGAACGACCCGCAGATGGGCGCCGACAAGCGCGCCTTCTACCGCTTCCACGCCAGCCTGATGGAGCCGTGGGACGGCCCCGCCTCGGTCGCCTTCACGGACGGCGAGATCGTCGGCGCGGTGCTCGACCGCAACGGGCTGCGCCCCGGCCGTTGGTGGCGCACCGCCGACGGGCTGGTGGTGCTGGGCAGCGAGGCGGGCGTGCTCGACCTCGACCCGGCCACCGTGGTGGCCAAGGGCCGCCTCCAGCCGGGGAAGATGTTCCTGGTCGACACGGTCAACGGCCGGATCGTCCAGGACGACGAGATCAAGAGCGAGCTGGCCGCCGCCCGGCCGTACGACGAGTGGCTGCACGCCGGCCTCATCGAGCTGGACGAGCTGCCGCCGCGCGAGCACATCGTCTACACCCACGACTCGGTACGCCGCCGGCAGCAGACCTTCGGCTACACCGAGGAGGAGCTGAAGATTCTGCTCGCCCCGATGGCCCGCAGCGGCGCGGAGCCGATCGGCTCGATGGGCACGGACACCCCGATCGCTGCGTTGTCCACCCGGCCGCGGCTGCTCTACGACTACTTCCACCAGCTCTTCGCCCAGGTCACCAACCCGCCGCTGGACGCCATCCGGGAGGAGCTGGTGACCAGCCTGGCGTCCACCATCGGGCCGGAGGCCAACCTTCTCGACCCGGGCCCGGCGAGCTGCCGGCAGATCGTGCTGCCCTACCCGGTGATCGACAACGACGAGCTGGCCAAGATCCTCTCCATTGACGAGGACGGCGACCTGCCCGGCTTCAAGGCGGTCCGGGTCTCCGGCCTCTACCGGGTACGGGACGGCGGCGCCGGCATCAAGGCCCGGCTCACCGAGATCTGCCGGCACGTCTCCGAGGCGATCGAGGACGGGGTCCGGATCCTGGTGCTCTCCGACCGGGACTCCAACGCCGACCTGGCCCCGATCCCGTCGCTGCTGCTCACCGCGGCCGTGCACCAGCACCTGGTCCGCGAGCAGACCCGCACCCAGGTGGCGCTGATCGTCGAGTCCGGCGACTGCCGCGAGGTGCACCACGCGGCCGTGCTGATCGGGTACGGCGCGGCGGCGGTCAACCCGTACCTGGCCTTCGAGTCGGTGGAGGACATGATCTCCACGGGCGCCCTGGCCGGCGTGGATCGGGTCAAAGCGGTGCGCAACTACGTCAAGGCGCTCGGCAAGGGCGTCCTGAAGATCATGTCGAAGATGGGCATCTCGACGGTCTCGTCGTACTGCGGCGCCCAGGTCTTCGAGGCGGTCGGCCTGGACACCCGCCTGGTCGAGCGTTACTTCCGGGGCACCCCGAGCACGATCGGCGGCATCGGGCTGCACGAGATCCACGCCGAGGTGGCCGCCCGGCACGGACTGGCCTGGCCGGCCCCCGGCGCGCAGCCCTCCGACCGGCTGGAGGTCGGTGGCGAGTACCAGTGGCGCCGCGAGGGCGAGCTGCACCTGTTCAACCCGGAGACGGTGTTCCTGCTCCAGCACGCCACCCGCAGCCGCCAGTACGACGTCTTCCGCACGTACACCGCCAAGGTCGACGAGCTGGCCGCCCGGGCCGGCTCGCTGCGCGGCCTGTTCACCCTGCGCACCGGCGTACGTCCACCGGTGCCGCTGGACGAGGTGGAGCCGGCCGGCGAGATCGTGAAACGGTTCGCCACGGGCGCCATGTCGTACGGGTCGATCTCGGCGGAGGCGCACGAGACCCTGGCCATCGCGATGAACCGCCTCGGCGGCAAGTCCAACACCGGCGAGGGCGGCGAGGACGTCGAGCGGCTGCGGGACCCGCAGCGGCGCTCGGCCGTCAAGCAGGTCGCCAGCGGCCGCTTCGGCGTGACCAGCGAATACCTGGTCAACGCCGACGACCTCCAGATCAAGATGGCCCAGGGCGCCAAGCCCGGCGAGGGCGGCCAGCTCCCCGGCAACAAGGTGTGGCCGTGGATCGCACGTACCCGGCACGCCACCCCGGGCGTCGGCCTGATCTCCCCGCCGCCGCACCACGACATCTACTCCATCGAGGACCTGGCCCAGCTCGTCCACGACCTCAAGTGCGTCAACCCGGCCGCCCGGGTGCACGTCAAGCTGGTCAGCGAGGTGGGCGTCGGCACGGTCGCGGCCGGCGTCGCCAAGCTCAAGGCCGACGTCATCCTGATCTCCGGCCACGACGGCGGCACCGGCGCGTCGCCGCTCAACTCGCTCAAGCACGCCGGCACGCCCTGGGAGCTGGGCCTGGCCGAGGCGCAGCAGACACTGCTGCTCAACAAGCTCCGCGACCGGGTCACCGTGCAGGTCGACGGCCAGCTCAAGACGGGCCGGGACGTGCTGATCGCGGCGCTGCTCGGCGCGGAGGAGTTCGGCTTCGCCACCGCCCCGCTGATCGTCGAGGGCTGCGTGATGATGCGGGTCTGCCACCTGGACACCTGCCCGGTCGGCATCGCCACCCAGAACCCGGTGCTGCGTGAGCGCTTCACCGGCAAGCCCGAGTTCGTGGAGAACTTCTTCCTCTTCCTCGCCGAGGAGGTCCGCGGCTACCTCGCCGAGCTGGGCTTCCACAGCATCGACGAGGCGATCGGGCACTCCGAGCTGCTCGACGTCACCCCGGCCATCGACCACTGGAAGGGGCACGGGCTCGACCTCAGCCGGGTCCTGCACCTGCCGCAGCTGCCCGAGGGCGCGGCGCGGCGCGGGACCCGGGCCCAGGACCACGGCCTGGACCTGGCCCTGGACAACCAGCTGATCGCGCTGGCCGAGCCGGCGCTGCGGGACGGCACGCCGGTCCGGGTCGAGGTGGCCGTCCGCAACGAGCACCGCAGCGTCGGCGCGATGCTCGGCGGCGAGGTGACCCGCCGCTTCGGCGGCGCCGGGCTGCCCGCCGACACCGTCGAGTTCCTGCTGCACGGCACCGCCGGCCAGTCGTTCGGCGCGTTCCTGCCGCGCGGGGTCACCCTGCGCCTGCGGGGCGACGCCAACGACTACGTCGGCAAGGGCCTCTCCGGCGGGCGGATCATCGTCCGCCCGGATTTCGCCGCGCCGTTCGTGGCCGCCGAGGCCGGGCCGGGGGAGCGGGCCGAGGACCAGATCATCGCCGGCAACACCATCCTGTACGGGGCCACCGGCGGCGAGTTGCTGCTGCGTGGCCGGGTCGGCGAGCGGTTCGCGGTGCGCAACTCCGGCGCGGTGGCCGTTGTCGAGGGCGTCGGCGACCACGGCTGCGAGTACATGACCGGCGGCACCGTGGTGGTGCTCGGGCCGACCGGGCGCAACTTCGCCGCCGGCATGTCCGGCGGCACCGCGTTCGTGTACCGGCTCGACCGGCGGCTGGTCAACACCGAGCTGGTCGACCTGTCGCCGCTGGGCGAGGAGGAGCGGGACCGGCTGCACGAGCTGGTGCAGCGGCACTTCGCCGAGACCGACTCGGCGGTCGCGGAGGAGCTGCTCAAGCGCTGGCCGGAGGCGGTGGAGGAGTTCACCGCCGTGGTGCCCCGGGATTACCGCCGGGTGTTGGAGATCATGCGGGCCGCCGAAGCCGCCGGCCGTGACGTCGACGACGCGGTCATGAAGGAACTGACGGCGCCGGCTCAGCCGGCCCCACCGGCGATGCCGGTGCCGCCCGCCCCGCGGGCAACCGCCCAGGAGGTGGCTCGTGCCTGACCCGAACGGTTTCCTGCGTTACGACCGGCGGCTGCCCGCGCGGCGTCCGGTGCCGGTGCGGATCATGGACTGGCGGGAGGTGTACCCGCCGGCCGGCCCTGAGCTGATCCGCGAACAGGCGACCCGCTGCATGGACTGCGGCATTCCGTTCTGCCACGACGGCTGCCCGCTCGGTAACCGCATCCCGGACTGGAACGACCTGGTCCGCACCGGCGACTGGGACGCCGCGGTGGGCTCGCTGCACGCCACCAACAACTTCCCCGAGTTCACCGGCCGGCTCTGCCCGGCGCCCTGCGAGGCGGCCTGCGTGCTCGGTCTCGGCGGGCAGCAGCCGGTCACCATCAAGCAGGTGGAGGTGGAGATCGCGGACGCGGCCGTGGCCCGCGGCGGGCTGCGGCCCCGCCCGGCGCCGGCCCCGACCGGGAAGTCCGTCGCCGTGGTCGGCTCGGGCCCCACCGGGCTCGCCGCCGCGCAGCAGCTCGCCCGCGCCGGGCACGCCGTCACCGTGTACGAGCGGGACGACGCGCTCGGCGGCCTGCTCCGCTACGGCATCCCCGACTTCAAGCTGGAGAAGCACCACATCGACCGGCGGCTGGCCCAACTCACCGCCGAGGGCGTGGTCTTCCGCACCGGGGTGAACGTGGGCGTCGACGTGACCGCCGAGCAGCTACGCGCCGAGCACGACGCGGTCCTGCTCGCCTGCGGCGCGTTGCAGGGCCGGGACACTCCGGAGACGCCCGGCCGGGAGCTGCGCGGCGTACACCAGGCGATGGCGCACCTGGTGGCCGCCAACCGGGTCGTCGCCGCGGCCGGCGAGGAGCGTCCCGCCCCGGCCACCCTCCCGGACGGCACCCCGATCGACGCGGCCGGCAAGCACGTGGTGATCATCGGCGGTGGCGACACCGCCGCGGACTGCCTCGGCGTGGCGCACCGGCAGGGCGCGGCCGGCGTACACCAGCTGGACCTCTATCCGCAGCCCCCGGTCGACCGGGACGCCGCCCGGGATCCGTGGCCCACCTGGCCGTGGCTCCTGCGCAACTACCCGGCGCACGAGGAGGGCGGCGAGCGGGTCTTCGCCGTCGCCGTGCAGGAGTTCGTCGACGACGGCACCGGCCAGGTGCGGGCGGTCCGGATCGTCGAGGTGACCGTGGAGAAGCGGGACGGCCGGCGGATCGTCACCGTGCTGCCGGGCTCGGAGCGGGAACTGCCGGCCGACCTGGTGCTGCTGGCCATCGGCTTCGAGGGCACCGAGGAGCAGCCGCTGCTGGCCCAGCTCGGGGTGACCCGCAACGCCCGGGGTGCGGTCGACGCCCGCCCCGACTGGCAGACCGACGTCGACGGGGTGTTCGTCGCCGGCGACATGCACCGGGGCGCGTCGCTGATCGTCTGGGCGATCGCCGAGGGGCGGGCCGTCGCCGCGGCCATCCACTCCCATCTCGGTGGGGTGGGGGCGCTGCCGGCTCCGGTGGACCCGGCCCGGCAGCCGCTGGCCGCGCGCTGAACCGACGCCGCAGAGGCTGGTCCGCGGCCTGGTCGGCTCCGGATCGCCGACCTCGGGGGGTCCTGACCTGTCGGGCACCCCGAGGTCGGCGTTCGCGGGCCCGTCGCCGGGGGCGCGGGCCAGGGTGAGCCTGCTCACGAACACCGGTGAGCTGGGCTGATTGCCGTCAGACTTGGCGGCTGGCCGGACCTGTGAGGTCCGGCTTTCGTCGTGTCACCGTCTGGACGGGGAAATCCTCATGGCCCTCGGCGCCATGTTCGCCGCGCTGCGCCACCGCAACTACCGGATCTGGGCCGCCGCCGGTTTCGTGTCGGTCATCGGAACCTGGATGCAGGTTCTCGGCGTGAACTGGTACGTGCTGGCGCGAACCGGGTCCGCGACCTCCATGGGGCTCGCCGTCCTGCTCCAGGCGCTGCCGACCCTGGTGCTCAGCGTCTGGGGTGGCGCGCTCGCCGACCGGCTGCCCGCCCGGCCGCTGCTGATCGTCGCCCAGGCCGCCCACGCGGCCCTCGCCGCCGGGCTGGCCGTGGTGGCGGTGACCGGTGCCGGCGGACTGCCGGCGATCTATGCGATCTCGCTGGTCACCGGTGCGGTGTCGGCGATCGAGGGGCCGGTGATGGGCCGCTGGTGCTCGACCCTGGTGGACCGGGAAAGCCTCGGCAACGCCCTCGCGCTCGGCTCGCTCACCAACTCCGCCGGCCGCATTCTCGGCATGAGCGTCGGCGCCGTCGTGGTCGCCGCCGTCGGCCCGGGGCTGCTCTTCGCCATCAACTCCGCCAGCTTCGTCGCGGTCGTCGCGGCCCTGTTCGCCGTACGCGAGGTGGAGCGGCACACCGGCGAGCCGGCGGCGGCCGACGCCGGGCCGGCGGACCGCAGCATCCGCGCCGGCTTCCGCTACCTGCTGCGCCAGCCGGTGGTGCTGGTGGCCCTGGCGCTGTCCTTCGTGCTCGGCAGCCTGGGCCGCAACTACCAGGTCACCATGGCGGCGATGAGCGACGGGCCGCTGGGCGGTGGCGCGTCCGGCTACGGCTTCCTCTCCACCGTCTTCGCCGTCGGCACCGTGCTCGGCGCGCTGGTCGCCGCCCGCCGCCGGGAACTCGGCTACGGGGTGCTGGTCGCGGCGGGCCTGCTGGCCAGCGGGCTGCAGATCGTCGCCGGCCTGGCCCCGGGGACGCTGAGCTTCGCCGCGGTGATCCTGCCCGTCGCGGCGGCGGCGGTGATCATCGACACCACGGTCGGCGCCCGCGCCCAGCTCGACACCGAGTACGCCATGCGCGGGCGGGTGCTGGCCGCCCTGGCCGTCACCGGCGCGGTCTCCGCGGCCGTCGGGGCGCCCCTGCTCGGCTGGCTCGCCGAGCACGTCGGGCCCCGGCAGACCCTGGTGCTGGCCGGCACGGTCACCGCCGTCGCCACGGTGGTGGCCGGCATCGCCCTCGACCGGCTCCGCGAGCGCCGGCTGCGCCGCCGGCTCACCCTGGTGCTGGCCGCGCCCGTGGTCCACCCGGTACGCCGGGCCGCGGCCACCGCCGCGCGTGTCGTCCGCCCGGCGAGCGCGGCGGTCGGCGCCGCCCGACCGGCGCCGGCACCCCGGACGGCGGGGCTGCCCGGCACCGCCCCGACGGCGCTGTCGCACCCGTCCCCGGTGGTGCCGCGTCCCGGCACCGGTCGGCTCCGGGCCAGCCGCACGGCCCAGGACTGTGCCGCCTGCGCCCCGCACCGGTCCGGGCGCCGTGCCCGGTCGAGCGGCGCCACCCGGTCGCCCGCCGCGCACCGCGTCGGCTGCCCCGCCGCCTGACGGCCACCGCGCGGCTCAGCGTCCCGCCGTCGCGAGTTCGCCGGTCAGCTCCGGCTCGGCGCGTCGCGGCGACGGCTCCCCGCGCTGTCCACGCACCGCCGGGCGGCGGCCGGAGGGAACGATCAGTGCGGCCATCACGGCGGCCAGCGCGATCCCGGTGAGGACCAGGAAGCCCATGGTGAAGCCGGCCTCGCGCGGCAGCCCGCTCGCCTGCGGGTGAGCGGTGATCACGCTGCTCACCACCGCGGCGCCGATCGCGCCGCCGATGGTGCGGACGTTGGCGTTCATGCCGGTCGCCACGCCGGTCTGCCCCGGCGGTACGTTGGCCACGATCAGGTTGGCCATCGAGGCGAACGCCAGCCCGATGCCCAGGCCCACCAGCCCGCCGGCCACGCCGATCTCCCAGCGGGTGTCGTGCGCGACGGTCAGCATCGCCGAGGCGAGCACGTTGCACGCCGCGCCGGTCGCCAGCTGCGCCTTGGCGCCGAACCGGGCCTGCAGCCGGCCGGCGGCGAGGCCGGCGACGAACATGGCGACCAGCATCGGCAGCATCAGCAGCCCGGCCTGGGTGACGCTGGCGCCGAAGCCGTATCCGGCGCTGGCCGGGATCTGCACGAACTGCGGCAGGAAGGCGTAGACGGCGAACATCGAGCCGCCGTAGAGCAGGGCGACCAGGTTGGTCGTCCAGACCCCGGGCAGGCGCATCATCCGCAGGTCGATCAGCGGGTTCGCCGAGCGGGCTTCGGCCACCAGCCAGCCGACCAGGAGCAGGCCGGCGAGCACCAGCAGGCCGGTCACCCGGCCGGAGGTCCAACCCCAGGCGGCCCCCTTGCTGACCGGCAGCAGCAGCGCCACCAGCCAGCCGGACAGCAGCAGGGTGGCTGCCCAGTTGATCCGGCCGGGCGTACGGATCGGCGACTCCGGCACGAACCGGTGCGCCGCGAGCGCGGTGAGCCCGACGACGACCAACGGGATCCAGAACAGCCAGCGGTATCCCAGGGCGGCGACGATCGGGCCGGCCAGGACGACGCCGAGGCCCCCACCGGCGGCGACGACCGCCGAGATCGCCGCGACGGCCGAACTCACCCGGGCGGCGGGGAACTCGTCGCGGATGATGCCGAACGAGAGCGGGAACACCGCGCCACCGACGCCCTGGACGATCCGGGCGGCGATGAGCACGCCGATGCTCGGGGCGATGGCCGCCAGCAGGCAGCCCAGCGCGAGCGCGGCGAGGGAGACGACCAGCATCCGTCCCTTGCCGACCATGTCGCCGACCCGGCCGAGGATCGGGGTGAAGATCGACGCGGAGAGCAGGTAGGCGGTCAGCACCCAGGTCACGGTGTTCTGGGAGGTGTGCAGGTCGTGCTGGATGGTGGGCAGCACCGGGGTGATCAGCGACTGGAGCATCGAGAAGAAGCCGGTGCCGGCCGCGAGGACGAGGAAGGTCAACCGACGCGAGTCGCGTCGGGTGGTTTCGATCACGGAGGGAACTCCCGTTCGCGTACGAAAGAAGCGTCTGCAGAGGCGACGGTCGGTCGCCCGGGGGGGGTGTGGTCGACGTGATCCGGGGGCGCTCGCGCCGGATCGGGCGAGGGCTCGCGCCGGTGTGGCCGGACCGATCGGGCGGTGGTGGCGGACGGAGCTGCGGGTGGTCAGCCGAATGCGGGCATGGCGGGACCTCCTGGGTCCGGTGTCTGGTTCGTCGATCGCGCCAGGCGGGATCGGCCCGAAAGTCCGGCGTAAGCTATCCGGAGGCATGGCTCCGGTCAGTTCCGGAGGGGTGCCTCCATTAAGTTAGCGGAGGGGTGCCTCCGGTTGCAAGGCAGGAGAGGTGACGCCCGTCATGGCCAGCGCCGACCAGCTGGGAGAGGTCCTTGCGCGGCGCCCGAAGCGGGCGGATGCCCGACGCAACTACGACGCGTTGATCGCCGCCGCGCGGGAGGCGTTCGGGGAGTGCGGCGCGGGCGCATCGCTGGAGGAGATCGCCCGGCGGGCCGGGGTCGGCATCGGGACGCTGTACCGGAACTTCCCCAGTCGGCGTGACCTGTTCGAGGCGGTCTACGTCGAGGAGGTGCGCGCGCTCAGCGGGTCCGCCGCCGACCTGGCGGACCTCTCCCCGTGGGAGGCCCTGGTCGCGTGGCTGAACCGGTTCGTCGCCTACGTCGGCACCAAGCGGGCCCTCGCCGAGGAGCTGGTGCACGACTCCGAGGTGTTCCGCAGCTGTCGCACCGAGATCTACGCCGCGGGCGAGCCGTTGCTGCGCCGCGCCCAGGAGGCCGGGGTGGCCCGCCCGGACGCCAGCTTCGACGACGTGGTGCGGCTGATCAGCGGGATCACGGCGTACCAGTTCCCCGATCCGGCCCAGCGCGACCGGGTGCTGGCCATCGCCCTGGACGGCCTGCGCCACCCGGTCGCGCGCCCCTGACGCCCGCGAGGCCACGGCCGGAGCCGGTCAGGTCAACACGACGGCCGGCGGCCCCTCAGGAACCACCGGCCGTCGGACGGGCTCAGGAGTGGTCGCTCGACCGTTCCGGGGCGCGGTGCGTCAGTCGCGTCGAGCCGGAGTGGTCGAAGCCAGGTCGGCGTTGCTCGGCCGGCCCCACGGGCCGGTGATCGCGAAGACGTAGCCGGGGGACTGGATGCAGGCGAACAGGATCTGCCCGTCCGCGCTGAACGTCGGCCCGGTGAACTCGCTGTCGTTCAGCTCGTTGCGGGCCAGCGGATACGCCTTGCCCTGCTCGGTCACCCCGACCAGGTGCGACAGGCCCTCGCCGTCCTCGGCCAGGATCACCCCGCCGTACGGCGACACGGTGATGTTGTCCGGCCCGTCGAAGTTGCCCTGGTCGGCGTCCGGGTCCTGGTTCACGCCGAAGATGGTCTTCAGCGTGACGGTCTCGGTCCGCGGGTCGTAGAACCAGACCTGGCCGTCGTGCTCGTTGGTGCTGCCGTCGGAGTGCCGGGCGAAGCTGGCCACGAAGTACGCGCCGCCGTCGGCCCACCAGGCGCCCTCCAGCTTGCGGCTGCGGGTCACCTGCTCGTCGGTGAACTGCTTGCGCACCGAGACGGTCCTCGCGTCCCGGTCCGGCACGTCCACCCACTGCACCTTGTAGCGGGTGCCCGGCGTGGTCGCCTCGGACAGGTCGGTGATGTGGTTGCTGCCCCGGTAGCAGCTCATCGCCTGGAGGCCGCCGGCGGTGTCGCCGTCCGGCCGCTGCGCGAGCGCGCGCAGCGCGCCCTTGCCGCCCCGGAAGCCGGCCGGCGGTGTCCACCGGAAGTAGAGCCCGTTCGGCCCGCCGGCGTCCTCGGTCAGGTAGATCGCGTGGGTGTACGGGTCCACCGCCACCGCCTCGTGCGCGTACCGGCCGAGGAACTTCAGCGGCACCGGGTTCTGGTTGGCGGACCGGTCGTGCGGATCGACTTCGAAGGTGTACCCGTGGTCGTAGAGGTACTTCCCGCCCTGGCGCTGCTCGGTCTCCTCACAGCTCAGCCACGTGCCCCACGGGGTGATGCCGCCGGCGCAGTTGTTGTGGGTGCCGGCCAGGCTGACGTACTCGCGCAGGCGCCGGCCGTGCTGGTCCACCTCGATGGTGGTGGTGCCGCCACGGGCGCCCGGGTCGTAGGTGAGGCCGGCCAGCGCGGGCACCGGGAAGGGCTCGCTGCCGCCGATCTCGTGGTTGTTGACCAGCACCGAGCCCTCGCGGCCGAGGAAACAGCCGGTACCGTCGGCGTCGCTCGGGGTCGGCTGCCCCGACTCCAGCAGCGTCGCCCCGGCCTGCGCCACGATGGTGTACGAGAAGCCGGGCGGCAGGGCCAGCAGGCCGGCCGGGTCCGGCACCAGCCCGCCGTAGCCGACCGCCGGACGGGCCGCGGCCCGCGCCGCCGCCGGTCCCGCAATCACGTCCAGGTTGCCGGCCACCACGATGCCGAGGGCGCCGGCGGCACCGCCGCGCAGCATGGACCGGCGGGAAATGGGGGAGGAGGTCACGTCGTCGCCTTCCTGTTCACGGGCTCTGCGAGCAGGCAATCCGGGCCAGGGAACGGCGACCGGTGGGAACGGCGACCGTTCGATGAACAGTCGACCAATCTGGAGCGGGCGTCGCAAGCTGTGCCGGGTCGCCGCGTGTCCGTTAGGGTTCCCTCGATTGAGGATCGCGACGGTGTCGGAGGGGCGGACGGTGGGCAGCTTCGCGACGGCGTACGGGCAGGCGGTCGCCTTCCACCGGCAGGCCGTACGCCGGTGGGAGGCCGCACGGCGAGCGCTCGCCGCCGCCGGACCGGTCGCCCCCGGCAGCCCCGAGCTGGTCTCCCGGCTGGCCGGCCTCGGCGCCGACCTGGCCGCCCCCGCGCGCGGCGCCGCCCGCCCCGCCACGGCCCCCGTCCCGATACGCGTCGGCGAGGCGACCACTGTCGACGGAGGATTCCCGGTGCTGGTGCCGTTGGGCGGCGGCACCCACCTCGCGGTCGACACCGACGCCCGTCAACCCCGGGTCGGTGAGCTGCTGCGGGCCGTGGTGGTGCGGCTGCTCGCCGCCGCGCCGCCCGGCGCGGTCCGGGTCGTCGGGATCGACCCCGCCGCGTTCGGCGCCGCGTTCCTGCCACTGCGTCCGCTGCACGACGCCGGGGTGCTCGGCCCCGCCGCCACCACCGCCGCCGAGATCACCGCCCTGCTCGACGAGGCGGAACGGCACGCCCGCACCGCCCAGCAGGCCGCCCGCGACGACCAGGAACTCCTCGTGGTCGTCGCCGCGTCCGCCCCACCGCCCCGCGAGCTGGCCCGGCTGGCCGCGCTCACCCACGCCGGCCCGGCCGCGGCGGTCTGCGTTCTGCTCGCCGGCCACCCGTCCGCCGGCCCGGGCGACGCGCCGCCGCCGCTCGGCGCCACCACCCAACTCCGGCTGAACGACCGGTACGCGCTGGTCGGCGACCCGCCCGGGCAGCCGTTCAGCGCCGACGGCAGCGGCCTGGCCGCCCCGGTCGTGCTCGACGGCGACCCTTCGCAGGCCACCGTCACCGGGCTGGCCCGGCAGCTCGCCGCGACCACCCGCCGGGCCGAGGAGGTGGCCTTCACGGACCTGCTCCCCGCCCGGCGCTGGACCGAGTCGTCCGGTACGGGGCTGCGGACCGTGCTGGGGCGGGCGCTCCGACCACTCCAGCTCGGCGCGTCTGACGCCGCGCCACGACCTGGAGCCGTCGGCCGGGAGCTGGTCACGGTCGCCTTCGACGACGCCACCCCGCACTGGCTGGTCGGTGGGCGGACCGGCGCCGGCAAGACCGTGTTCCTGCTCGACGTGCTCTACGGGCTGGCCGCCGGCTACTCCCCGGCCGAGCTTCAGCTCTATCTGCTCGACTTCAAGGAGGGGGTGAGCTTCACCGAGTTCGTCCCCACCGAACGTGACCCGTCCTGGCTGCCGCACGCCCGCGCGGTCGGCATCGAGTCCGACCGCGAGTACGGCGTCGCCTTGCTGCGCGAGCTGCGCACCGAGCTGACCCGCCGGGCCGCCCTGCTCAAGCGGCACGGCGTCACCAAGCTCGCCGATCTGCCGCCGAACGCCCGGCCGCCCCGGATCGTCACCGTCGTCGACGAGTTCCACGTCCTTTTCGCCGGCAACGACGCGCTCGCCCGGCAGGCCGTCGACCTGTTGGAGGAGCTGGCCCGCAAGGGCCGCTCGTACGGCCTGCACCTGGTGCTGGCCAGCCAGAGCATCACCGGCGTCGAGGCCCTCTACGGCCGGGCCGAGGCGATCTTCGGTCAGTTCCCGTTGCGGGTGGCGCTCCCCGGCGGAGGCGGTGTGCTCGATCCGCTCAACGACGCCGCGACGGCGCTCGCGGTCGGGACGGCCGTGGTCAACACCGCCGGCGGCGTGGCCGGCGCGAACACCGAGGTCCGCTTCCCCGACGCGCACGCCGCCCGCGCCGACCTGGCCGCGCTGCGGCGCGAGCTGTTCCAGGCCCGGCCGGCGGGCTCGCCGCCCCCCACGGTCTTCCGGGGGTACGAGACACCGCGGCTGGTCGACGATCCCACCTGGGCGGGGCTGCGTCCCGGCGCCGAGCCGCCGCTCGCCCTGGTCGGCCGCACGGTCGACGTGGCCGGCAGTGGCGCCTCGGTGCGTCTCGACCCCGTTCCCGGCCGGCACCTGGCCGTGGTCGGCACCGCCGCCGCCGGGGCGGACGTGCTCCGCTCGGCCACCCTCAGCCTGGCCCGGCAGCACGCCCCCGGCACGGCCCGCTTCCTGCTCGCCCCCCTGGCCCCCGGCACCACGGACCTCGCCAACGACCTCGCCATGGAGCTGGCCGCCGCCGGCCAGCCCGTGCAACGCCTCGACCAGGCAGACCTGCCCGGCCGGCTCGCCGCCCTCGTCACCGCCGACGGGCCCGGGCAGGGCTCGCCCGCCGCTGCCCACCCGGCCGGCTCGTCGACCGGGCCCACCGGCCGGACGTACCTCGTGGTGTTCGGTGTGGACGCCGCCGCCGACGCGCTCGCCACCACCGATCCGACCACCTTCCGCTCCGGGCACGACGACCTGCGGGCCGTGCTGCGTCAGGGGCCGGCGCACGGGGTGCACCTGCTCGGCTGGTGGCGCGGGCTGCGTCGGCTCGGCGAGGACCTGGGCGGTACGCAGAACCGCGACGACCTGGCCTGCCTGGTCGCGCTGAACGTGCCCGGCGCCGACCTCGGTCTGCACCTCGGAATGCACGACCTCAGCTACACCCCGCGCGACGGGCGGGCCCTGCTGGTGGACCGGCACGATCAGCGGACCAGCCTGATCGTGCCCTTCGTCGGCGACGGAGACGACCGGTGACCGGCTTCGAGGAGTACGCGGCCCTGGTCCGGGAGCTCTCCGCCCGGCAGCGCGGCGGTGAGCGGGCCGTCGCCGCCGAGGCGGACCGCCGCCGCGGCCTGCACGCCGCCGTCGACCAGCTCGGCCACCGGCTCGCCGCCCAGGGGCAGCGCCTCGACCAGCTCGGCCGGGCCGCCGGCCTGCCCACCCCGCCTCCGGACGGGCCCCTCGTACCGCCCGGTTCGCCGGACGGGCCGGCCTCTCAGGTCGGCGTGGCACCGGCACCCGGCGCCGCGCCCGGGGCCGCGCCTGCGCCGCCCGGCGGCGGATCGCCGGTGCCGGCGCCGCCGGGTGGCGCGACGACCACGGCGGGGGCGCCCGGATCCCTGCCCGGGACCGGGCCGGTGGCGACCGGCGGCGAAGCCGCCGCGCCGGAGCGGCCGGGGGTCTGGGCGTATCCGGCAGGGACCGTGCCCGCGCCGCGGGTGGCGGAGGTGGACCCGGCGGCGGAGCTGGCCGCGGCCCGGCAGCTCGTCGACGAGGCCGACCGGTACGGGCAGCAGGCCGAGGCGCTCGCCCACCGGTCCGCGCTGCTGCCCACCTGGTCGCCGCCGGCTCGGGCCGTCGCGGTCTACGCCGTCTGTTCGCTGGTCGGCTCGGTGCTGATGCTGGCCGCCCTGATGGGCTCGCAGATCCCGGCCACCGGGCTCGATCTGGTGGCCGCCGTCTCGTGCGCGGGCGTTCCGCTGCTGTCGTTCCTCGCCGGGCAGTTGGTGCTCGGCCGATGGGGCAGGCCGCCGATCAGCGCCGGCACCCCACCGTCGCGGTACGTCCCGCTCGGCTTCGTGATCTGTGCGCTGGTCTCCCCGTCGCTCTTCTGCGTCTACCTCCTGGCGTTCCGCCTGATCGGCTGAGCACCGGGACGGCGTTCCACTGAGCACCGGTGGATCCTCATCTGTGATCGCTTGGTCGCGGGGCGTGCGGCGATCTCGTAGGCTCCTTTGTGGCCGGCGCCGGTGGCGTGGGTCGAGCGATCCGGGTGACGTGGGGAGGGCGCGTGAGCGCAGCGCAGGTCATCGCCAGGCTCGCGGCGGCGGCACAGAAGCTGGACGAGGCGAAGGCCAAGACGGCGGCCGCGGCCCAGGACGCTGCCGAGGCGCGGGCGCTGGTGGCCGGCGCGCTGGAGGGCGTGGCGGCCGGTCCGTTGCTCGGCATGATCGACGCCTACCGGCAGTCGTTGGCCCAGGCCGCCCGGGGCGGCGATCCCGCCAGGCAGCACGTCCAGGAGACGATCGCCAAGGTCCAGGCGTTGGGAAATTGAGCAGGGGTGGTGAGACGGCGGGATGAGCGAGACCGCGGAGATCATCGGCCGGGACGGCGGTGAGCTGGACGGCTTCCACATCGGCCACGTGCCGGGCGACGCCGGTACGGAGGTGTCGGACTTCGCCACCGAGTGGGACGACGTCAGCTTCGCCACCCGGGTCTGGGAGCGGCAGGTCGACGAGGGCTACCGGGTCGACCTGCGGGTGCACGTGCTCCGCGGTGACCAGCTCACCGACCTCGCCGCGCTGCACGACTTCCTCGCCGACTACCACGAGCGCGACCCCGCCGGCGAGGAGTTGGCCGAGCTCCCGCACCCCGACGGTCCCGGCCTGATCGGCACGGCGGAGGCGTTCTGGCTGGTCGAGCCGGGCGTCGCGGTCGACGTGCTGGTCGATCCCGAGCGGTTCGACCGGGCCGGGTTGGCGGCGACCGCGCTCGCGATCAGCCCGGCTCACGCAGGTGACACCGCCGGATCCCAGTGAGTGGGCGACCCCGCCGAATGTCCGATACGCCGGTTCGTGCCCGAGGCGGAACAACGGGTTACCGATGCGTAACTTTTCATTGACGGACGTGAAACGGATCGCGCATCATCGTTCCCACGATCGATCGGATCCCCGTCCGCCTCTCCCGGGTCCCCGGGCGCCGCCCCCGGAGGTGCAGCCATGCTGCTCCGAAAGGTCCTCACCGCCACCACCGCCGTCGCCGCCCTGCTCGCCCCGGCCACCGCCGCCCAGGCCGCCACCGCCGAGCGCGCCGCCCCGGCCCCGGCCGCGGCGTCCGCCACCACCGCCGTCGCCGGCTCCGCGCCCGTCATCGTCGTCGGCGGTCTGATCGGCGTTTCCATCGCGTACGAGCCGATCGCCGCCCGGCTACGCGCCGACGGCCACCGGGTCTGGATCTACCAGCTGCCCGACCTCGGCTTCGGCGACATCCGCGAGTCCGCCCGCGCCCTGTCGTCCTACGTGGACCAGGTCCGCGCCGCCACCGGCGCGGCCAAGGTGGACATGGTCACCCACTCCGAGGGCGGGCTGGTCTCCCGCTGGTACGTCAAGTTCCTCGGCGGCGCCGACCGGGTCGACCACTACGTCAGCCTGGGCAGCCCGCAGCAGGGCACCTACGTTGCCAACATCCTGACATTCGTCGGGTTGGGCAGCTGCGTCGGGATCCCCGCCTGCCAGCAGATGTCGATCGGCTCGGACTTCCTCGCCAGCCTCAACGCGGGCGACGACACCCCCGGCGCCGTCCGCTGGACCACCGTCCGGACCTGGCAGGACGAACTGGTCCGCCCGGTCGACAACGCCACCCTCGCCGACGGCGCCACCAACGTCCTGGTCCAGGCGTGGTGCCCGCTGCGGGTGGTCGGCCACCTCGGCCTGGTCCTCGACGGTACGACGTACACCGTCGTCCGGCAGGCGCTCGCCGGCGCCGCGATCCGGCCCGACTGCTTCGCCCTCTGATCCGAGCACGCCGGCGGGCAGCCGGGCGTCGCCCGCCGGTCAGCCCGTGGTGGTCCGGTCGAGGATCAGGTCGGCGGCCCGCCAGGCCAGCGCGGTCACCGGCGCGTTGGTGTAGCCCGAGACCATCACCGGCAGCACCGACGCGTCGACGACACGCAGTCCGGTCACGCCGCGTACCCGCAGCTGCGGATCGACGACGTGCTCGTCGTCCGGGCCCATCGCGCAGGTGGCGATGGCATGGTAGCCGCAGTAGCCGTGGACCCGGGCCGCCTCGAGGATCTCCTCGTCCGTCTGCATCGCCGGCCCGGGCAGGACCTCCGCCTTGATCCGTTTGGCGATCGGCGTGGTGGCGAAGAGGTCCCGCATCCGCCGGAAGGCATCCACCGCCACCCGGCGGTCGTGCGGGGTGGCGAAGTAGTTCGTCGCGATCGCGGGTGGCGTGCGCGGGTCGGGCCCGGTGATGGTGAGGCTTCCCTCGCTGTCCGGGTGGGTAACCGTGCCCATGCACATCAGGCCCGGCTCCTGCTCCAGCTCCAACGCCCGGCCCGGTCGCCGCGGCGCCGCCGAGAAGGGCGCCATCAGCAGGTGGGCGTCCGGACGGTCCAGCTCCGGACGGGACTTGATGTGGGCCGCGACGTCGAACACCGGCAGCGCGAGCGGGCCGCGGCGGGTGAGCAGGTAGCGGAGAGCGGCGCGGCCCTGCCCGAGCCGGCTGCTGAGCTGCGCGTTGTAGCCGCCGGGCCCGGCCAGCCGGTACTGCAGGGGCATCGACCGGTGCTCGCGCAGGCCCGCGCCCACCCGGGGCCGGTCGAGCAGCACCTCCACGCCGGCGGACCGCAGGGTGTCGGCCGGCCCGATGCCGGAGACCTGCAGCAGCTGCGGGGTGGCGATCGCGCCCGCGGCCAGGATCACCTCGGCGGCGGCCAGGTGGTCGACCTGCCGGCCCCGGTGCTCGGCGCGCACCCCGACCGCCCGGCCGTCCCGAATCAGGACACGCAGCACCACGGTGTCGACCGCGACGGTCAGGTTCGGGCGGCTGCGCACCGGGTGCAGGAAGGCCGTGGCGGCGCTGACCCGGCGCCCGTCACGGATGGTGGCCATGGCGTAGCCGATCCGCTCGCCGTCGTCGGCGTTGAGGTCGTCGACCCGGTGCCAGCCCAGCTCCGCCCCGGCCTCGATCATCTCCTCGCAGAGCTCGTCGGTGCCGGTGGCGGTGGACAGGCGCAGCGGGCCGCCGGCGCCGCGCAGCGGCGAGGCGCCCAGCGGGTTGTCCTCCAGCCGCTTGAAGATCGGCAACATGGTGGACCAGCCCCAGCCGGGGTTGCCGAGGCGTTCCAGCGCGTCGTAGTCGGGCTGCGAGCCGCGGCTGTAGATCATGCCGTTGATCGAGGTGGAGCCCCCGATCAGCCGTCCGCGCTGCCACGTCTCGTCCGGCCCCGGCCCGGTCGTGGCCGGATAGTGCCAGGCGGTACGCGGATCATCCATCAGCCGGGAGAACGCCTTGGGGATGCGGACGGAGGAGCTGCGGTCCCAGCCACCCGCCTCGATCAGCAGCACCCGGGTGCCCCGGTCCTCGCTGAGCCGGTTGGCCAGCACGCAGCCGGCCGCCCCGGCACCGACGATGACGTAGTCGAACTCTTCCACTTCGGACCCCACCTCGTCCCGGACGCGAAAATCCTTCCCGACGGTATCGGGTCGATCACGTAACGGAAAGGGTCGACGGGAACGGTCTGGTAGCTCGAGCCCATGTCGGCGGAACGGAGGAGAGGGCGGGCGAACGGCGCAGCGCGTCGACAACCCGGCCCGGCCCCAGGCAGTTGGGCGGAGCGACCGCCGAGCCCCGCCGCGCCGTGCGACGCTGGGCCGGAGGGGCCGTACGCCTGGAGGTGCGCCATGGCCGCAACGCCGCGGGTCGACTTCGCGCTCGACACGTACGAGTGCATCGTGCTCTACCCGGGGCCGTCGGGTCGGGCTCTGCCCGAGGAGACGGTGCAGCGGTTGCAGGCCGAGCACAACCAGCACATGCAGGCGCTGCAGCGACAGGGCGTCATCCTGATCGACGGCTCGGTGGACGGCCCGGCCCGGGAGCCGGACCCGCCGATCGGCTTCGGCCTGGCCCGGACGGGCTCGGTGGACGACGTGCGCAGCGTCATGGAGGCCGACCCGGCGGTGCAGGCCGGGCTCTACCGGGTGGACGTGCTGACCTTCCTCTGCCCGGCCGGCTCGCTGGAGTTCCCGCTGGCGAAGACGCAGAGCTGAGCGCGGCCGATCGACGGGCGGCGCTGCCTCGAACGGCGAGCGCGGGAGCGCTCCGACGGCGGATCACGGTTGGCGGTACGATTTCCGCCGCGCGGTCGCCGACGCCCGCCACCCACGACGTCCGGGGTCCGTCCCGTACCGCCCGCCTGCGCGGGCGTCGCGCGTCGTTGGACAACTGTTCCGCAGTCCGAAAGGGGTCGGCCGGCCGGTCGACCCGGAGGAGAGACTAGCCTGATGGGCGTGACACGCCGCGCGAAGATCGTCTGCACCCTCGGCCCCGCCACCTCGTCCCCGGAGCGCATCCGGGGCCTGGTCGAAGCGGGCATGAACGTGGCGAGGCTCAACTTCAGCCACGGCAGCCACGAGGACCACGAGGCGGTCTACCGGCTCGTCCGTGAGGCGGCCGACGCGGCCGGGCGTCCCGTCGCGGTGCTCGCCGACCTCCAGGGCCCGAAGATCCGGCTCGGTCGGTTCGCCGACGGCCCGCACGAGTGGCGCACCGGCGACTCCGTCGTGATCACCGGGGACGACGTCCTCGGCACCAAGGAGCGGGTCTCCTGCACCTACCGCAAGCTGCCGCAGGAGGTGAAGCCGGGCGACCGGCTGCTGATCGACGACGGCCGGGTCGCGGTCGAGGTCAGCGACGTCACCGGCAACGACATCCGGTGCCTGGTCACCGAGGGTGGCCCGGTCTCCAACAACAAGGGCGTCTCGCTGCCGAACGTGGCGGTCAGCGTCCCGGCCCTCTCCGAGAAGGACGCCGACGACCTGCGCTTCGCCCTCGGGCTGGGCGTCGACATGATCGCGCTGTCCTTCGTCCGCTCGCCCGACGACATCAAGCTCGTGCACTCGATCATGGCCGAGGAGGGCGTGTCCCGCCCGGTGCTGGCCAAGGTCGAGAAGCCGGAGGCGGTCGACCACCTGGAGGCGATCGTGCTCGCCTTCGACGGCGTCATGGTCGCCCGTGGCGACCTCGGCGTCGAGTTGCCGCTCGACCAGGTGCCGCTGGTGCAGAAGCGGGCCGTGCAGCTCTGCCGGGAGAACGCCAAGCCGGTCATCGTGGCCACCCAGATGCTCGACTCCATGATCGAGAATTCCCGGCCGACCCGCGCCGAGGCCTCGGACGTGGCGAACGCGGTGCTCGACGGTGCGGACGCGGTGATGCTCTCCGGCGAGACCAGCGTCGGCAAGTATCCGGTGCTCACGGTCAGCACCATGGCCAAGATCATCCAGACCACCGAGTCGGGCTCGATCGCCGTGCCGCGGCTCCAGCACGACCCGCGTACGCACGGCGGCGCGCTCACCGTCGGCGCGTCCTCGATCGCCCGGGCCATCGGCGCCAAGGCGCTGGTCGCCTTCTCGCAGACCGGCGACACCGTCAAGCGGCTCGCCCGGCTGCACTGCGACCTGCCGCTGCTGGCCTTCACCCCGGTGCCCGAGGTGCGCAACCAGCTCGCCCTGTCCTGGGGCGTCGAGACGTTCCTGATGCCCTTCGTCGAGCACACCGACGACATGTTCCGCCAGGTCGACCAGGCGCTGCTCGGCCTCAACCGGGCCAACCCCGGCGACCACGTGGTGATCGTGGCGGGCAGCCCGCCCGGCACCCCCGGCTCCACCAACACCCTGCGGGTCCACCAGCTCGGCTCGCTGGTCGACGCCGCCTCCGCCCGGGCGCTGCAGTGAGCGAACCGGCGGTGGCGACCGGCCAGGCCGCCGTCGACCAGCTCCTGGCGGTGCTGGACCTGGACCACATCGGCGAGATGACCTTCCGGGGGATGAGCCCGCCGGTCGGCCCGCAGCGGGTGTACGGCGGCCAGGTCGCCGGTCAGGCCCTGGTCGCCGCCGGGCGCACCGTCGACCCGGAGCGATTCGTGCACTCCCTGCACGGCTACTTCGTCCGCCCCGGCGACCCGGCCGAGCCGATCGAGTACCAGGTGGAGAACGTCCGCGACGGCCGTTCCTTCTCGGTGCGCCGGTCGGTCGCGCTCCAGCACGACAAGCCGATCTTCTTCATGTCGGCGTCGTTCCAGCGGCGGGAGGACGGGCTGGACCACCAGGCGCCGGCCCCGCTCCACGTGCCCGGTCCGGACGAGGTCCCGACCATGACCGACCGGCTCTCCCGCTATCCGGAGCGGCTCGGGATCTGGGGCCAGATCCCGCGCCCGATCGACGTCCGCTACGTCGGCGAGCCCGGTTGGGTGCGCCCCGGCGACCGGCCCGCCGAGCCGCACCAGCGGGTCTGGATGCGCATCGACGGCAAGCTGCCCGACGACCCGCTGCTGCACGCCTGTGCCCTGGCGTACGCCTCGGACCTGACCCTGCTCGACTCGGTGCTCTCGGTGCACGGCGAGGTCTGGGGCCCCGGAGGAGTGGTGGGCGCGAGCCTGGACCACGCGCTCTGGTTCCACCGCTCCTTCCGGGCCGACGAGTGGTTCCTCTACGACTGCTGGAGTCCGTCCGCCTCCGGCGCCCGCGGGCTGGCCACCGGCCGGATGTTCACCACTGACGGCCGGCACATCGCCAGCGCCGTGCAGGAGGGGCTGCTGCGCCGGGTAGGCGCCTGACCGGCGAACCGTGGCCGTTCGGGCCGCGGGTCGGGAAACCGGCCGGCTGAACAGCGGGCTAACCTTGCCGGCATGCGCCTCTCCGCCCGGGTCGACTACGCCCTCCGCGCGGCCGCCGAGCTGGCCTCGGTCGCCAGCGGCGCGGCGGCCGGACGGAGCCGGCCGGTGACCGCCGAGCAGATCGCCCGCGCCCAGGACATCCCGCCGAAGTTCCTGGAGAGCATCCTGCTCCAGCTGCGCCGGGGCGGGATCGTGCACGCCCAGCGCGGCCCGGAGGGCGGCTACTGGCTGGCCCGGCCGGCCTCGGAGATCTCCCTCGCCCAGGTGATCCGAGTGATCGACGGTCCGCTGGCGCACGTCCGTGGCCAGCGCCCGGAGCAGCTCGGCTACCAGGGGGCGGCCCGGGCGTTGCAGGAGGTCTGGATCGCCCTGCGGGCCAGTGAGCGGGAGATCCTCGAACTGGTCACGATCGCCGATGTGGCCAGCGGCGCACTGCCCGGCCGGGTCAACGACCTCGCGGCCGACCCGAGCGCCTGGAGCTGATCGCCGGCCTCGCGCCGCCCCGTCGTCAGGCCGGCGGCGGGCCGACCCGCGTCCCGTCCGCGCCGTCCGGCGCGTCCCACCAACCGGATGGAGGACTTGACCGGGACGCCTCCGTGCCGCATTGTCGACCAAGTCGATAGGAGATGCCGAAAAGACGGAGGGCGCTCGTGCGCAAGCTGCTGATCCTCGCCCTGGTCGGGCTCGCCGCGCAGCTGGTCGACGGCGCGCTCGGCATGGCGTACGGGCTCACCTCCTCCACCCTGCTGCTGTTCGCCGGAGTGGCGCCGGCCGCCGCGTCCGCCTCGGTGCACCTGGCGGAGATCGGCACCACCCTCGCGGCGGGGGTGTCGCACTGGCGGTTCGGCAACGTCGACTGGCGGGTGGTCGGCCGGATCGCAGTGCCCGGGGCGATCGGCGCCTTCGCCGGCGCCACCTTCCTCAGCTCCATCTCCACCGAGGCCGCCGCCCCGTGGATGGCCGCCATCCTGTTCACCCTGGGCGCGTACCTGCTGGTCCGTTTCTCCCGGCCGCTGCGCGCCAACCGGGCCGCCGGCCGCCTGCGGAGCCGCTTCCTCGCCCCGCTCGGGTTGGTCGCCGGCTTCGTCGACGCCACCGGCGGGGGCGGCTGGGGTCCGGTCGCTACCCCGGCGCTGCTGGTCTCCGGCCGGATGGAGCCGCGCAAGGTCATCGGTTCGGTCGACACGTCCGAGTTCCTGGTGGCCGGCGCGGCCAGCGCCGGGTTCCTCGTCGGCCTCGGCTCCGAGGGCTTCCTGCTGCCCACGGTGGCCGCGCTGCTGGTCGGTGGCCTGATCGCCGCGCCGATCGCCGCCTGGCTGGTCCGCATCGTCCCCGCCCAGCTGCTGGGCGCCGTCATCGGCGGAGTGATCGTGCTGACCAACGCCCGGACGCTGCTGCGCGTCGGGGAGCTGGGCGGCCCCGTCCCGTCCCTGGTCTACGCGCTGCTCGGAGCCGGCTGGCTGGCCGCGCTGGCGCTGGCGGTGCGGGCGCTGCGCCGTACCCGCCGAGCCCGGGCCGTCGCCGACGCCGCGCTCGCCGCGCCGACCGATGCCGCGCCGACCGATGCCGCGCCGACCGAGGCCGTGCCGACCGATGCCGCGCCGGCCGCGCCCGCGCTCGCCGCGCCGGACGCGCCCGTTGCGGCCGTCCCGGCCGCCGGTGGGCCGGCGAGCGACGGCGACCGCGCGATGCCGGAGGAGCCCCGTCGGCTCGCCGCCGTCGAGGGCTGACCGCCGGGCGAGCCGGGGACGCGCACCCGCAGGCGTCACCCACCGTAGCGCCACTCTCCGTTACGGCCGGAGCGGTGTGCCGGGTGCCCTTCCCTCGCTTTGCTCTGCAGCCATTACCGCAGCACCGCCACCGAGCAGTGACGACGTCCGTCCGGCTGACCTGACGGCGCCTACCAACGGTCACGTTCCGTTGCTGCTGCGTGGATGGCTGCAGAGCAAAGCGAACCCGCAGCGGACTCGTCACTCGGGCCGGACCTTACCGACAGTGTTCAGTCGTGCCCGTTGGCCGCGCCGGCGAGCATGGCATGGCGCGTGACGGTCAGGCCGTGAGCAGGTCGTCGGCCGCGGCGGAGAGCAGATCCCAGGCCTCGTTGACGTGCTGCTCGGTGGTCAGCGGCGAGCCGACCGCCAGGCGCAGCGTGTACCGATTCTCGACGCGGGTGTGGGTCAGCAGCACCCGCCCGGTGTCGTTGACCCGGCGCAGCAGCTCGGCACTCGCCTCGTCGCCGGCGCGCAGCCGGAAGCAGACCAGCGAGAACGGATGCGGTGCGGCCAGCTCGAACCGGTCGTCGGCCGAGACCCGCGCGGCGAAGCGGGCGGCGAGCGCCACCCCGGAACGGATGTGGGCCCGCAGCCCCTCGACGCCGTACCAGCGGAGCACGAACCAGAGCTTGAGCGCCCGGAACCGGCGGCCCAGCGGCACCTGCCAGTCCCGGTAGTCGATCACCGCCCCGGACTCGGTCGCCGCGTTGCGTAGGAACTCCGGCATCACCGTCAGCGCCTCGATCAGCTCGCCCCGGTCGGCCACCCAGAACGCGTCGCAGTCGAAGCCGGTGAGCAGCCACTTGTGCGGGTCGAAGCAGTACGAGTCGGCATGCTCGACCCCGGCGTGCGACCAGCGCAGCTCGGGGCAGACCGCCGCCGCGCCCGCGTACGCGGCGTCAACGTGCAGCCAGATGCCGTGCTCGGCGCAGATCGCGCCGATCTCCGGCAGCGGGTCGACCGCGGTGGTGGACGTGGTGCCGATGGTGGCCACCACGATCGCCGGCACCACGCCGGCGGCCAGGTCGGCCTCGATCGCCGCCCGCAGCGCCGCGGGGCGTAGCGCCTGCGTCGCCGGGTCCACCTCGATGGTGCGGACCCCGTCGGCGCCCAGCCCGGCGATCCGGGCCGCCTTCTCGATCGAGGAATGCCCGTGGGTGGAGGTGTACGCCCGGTAGCGCCGGTCGATGCCGTCGGAGCGCCACCGCCCCTTGCTGGCCCGGTGCAGCGCGCCCAGGGTGGCGACCAGGGTCGCCGACGAGGCGGAGTCCTGGATGACCCCGCCGCCGCGGCTGGTCGAGCGGAACCGCTCCGGCAGGTCGAGCAGGCCGGCGATCCAGTCCAGCAGCACCGTCTCCAGTTCGGTGCAGGCCGGTCCGGTCGCCCAGAGCATCCCCTGCACGCCGAGGCCGGAGCTGACCAGGTCGCCCAGCACGCTGGGCCCGGAGGTGTTGGCGGGAAAGTAGCCGAAGAAGCCCGGGTGCTGCCAGTGGGTCAGCCGCGGTGTGACGATGCGGTC
Organism: Micromonospora sp. SL4-19; assembly: GCF_047921475.1. Lineage (NCBI taxonomy): Bacteria > Bacillati > Actinomycetota > Actinomycetes > Micromonosporales > Micromonosporaceae > Micromonospora > Micromonospora sp. SL4-19. The sequence goes on from NZ_JBLROB010000006.1 coordinate 222,846, forward strand.
CAGGTCGGCCAGGACGGCCTCGACCGGCTCACCCTGCTCGCTCGGCCCGTCGGGCAGCGCGGCGGCCACCACGCCGGGTGGGTCCTGCGAGGTCACCGGCCGCTTTCCGAGCGTCGTCCAGTAGTCGGCGATCCAGTCCACCACGGCGTGCCCGGCGCGGCGGAACTCCTCCGGGTCCATGTGCTCAGCCATGCCTGGAGTCGATCAGGTGGGCGGGGCGCGGGCAAGGGGCGCCGATGGCGGTTGTGCGGCGGGAACGCACTGTCCTACGATGCCCGTGCGCGGAGCCATTGATGGATGTCGATCAGCAGCGTCCACCCTCATCGTCAGCGCGGCGTACCTCCTCCGCCGGCACCGGCGCCCCGCCCACCAGCACGCCGCCGACCACCACCGCGCCCCCGACCACCGTGCCACCCACCACCGCGCCACCTCCGGCCGGCGCCAAGCAGATGGAGGGCCATGGCTACCCCGCCCGCACCGAACATCTACCTGCGCTGAACTCGAGGCCCGGCCCGGCTGGCACCGGGTCGCCCGCGCGGAACCCGCACTGGCGACCCGGTGCACCACACCGCGGCACCCCCGACCCGTCCCGACCGGGAGTGCCGTACCACCACCGGTCACCAAGGTAGAGGCGCCGCGCGACGGCGGGGTGACGGGGCTGTGAAGAGCGTGTTTCAGCCGTTTCGGCTCAGGCCACCGGCCACCCGCTCGGCGATCAGCTCGAACGAGCGGACCCGGTCGGCCACGTCGTACACCATCGTGGTCAGCATCAGCTCGTCGGCGCCGGTGCGCTCCAGCAGCGCGCCGAGCTGCCGGGCCACCGTCTCCGGGGAACCGGTCGCCTGCCCCTCCCGGCGCTGGGCCACGAACTCCCGCTCCAGCTCCGTGTAGGGGTAGGCCGCCGCCTCCTCCGGCGTCGCCAGCGGCTCCGGCCGCCCCGAGCGCAGCTTCAGGAAGGACAACCCGGCCGGGCCGGCCAGCCACTCCGCCCGCTCGTCGGTCTCGGCGCAGATCGCGTTGACCGCCACCATCGCGTACGGCCGCTCCAGCCACTGCGACGGCCGGAAACTCTGCCGGTAGAGCTGGAGCGCGGGCAGCGTGTGCTGCGCGCTGAAGTGGTGCGCGAACGAGAACGGCAACCCGAGCAGCCCGGCGAGTTGGGCGCTGAACCCGCTCGACCCGAGCAGCCAGACCGCCGGCGACTGCCCCTTGCCCGGGGTGGCGGTGATCGGGCCCGGCTCCGCGCCGCTGAAGTAGTTCATCAGGTCGGCCAGCTCCCGGGGGAAGTTCTCCGCCGACAGCCCCTCCATGGTCCGGCGCAGCGCCAGCGCGGTCACCTGGTCGGTGCCCGGTGCCCGGCCGATGCCCAGGTCGATGCGGCCCGGATGCAGCGCCTCCAGCGTGCCGAACTGCTCGGCCACCACCAGCGGCGCGTGGTTGGGCAGCATCACCCCGCCCGAGCCGAGCCGGATCGTCGAGGTGTTGGCCGCGAGGTGCGCGAGCAGCACCGCCGGGGCGGAGCTGGCGATCGCGGGCATGTTGTGGTGCTCGGCCACCCAGAACCGGCGGTAGCCCAGCTCCTCGGTGCGGCGGGCCAGCTCGGTGGTGTGCCGCAGCGCCTCACCGGCGGTCGCGCCGCGGGCGACTGGAGCAAGATCAAGAACAGACAGCGGTACGTCGATCACGCGTCTGATCAACACGTCCCGCACCGGAATTGTTCCTCCCGGCCGCCCCTATCCCATACCGCGCGCCTGCTCGAAGATCAGGCTCGTCTGGGTGTGCTGCACCGCCGGATCCACCGCCAGATGGTCCAGGACGAAGTCCCGCAGCGCGTCCCCCGATGCCGCCCGCACGTGCAGCACGTAGTCCTCCGCGCCGGCCACGTGGAACACCGACACCACGCCGGGCAGCCGCACCGACCGGGCCCGGAAGGCGTCCACCGCCGCCCGCTCGTGGGCGGCCAGCCGTACCGACACCAGCGCCTGCAAGGGCAACCCGACCGCCGCCGGGTTCACCTCGGCGTGGAACCCGCGGATCGCCCCACACTCGCGCAGCGCCCGGGTGCGGGCCAGGCAGGTGGACGGTGCCACCCCGACCCGCTCGGCGAGGGCGTTGTTCGGCAGCCGGCCGTCGGCCGCCAGCTCGGTCAGGATCGCGCGGTCGACGTCGTCCAGCGCCGCGAACGGCCGTACATCATTCGGTGCGACAGGCATGCCACCATCATTCTTCGAATCTCCCGATGACAAAAGAGCAGTCCGCAGAATTTCCTTCGTCTCTATTGCCCGATGATGCTGTCATGTTCGATGCTTCGAGCCATGACCGCCGTGGACACCACAGCCGTGCACGCCGGGCGCGACGACCTCGCCGTGCTCGGCGTCCACGTACCGCCCATCGACCTCTCCACCACCAACCCGCTGCCGTCGGTCGACGACGGCGGTGACGCGTACGAAGCCCTCGCCACCGGCGGCACCCTCCCGCCCGGCGCCAGCGCCGTCTACCAGCGGCTCTGGAACCCCACCGTGGCCCGCTTCGAGAACGCCCTCGCCACCCTCGAAGGCACCGCCGAGGCCGTCGCCTTCGCCAGCGGCATGGCCGCCCTCACCGCCACCCTGCTCGCCGCCACCCGCGACGGGAAGCGACACGTCGTCGCCGTCCGCCCCCTCTACGGCGGCACCGACCACGTGCTCGCCACCGGCCTGCTCGGCACCGAGGTCACCTGGGCCCGCCCCGACGAGGTCGGCGCCGCGATCCGCCCCGACACCGCGCTGGTCGTCGTCGAGACCCCGGCCAACCCCACCCTCGACCTGGTAGACATCGCCGCCCTCGCCAAGGCCGCCGGCGACGTCCCGCTGCTCGTCGACAACACCGTCGCCACCCCGGTGCTCCAGCAGCCCGCCCGGCACGGTGCCGCGCTCGTGCTGCACAGCGCCACCAAGAGCATCGGCGGCCACGGCGACGTCCTCGCCGGCGTCGTCGCCTGCGACCCCGACTGGGCCGCCCGGCTGCGCCAGGTCCGCGCCGTCACCGGCGCGATCCTGCACCCGCTCGGCGCGTACCTGCTGCACCGCGGCCTGCAGACCCTGCCGCTGCGGGTCCGCGCCCAGCAGGCCGGCGCCGAGAAGCTCGCCAGCTGGCTCGCCGGGCACCCCGCCGTCGAGCGGGTCCACCACCCCGCGCTGCACGACCCCGCCGCGCTGGTCGGCCGCCAGATGTCCGGCACCGGCAGCCTGCTCGCCTTCGAGGTACGCGGCGGCGCCCCCGCCGCGGCAGCCGTCGCCGGCGCCTGCCGGCTGATCACCCACGCCGTCTCGCTCGGCGGCGTCGACACCCTGATCCAGCACCCCGCCTCGCTCACCCACCGACCGGTCGAGGGGGACGCCAAGCCGTGCGGCGGACTGCTGCGGATCTCCGTCGGCCTGGAGGACCCGGAGGACCTGCGGGCCGACCTGGAGCAGGCGCTCGCCGCGATCTGACCCGTAGCTCGCGGTCGTCGCGCTGCCCCGCGTCAGGATTTCGGGCCGACGTGGTGGTCCAGCGCGGCGACCGCGTCCCGCCGGGCGACGGAGAGGGACCAGGGCAGGTTCATCCGCCAGGCGATGCCCAGCAGGTCGAGCGCCCACTGACAGAGTTCCATGATGTCGGACGACCGGTTGGAGAACATGTAGCGCGGATAGACGTATTCCTTGCCGCGGACGGTGACCCGGTTGGCGAACCGGCAGCCATCGGAGTGGAACAGGCCGCGCAGAAAGTCGCCCGTTTGCGCCGCAACAATCTCGTGCTGCCAGTCGGCCAGGACGATCGGCCGTTCATGCTTTTTGCCGGGCCCGTGCTGCGGAAACATGCACGGCCAGTGTTTGCCGTAGCTCTGCACGCTGACACAGCCCTGCTTCTGCACGCGCTGCACTGAGGCCGCGAGGACACTCTTCATGGCTTGCTCACAGGCGTCGATCAGGCCGGGCCAGGCATCGGCGCAACTGATGCGCAGCACCGGAACCCGCGCGGCGGTGACCAGGTGCCCGTCGCCGAGGTAGAGGCCGAGCAGGTAGGCGTACTGGCCGAGATCTGTCGGATGGTCGACGCCAGAACGGCAGCGGAAGCAGCGTAGCGCACTGCTCTGTTGCTTCGGCTCCGGTCGATCCTTGCACCAGTGCCGGACGGTGGGATAAGAGAGCCCGACGGCGCGGGCGGCCTCCGCGACGGTCGCGCCAGCGAGGTACAGCTGCCGCGCTCGCGCGCGTATTTCGGGTGGGTGCACATGGACATCTTCGAACGCCCGTACGACAGTTTTGGTGCCCCCGGTGGGATTCGAACCCACACTGTCGGAGGTTTGAGCTCCGTTTCTCTACCGGTTGGAATACGGGGACAGGGTCGCCTGACGCTGTCGCGTCGTGTCATAGGTTACCCACTAGGCTAGGGGCGGCGACACCCGGCAGGGTGGGTGTCGGGTTCAGACTGGTGGGAGAGGCTCGTGGCCGAGACGCAGACGGATGCCGAGCGCAGGCGCGTACTGATCGCCGAGGACGAGGCGCTCATCCGGCTGGACCTGGCCGAGATGCTGGTCGAAGAGGGCTACGAGGTGGTCGGCGAGGCCGGTGACGGCGAGACCGCCGTGCGGCTCGCCGAGGAGCTGAAGCCGGACCTGGTCATCCTCGACATCAAGATGCCGATCATGGACGGGCTGGCCGCCGCCGAGCGGATCGCCGGCGCCCGGATCGCCCCGGTGATCATCCTGACCGCGTTCAGCCAGCGTGACCTGGTGGAGCGGGCCCGGGCGGCCGGCGCGATGGCGTACCTGGTCAAGCCGTTCCAGAAGAGCGACCTGGTGCCGGCGGTGGAGATCGCGCTGTCGCGCTACTCGGAGATCGCGGCGCTGGAGGCGGAGGTCGCCGGGCTCACCGACCGGCTGGAGATCCGCAAGACCGTCGAGCGGGCCAAGGGCGCCCTGATGACCACGTACGGGATGACCGAGCCGCAGGCGTTCAAGTGGATTCAGCGCACGGCGATGGACCACCGGATGACCATGAAGGAGGTCGCCGAGCGGATCCTCGCGGAGACCGCCGGCGGCGAGGTGGCCCAGCCGGCCACCTGACCCGTCGATTCCCCCTGTGCGGGAGCGGCGGTGATCGATAAAGTCTGACCCGTGGCGTTGCGGCGGCTGGTGGCGGTGCTCGGTGTCACCGTCGTGCTGCTCGCCGGCTGCGTGCGCTCGCCGGCGCACGCCGATCCCGAACCGCTCCGTCCGCAGTGGCGGTCGCTGACGCTGCCGGTGCTGCCGGGAACGCCCGGCCGGCTGTTGCTGCGCGACGTGGCGGCCTGCGCCGGGCACTGGTTCGTGGTGGGCGGGGTGGCCGACCCCGAGGGAGAGACCCGGCCGGCGGCGTGGACCAGCGCGGACGGTCTCTCGTGGTCGTCGGTGCCAATCGCGCCGTCGAGCTTCTACGGCCGGCGGCACGTGCTCTACGCGGCGGCCTGTCGTCAGGGCCGGCTGGGAGCGGTGGGCGCGCGGAACGGGGGCGTGCACGGCAATCCGCGTACGGGCACCTGGGCCCAGGCCCCCGACGGCACGCTGCGGGAGGTGCCGGCCCCGTTCGAGCTGTACGGGGGACCACGGGCGGTGAGCGTCTCCCGGCTGGTCGCGGGGCCGGGCGGGTGGCTGGTGGTCGGGTCCCGGGCCGACGGGGCAGCGGTGTGGACCTCGTCGGACGGGGAGCGGTTCACGCTGCGCGAGGGTGTGCCGGAGTTGGCCGGCGACGGCCGGGGCCGGACGGTCGGGTTGGACGCGGTGGCCGTACCGCCGGGGTGGCTGGTGGTGGGGGCGGTGCTGCCGCCGCACGCGACGGCGGCGCTGCCGCTGGCCTGGACGTCGGTGGACGGGCGGGCCTGGCGGCGGGTGGAGTTGCCGGCGTCGGACGGGCGGAGCCAGGCGCAGCGGGTTGCTCTGGTGGGCGGTGCGGTGGTGGTGGTCGGTTCGCTGCGGGACGGGTTCGGGGTGTGGCGGGTGGTGCCGCCTGGTGGCGGTGCGGAGCGGATCGGTGCGGCGGGCTGGCGGAGGGTCGGTGGTTTCGCTGCGGCCGGCCCGGGCGTGTCGTCGGTGCACGGGCTCGTGTCGGCCGCTGGCGGTGGGTTGCTGGCGGTGACCGGCGACGGGGCTCGCCACGGCCTGTGGTTCTCGGTCGATTCGGGCGGCTCGTGGCGGTCGATGGTGTTGCCGGTCGTGGTGTCCGATGGTGGGGACACGGCGGTGGCGGCGGCGTTCGGCGGAGATCGATTAGTGGTGGTCGCCGATGACGGTGCGGGGTCCCGTGCCTGGTGGGCGGCGGTGCCGATCGTCGATCGGTAGCGGGTGATACAGCGTTGGCCACTTACCGAGGAAACCAAGGCGCAGGCCTCTCGTGGCCGAAGGTTCTTACAGCGATCGCTTCCGATCCGGCACGGCGTGTAACGGTTCGGTCAACCCGCTCTCGTAGGACTTACGCCACACCTCCCAGGTGGGATAACGTCCCGGCCCAGACCGGCGACGACGGTCTGGTTCGTCCACCCCCGCAAGGGCCAATTGGTAGCGGGTGGTTTGGGCCATGCGACGGAGGAGGGTTCGGGCCTTGAGGCAGAAGCTCGCGCGGGTGATCGGTGGGGCCGCCATGCTGGCGCTCGTCGCCGGTGGTACCGCTTGCAGCAGTGGTGGAGACGACACCGCGTCCGGTGGCGGCGACAAGTGCGGCAACAAGATCGCGTTCTTCGGTGCGCTGACCGGCAGCTCGGCGGCGCTCGGTATCAATGAGAACAACGGCGTCAAGCTGGCCGTCGACAAGTACAACAAGGAGAACGCCGACTGCAAGGTCGAGCTGGTTCCGCTCGACTCGCAGGGCAGCCCCGACCAGGCCCCGGGTCTGGCGCAGAAGGCCATCGACGACGCGAAGATCCTCGGCATCGTCGGGCCGGCCTACTCCGGTGAGTCGGAGGCCGCCGACCCGCTGTTCAGCGAGGCGGGCCTGGTGCACATCACCGCGTCGGCGACCCGACCGAGCCTGTCGCAGCAGGGTTGGAAGACCTTCTTCCGGGCGGTCGGCAACGACTTCAGCCAGGGCCCCGCGGCCGGCAACTACATCAAGAACGTGATCAAGGCCGACAAGGTCTACGTGATCGACGACCAGTCCGCGTACGGCGCGGGTCTGGCCGACGAGGTCAAGAAGGTCCTCGGCTCGGCCGTGGCCGGCTCGGACAAGGTCCAGGGCGAGGGCAAGCAGACCGACTTCTCCGGCGTGGTCACCAAGGTCAAGAACGCGAACGTCGGGGCGATCTTCTACGGTGGCTACTACCAGGAGGCCGGCCTGATCCGCAAGCAGCTGACCGCTGCCGGGGTCACCGCTCCGCTGGTCGCTGGTGACGGCGTGAACGACCAGGCGTACATCGACTCCGCCGGTGCGGCGGCTGCCGAGGGCACCATCCTCACCTGCCCGTGCCAGCCGGCCACCGAGGCGCGCGGCACCTTCGCCGCGGACTTCAAGGCCCTCAACGGCACTGACCCGGGCACCTACAGCGACACCGCGTACGACGCGGCGAACATCCTGCTCGCCGGCATCAAGGCGGGCAAGACCTCCCGCTCGGACCTGCTCGAGTTCGTCAAGGGCTACTCCGGCGAGGGCGTGGCGGCCAGCTACAAGTTCGTCGAGGGCGGCGAGCTGGACCCGGCGCAGGTGAAGGTCTGGGCGTTCAAGGTGGTGGGCGGCAAGGTCGTCCCGGACCAGGAGATTCCGAAGTCCTGACCTCGGTCGCTGTGACGGCGACTACGGCTTGATCGTGGGTGCGGCCGGGAGCTCGCTCCCGGCCGCACCCCATTTTTCTCTCTCCAGACCCCGATGGAGCGTCCCGCCCTTGAACTTCGACGGACTGTTCTCCAACTTCGGAGAACTCACCACGACCGGCCTGACGCAGGGTGCCATCTACGCCCTGGTCGCGCTCGGCTACACGCTGGTCTACGGCGTGCTGAGACTCATCAACTTCGCCCACTCCGAGGTCTTCATCGCCGGCGCGTTCGCCGCGCTGTGGACCTGGAACGGCTTCGGCCTGGACCAGAACTCGCAGGTCAGCGGGCTGGGCTCGATCATGTTCTACCTGCTCGTGGCGGTGATCGTCGCGGCCATCGCCTCGGCGGGCACGGCGACGGTCATCGAGCGGGTGGCGTACCGGCCGCTGCGTAAGCGCAACGCCCCGCCGCTGGCCTTCCTCATCACCGCGATCGGCGCGTCGATCGCGATCTCGGAGGCGTTCGGCGTCTACACCCGCCGGCGCCCGCAGGGCGCTCCGAGCCTGGTCGAGACGAAGCCGTTGTTCGAGATCGCCGGCGTGCCGATCGACTCGGTGCAGCTGCTCACCGTCGGCGCCGCGTTGGTGATGATGTTCGCGCTGGATCAGTTCATCAACCGCAGCCGGGTCGGTCGCGGCATCCGGGCGGTGGCCCAGGACGCCAACACCGCCGCGCTGATGGGCGTGAACAAGGACCGGATCATCATGATGGTCTTCATCGCCGGTGGCGCCATGGCCGGCGTGGCCGGTCTGCTCTACGACGTGAAGATCGGCACGCTGACCTACAGCGTCGGCTTCCTGCTGGGCCTCAAGGCGTTCACCGCCGCGGTGCTCGGCGGCATCGGCAATCTGCGCGGCGCGCTGGTCGGCGGTCTGCTGCTGGGCGTGGTGGAGAACTACGCCTCGGGTCTGTTCGGTTCGGAGTGGAAGGACTTCGCGGCCTTCGCGGTGCTGGTGGTGCTGCTGATGTTCCGGCCGACCGGTCTGCTCGGTGAGTCGCTGGGGAGGGCACGGGCATGACGACCGTTCAGGAGCGGGTGCGTTCCGGCCGCGAGGCGGTCGGGGAGCGGTGGCGCAGCGCGCCGAAGTGGGTGCGGTGGGCCCTGCTGGTGGCGGTCATCGTGTTCTTCTACGCGCTGCCGAACAAGGAGTTCTACCAGTACCTGGGGCCGATCCCGACCACCGGCTCGAACTTCACCCAGGTGATGTTCACCGTCTCGATCTACGTGCTGATGGCCGTCGGGCTGAACATCGTGGTCGGCTTCGCCGGCCTGCTCGACCTCGGCTACTTCGGCTTCTTCGCCGTCGGCGCGTACACCGTGGCGGTGCTGACCTCGCCGAGCAGCGACATCAAGACGCTCTGGCCGTGGCTGCTGGTGGTGCCGGTGGCGATCGCGCTGACCATGGTTTCGGGCGTCATGCTCGGCACGCCGACGTTGCGGCTGCGCGGTGACTACCTGGCGCTGGTGACCCTCGGCTTCGCCGAGATGATCCGGATCTCGGCGGTCAGCGTTCCGTTCCTCAAGGGACAGCGGGGCTTTAACCAGATCCCGCACCCGCCGGGTAAGTACGCCGACGGCAAGCCGTTCTTCGGCATCCTCGACGCCCGGCCGTACTACTGGCTGGTGCTCACGCTGATCATCCTGGTGGTGATCGGGGTGCGGAACCTGACCCACAGCCGGGTGGGGCGCGCGTGGATCTCCATTCGTGAGGACGAGGACGCCGCTCAGCTGATGGGCGTGCCGACCTTCAAGTTCAAGCTGTGGGCGTTCGCGTCGGGCGCGGCGATCGCCGGCCTGGCCGGCGCGCTCTTCGCGGGCAAGCAGAACTTCGTCAACTCGCAGAACTTCGAGCTGCTCAACTCGATCATCATCCTCGCCGCGGTCATCTTCGGCGGCTCCGGCAACATCGTCGGCGCCATCGTCGGCGGCGGCCTGGTGGCGTACATGATCGAGCGGTTCCGTGGCATCGAGCTGTTCGGCGTGGAGCTCTACGAGTACCGGTTCCTCTTCTTCGGCCTGGTGCTCGTGGTGATGATGATCTTCCGGCCGCAGGGCCTCATCCCGAACCGACGACGGGCGGCGGAGTTCAAGGACCGCCGCAAGGAGGTGATCGTCGGTGAGTGAGATCGAGCAGAAGCCGGCCGTTCCCGCGCAGGCCGCTGCTCCGGCGGCGGAGACGGTGCCCGGACGGGAGCCGCTGCTGGAGGTCGACAACGTCACGCTGAGCTTCGGCGGCGTGGTCGCGTTGAACGAGGTGGACTTCACCCTCTACAAGGGCGAGATCCTCGGTCTGATCGGCCCGAACGGCGCCGGCAAGACCACCTGCTTCAACGCGATGACCGGTATCTACCAGCCCACCAAGGGGGAGATCCGGTTCCGCGGCGAGAAGATCAGCGGTAAGAAGCGGCACCGGATCACCCAGATGGGCATGGCGCGGACGTTCCAGAACATCCGCCTCTTCCCGGAGATGACCGCGCTGGAGAACGTCCTGGTCGGCGCGGACGCGCACCACAAGACCAGTGTGGTCTCCGCGCTGTTGCGGCTGCCCCGGCACTGGCGGGAGGAGCGCGAGGGCCGCGAGAAGGCCGAGCGCCTGCTGGAGTTCGTCGGCATCCGCAAGCGGATGCACGAGTTCGCCCGCAACCTCTCCTACGGCGAGCAGCGGCGGCTGGAGATCGCCCGCGCGCTGGCCACCGACCCGGTGCTGCTGTGCCTGGACGAGCCGGCCGCCGGCTTCAACCCGGCGGAGAAGGAGGAGCTCCTCCAGCTCATCCGGCAGATCCGCGACACCGGCGTGACCGTGCTGCTCATCGAGCACGACATGCGTCTGGTGATGGGGGTGACCGACCGGATCGTGGTGCTGGAGTTCGGGAAGAAGATCGCCGAGGGGCTGCCCGCCGAGGTGCGGGACGACCACAAGGTGATCGCGGCGTACCTGGGGGTACCGGACGATGCTGCTTGAGATCGACGATGTGAGCCTGCTGTACGGGCGGATTCAGGCGCTGCACGGGATCAGCCTGACGGTGGACGAGGGCGAGATCGTCGCCCTGATCGGCGCCAACGGGGCCGGCAAGTCGACCACGATGCGGGCGATCTCCGGGATCCGGCCGGTGGCCTCCGGACGCATCCGGTTCGACGGCGAGGACATCACCAAGCTGCGGGCGGACCTACGGGTGCGCCGCGGGCTGTGCCAGGCCCCCGAGGGGCGCGGCATCTTCCCGGGTATGTCGGTGCTGGAGAACCTGGAGATCGGTGCGTACACCCGGCGGGACCGGGCGGGCATCGCGCAGGACCTCGACCGGGTGATGGAACTCTTCCCCCGGCTGGCCGAGCGGCGTAAGCAGGCCGGTGGCACGTTGTCGGGCGGCGAGCAGCAGATGCTGGCCGTCGGGCGCGCGCTGATGAGCCGGCCGAAGCTGCTGCTGCTGGACGAGCCGTCGATGGGTCTCGCGCCGATGCTGATCCAGCAGATCTTCAGCATCATCACCGAGATCAACCAGCAGGGCACCACGATCCTGCTGGTGGAGCAGAACGCCCAACAGGCACTGGCCCGGGCGCACCGCGCGTACGTGCTGGAGACCGGACGGATCGTCAAGAGCGGCACCGGCGCCGAGCTGCTGCACGACCCGTCGGTCAAAGAGGCCTACCTCGGCGTGGCCTGACCGACGATCCCTCAAAGGAGTTCAACGATGCGCAACTTCAACAGTGGTCGGCGGGCGGCGATGGGCGTCGCCGGCGCGGCTGTCCTGCTGGTCTCCCTCGCCGCGTGCGGCGAGAAGGAGAATTCCGGCACGCCCGGTGCCGGCCCCTCGGTGACGGCCGACACGAACCTGGCCGCGAAGGTGCCGGACGCCATCAAGGCCGACGGCGTGATCAAGGTGGGCACCGACTCGACGTACGCCCCGGCGGAGTTCATCGACAACGACGGCAAGACGGTCATCGGCTTCGACGTCGAGCTGTTCAACGCGGTCGCGCAGAAGCTCGGCCTCAAGGCCGAGTACGAGTCGGCGCCGTTCGACGCGATCCTGCCTGGCGTCGACTCCGGCAAGTACGAGGTCGGCGTCTCGTCGTTCACCATCAACGCCGAGCGGCTCAAGAGCGTCAACATGGTCAGCTACTTCTCCGCCGGCACCCAGTGGGCGACGAAGAAGGGCAACCCGGGCGGGGTGGACAACGAGAACGCCTGCGGCAAGAAGGTCGCCGTGCAGGTCGGCACCGTGCAGCTGGACGACATCACCGCCCGGTCGAAGAAGTGCACCGACGCCGGCAAGCCGGCCATCACCATCGACCAGTACCAGGCGCAGAGCGACGCGACCGCCGCCGTGGTCAGTGGCAAGGACGACGCCATGCTCGCCGACTCCCCGGTCGGCGCGTACGCGGTGAAGCAGAGCGGCGGCCAGCTGGAGCTGCTCGGCGACATCTACGAGTCGGCCCCGTACGGCTACGCGGTGAAGAAGGACCAGCAGGCGTTCGCCGAGGTGCTGAAGGAGGCCGTGCAGGCGGTCATCTCCGACGGCAGCTACAAGACCGCGCTGGAGAAGTGGGGCGTCGAGGGCGGCGCCGTGACCAGTTCCGAACTGAACCCCGCCGGCTGACATGTCGGTCGACATCGAAACACCCGAACGGGCACGGCCTGAACCCATCAAGGCCGTGCCCGTGCGGCATCCCGGCCGCTGGATCGCCATCGCGGTGATCGGGGTGCTGGTTGCCATGTTCGTGCACCTGCTGGTGACGAACAAGGCGTTCAACTGGTCGTTGATGGTCGACGAGATGTTCCGGCCGCCGATCATCGCCGGGCTGCGCGGCACGATCGTGCTGCTCGTGTTCTCCATGCTGATCGGCATCGGGCTCGGCATCGTCATCGCGATCATGCGGCTGTCGCCGAACCCGATCCTGCGCGGCGTCTCCTGGGTCTACACCTGGTTCTTCCGGGCGGTGCCCCGGCTGGTGCTGGGCATCCTCTTCGGCAACCTGGGCATCCTCTGGGCCCGGGTGGAGTTCGGCCTGCCCTTCGACCGGCAGATCGGCGCGCTGTTCGGCGTGCACGACTTCGAGGCCCGGCTGTTCGGGTTCTCCGCGGTGGACATCCTCACCGGGTTCGTCGCCGGCGTGCTGGCCCTCGGGCTGTCCGAGGCCGCCTACATGGCGGAGATCGTCCGGGCCGGCATCCAGTCGGTGGACGAGGGGCAGACCGAGGCCGCGCAGGCGCTCGGGCTGAGCCGGGCGCAGATCCTGCGCCGGATCGTGCTGCCGCAGGCCATGCGGGTGATCATCCCGCCGACCGGCAACGAGACCATCGCGATGCTCAAGGACACCTCGCTGGTCGCCTACGTGCCGGTCAGCGCCGAGCTGTTCTTCCAGCTCAAGGCGGTCGTCACCAGGACCTTCCAGCCCTTTCCGATGTACGTCGCGGCCACCCTCTGGTATCTGTTCCTGACCAGCATCCTGCTGGTCGGGCAGTACTACCTGGAGCGGCACTTCTCGAAGGGCGTCGGGCGCAGCGAGCGGGCCCGGCAGCGGCTGCGTGACATCACCGCCGAGAGCGGTGGCACCACGAGCGGGACGGCGGAGCGATGACTGAGCTGATCATTCCTCAGCAGGCGGGCTCGGTGGACGAGACGCCGGGCCCGATGGTCCGGGCCGAGCAGGTGCACAAGTCGTTCGGGCCCCTCGAGGTGCTCAAGGGCATCGACCTGGAGGTCCGCGCCGGGGAGGTGTGCTGTCTGCTCGGGCCTTCCGGCTCCGGCAAGTCGACCTTCCTGCGCTGCATCAACCACCTGGAGAAGATCAACGCCGGCCGGATCTGGGTGGACGGCGACCTGATCGGCTACCGGGAGCGCGGCGGCAAGCTGCACGAGCTGCGGGACAAGGAGGTGGCCGCGCAGCGCCGGGCGATCGGCATGGTGTTCCAGCGGTTCAACCTCTTCCCGCACATGACCGTGCTGCAGAACATCGTCGAGGCGCCGGTGCTGCTGCGCCAGGCCAGGAAGGCCGAGGCCCGGGACCGGGCGGCGCAGCTGCTGGAGCGGGTGGGGCTGGGCGACAAGCTCGGCGCGTACCCGGGTCAGCTCTCGGGCGGCCAGCAGCAGCGGGTGGCGATCGCCCGGGCCCTGGCCATGCAGCCGAAGCTGATGCTCTTCGACGAGCCGACCAGCGCGCTGGACCCGGAGCTGGTCGGTGAGGTGCTCGACGTGATGAAGGACCTCGCCCGCGACGGCATGACGATGATCGTGGTGACCCACGAGATCGGGTTCGCCCGCGAGGTCGGCGACTCGCTGGTGTTCATGGACGGCGGCGTGGTCGTCGAGCAGGGCAACCCGCGCGAGGTGATCGCGAACCCGCGCCACGACCGGACGAAGGCGTTCCTGGCCAAGGTCCTCTGACCGGACGGGGTCCGGTGCGGCCTCCGCCGCACCGGGCCCCGGCAGCCCGCGCCGCCGGCCACCGCGCCAGCGTCCCGGGTGCGGGGCGATGTCGGCCGGTGGGGATAGAGTCGCTGCCGTGACAGCTACGACGCCGCGCCTGCTCCTCGTCGACGGACACTCCCTGGCATACCGGGCCTTCTTCGCCCTGCCGGTGGAGAACTTCTCCACCACCACGGGGCAGCCGACCAACGCCGTCTACGGCTTCACCTCGATGCTGATCAACGTGCTCCGCGACGAGCAGCCGACGCACATCGTGGTCGCCTTCGACGTCTCCCGCCGCTCCTTCCGGACGGAGAAATACGCCGAGTACAAGGCCGGCCGCAGCGAGACCCCGACCGACTTCAAGGGCCAGGTGAGCCTGGTCAAGGAGGTGCTCGCCGCGCTGCGCGTCCCGGTGGTGGAGAAGGAGGGCTACGAGGCCGACGACGTCATCGCCACCCTCGCCTGCCAAGCCCGCGACCAGGGCATGGAGGTGCTGATCACCACCGGCGACCGGGACGCGTTCCAGCTGGTCGGGGACCGCATCACCGTGCTCTACCCGCGCAAGGGCGTCTCCGACCTGGCCCGGATGGACCCGGCGGCGGTGGAGACGAAGTACGGCGTCGTCCCGGACCGCTACCGCGACCTGGCCGCGCTGGTCGGCGAGACCAGCGACAACCTGCCCGGCATCCCGGGGGTCGGCCCGAAGACCGCCGCCAAGTGGATCAATGCCTACGGCGGGGTGGAGGGCGTGATCGCCCGCGCCGACGAGATCAAGGGAAAGGCCGGCGACAGCCTGCGCGAGCGGCTCGCCGACGTGATCCGCAACTACGAGATCAACTGCCTGGTCTCCGACCTGGAGCTGCCGGTGCGCCCCGAGGACGCTCGCTGGCAGGGCTGGGACCGGGAGGCCGTGCACCAGGTCTTCGACACCCTCCAGTTCCGCATCCTGCGCGACCGGCTCTATCAATACCTGGAGGCCGTCGAGCCGGAGGCCGAGGCCGGCTTCGAGCTGGCCGGCCAGGTGCTCGCCGAGCCCGGCGCGCTCGCCGGCTGGCTGGAGACGCACGCCCCGGCCGGCACCCCGGTCGGCGCGGCGGTCAAGCTCGACACCGGGCCCAACCGGCGGCACACCGCGGTGGTGGCCGGGCTGGCCCTGGCCACCGGGTCCGGCGCGGCCGCCTGGTGCGACCCGGCCACCCTCGACGCGACCGACGAGGCGGCCCTGGCCGGCTGGCTGGCCGACGGCTCGCGTCCCAAGGTGCTGCACGACAGCAAGCCGGCGGTGCTGGCGTTCGCCGCGCACGGCTGGGACCTGCAGGGCATCTCCCGGGATACTCAGATCGCCGCCTACCTGGCCCGCCCCGACCAGCGCTCGTACGACCTCACCGACCTGGCGCTGCGCTACCTGCACCGGGAGCTGCGGGTCGACACGCCGGAGACGGGGCAGCTCACGCTGGACGGGCTGGGCAACGACGGCGAGGCCGAGCAGAACCTGATGCTGCACGCCCGGGCCACCCTCGACCTGGCCGACGCGATCGACGCCGAGCTGTCCCGCGACGGCGAGCAGTCGGCGCGGCTGATGGCCGGCGTGGAGCTGCCGCTGATGCGGGTGCTCGCCACCATGGAGCGCACCGGCATCGCCGCCGACACCGAATACCTGTCCGAGCTGGAGGCGCACTTCGCCGCCGAGGTGAAGGCCGCCGCCCAGGGCGCGTACGCGGCGGTGGGCCGGGAGTTCAACCTGGGTTCGCCCAAGCAGCTGCAGGAGATTCTCTTCGGTGAGCTGGGCCTGCCCAAGACCAAGAAGATCAAGACGGGTTACACCACCGACGCCGACGCGCTGCAGTGGCTCTACGCCCAGCAGCCGCACCCGGTGCTGGCGCACCTGCTGCGCCACCGGGACGTGGCCAAGCTGAAGTCGACCGTCGACGGGCTGCTCAAGTCGGTCTCCGACGACGGCCGGATCCACACCACGTTCAACCAGACGGTGGCGGCCACCGGTCGGCTCTCCTCGACCGAGCCCAACCTGCAGAACATCCCGATCCGCACCGAGGAGGGGCGACGGATCCGCCGCGCCTTCGTCGTCGGCGAGGGCTACGAGTGCCTGCTCACCGCCGACTACAGCCAGATCGAGATGCGGATCATGGCGCACCTGTCGTCGGACGACGCGTTGATCGAGGCGTTCAACTCCGGGCACGACTTCCACGCCGCCACCGCCTCCTCGGTGTTCGGCGTCCCGGTCGACCAGGTCACCGGTGACCAGCGCCGCAAGATCAAGGCGATGAACTACGGCCTGGCGTACGGGCTGAGCGCGTTCGGCCTCTCCCAGCAGCTCGGGATCAGCGCCGAGGAGGCGCGCGGGCTGATGGAGAACTACTTCGCCGGCTTCGGCGGGGTCCGTGACTACCTGCACGAGGTGGTGGCCCGGGCCCGGCAGGACGGCTACACCTCCACCATCCTGGGCCGCCGCCGCTACCTGCCCGACCTGGTCAGCGACAACCGGCAGCGCCGGGAGATGGCCGAGCGGATGGCGCTCAACGCCCCGATCCAGGGCTCGGCGGCCGACATCATCAAGGTCGCCATGCTGCACGTCGACACCGCGCTGCGGGAGGCCGGGCTGCGCTCCCGGATGCTGCTGCAGGTGCACGACGAGCTGGTCTTCGAGGTCGCCGGGGGCGAGCGGGAGACCCTGGAGGCCCTGGTCCGCAAGGAGATGGGGGAGGCCCATCCGCTCTCGGTGCCGCTGGAGGTCTCCGTCGGCGAGGGCCGCGACTGGAACAGCGCCGACCACTGACCGGCTCCCGTCCCGTCCCGGCCGTTCCCCGGGGCGGGACGGCGGGGTCAGCGTCCGGGTCCCCGGCGCGCCTTCGGCGGGGCGCCGTGCCGCTCCAGGGCCTGCCGGGACCGGCCGCCGGGCGGTGGTAGCGGGGCCTTGACGGGGTCGTGACCCCAGTTCATCAGGGAGTAGCGCCACCGGGTCTTCCGGACGTCGCCGCTCGGTCGCTGCGCCATGTGTCGCCGGACGTACCCGATCACCTTGCGCATGTGCCGGTAGTCGGCGGTGGAGAGCTCGTCGCGCTTGCGGCGCAGCAGCTCGACGATCCTCCGGCCGGACTCGTGGCCGACCGACTCGCCGCCCTGACTGCCCTTTCTCCGCCAGCCGACGTGCTTGGACTCGTCGGTCTCCAGCCAGTTCCGCAGCTCGGCGGGCTTCATGTTCACCGCCTCGGTGAACTCCCGGTAGGTCTGCTGCTCCTCATCGCTCCGGCTCATGGCGCAGCGCCTCCGGTCGGTGGGCGACATCCCGGCCGGAGTGGTCGTTGCGGATGCGGTACTGCGGGTCCTCCGGCGAGGCGTTCACGGTGTGCCCGCGTACGTGCGTCCGGTCGACGAGCTTCTCCTTGACCACGCCGTACGCCCGGCCGCTGTGGCTGGCCCAGGAGACGTGGTCGCCCTCGCGGAACTCCTTCTCGGCCATGCCGTCGGGGTACCCGGGGCCGGCCCGCGGAAACGGCAGCTATCCGGCGGCGGGCTTCTCGGCCACGTAGATGGCGGTGCCGGGGAAGAGCCGCCCGCGCAGCGGGCTCCACTGCCCCCAGATGCCCTCGTGCCCCGCCGGCCACTCCGGCTCCACCAGGTCCAGGAGGCGGAACCCGGCGCCGACCAGCTCGCGGACCCGGTCGCCGAGGGTGCGGTGCTGCTCGACGTAGGTGGCCACCCCGTGCTCGTCCTGCTCGACGTACGGGGAGCGGTCGAAGTACGAGTGCACGGCGGTGAGCCCGCCCTCGCCGGGGTCGTCGAGGAAGATCCAGCGCATCGGGTGGGTGACCGAGAAGACCCAGCGACCGCCCGGGCGCAGCACCCGGGACACCTCCCGCATGACCGCCGCCGAGTCGTCCACGAAGGGGATCGCGCCGAACGCCGTGCAGACGATGTCGAAGGCGGCGTCGGCGAAGGGCAGGGCGAGCGCGTCGGCCTGCACCAGCGGCACGCGTACGCCGGTGCGGGCGGCGGCGGCCGCGGCGTGCCGCAACATGCCGGCGGAGAGGTCCAGGGCGACCGGCCGGGCCCCCTGGGTGGCCAGCCAGCGGGCGGCGGCCGCCGCCCCGCAGCCGAGTTCCAGGATCCGGCGGCCGGCGACCTCGCCGAGCAGGCGGGCGTCGGCCTCGCGCAGCCCCTCCGGGCACCAGACGAAGTCCAGGTCGCCCAGGAACTCGCCGTGCTCGGCCTGGTAGTCGTCGGCGTCGGTGTCCCACCAGCCGCGGTTGGCCCGGCGGACCTCGCCGGCGCCCACCCGGCGCCGGGTCACCCTGTCGTCATCCACCCGCTCACGCTAGGCCCTCACCCGGGCGGGCCGGCGAGGGGCCGTCGCCGGCGGGTGAGACGGGTGGGGCGAATGTGACGGACGAGACAGCCCGTGCCCCTTACCGCGCGAAATCTCCGCTTTCGCAGCTGACGAGGTCGTGAGGACATGGGAGGGCTTGCACGCTGTGGTAATGCAGCAGGTAGGCTAGACGATGCGCTCGCGGATCGTGTGCCTCGGCAGGGAGCAGGTGCGCGGTCACCGGAGCCACTAATGATCTTCTTACGGCGATCGTTCGGTGTGCCCGGCGACGGATCCGTTGGCGCGGACGAGTCACCGCGACGCCACGCCTGCTGTGACAACCCATCCGACCGGAGCAACCGCCCACATGACGAGCAGCATCGAGGCCCCCTCGAGCGCCAACAAGGTCACCCACGACGATCTCGGTTCCGAGGAGGCTTTCCTCGCCGCGATCGACGAGACCATCAAGTACTTCAACGACGGCGACATTGTCGAAGGCACCGTCGTCAAGGTCGATCGGGACGAGGTCCTGCTCGACATCGGCTACAAGACCGAGGGCGTCATTCCCTCTCGGGAGTTGTCGATCAAGCACGACGTGGACCCGGCCGAGGTGGTTTCGGTCGGCGACCACATCGAGGCCCTTGTTCTCCAGAAGGAGGACAAGGAGGGGCGCCTGATCCTCTCGAAGAAGCGCGCGCAGTACGAGCGGGCCTGGGGCACCATCGAGAAGATCAAGGACGAGGACGGCGTCGTCCGCGGTTCGGTCATCGAGGTCGTCAAGGGTGGTCTCATCCTCGACATCGGCCTGCGCGGCTTCCTGCCCGCCTCGCTCGTCGAGATGCGGCGGGTGCGCGACCTGCAGCCGTACGTCGGTCGGGAGCTCGAGGCCAAGATCATCGAGCTGGACAAGAACCGCAACAACGTGGTCCTGTCCCGCCGGGCGTGGCTGGAGCAGACGCAGTCCGAGGTGCGCACCGAGTTCCTCAACAAGCTGCAGAAGGGCCAGGTCCGCAAGGGCGTCGTGTCCTCGATCGTCAACTTCGGCGCGTTCGTCGACCTGGGCGGCGTGGACGGCCTGGTGCACGTCTCCGAGCTCTCCTGGAAGCACATCGACCACCCGTCCGAGGTCGTCGAGGTCGGCCAGGAGGTCGAGGTCGAGGTCCTGGACGTCGACCTGGACCGCGAGCGGGTCTCGCTGTCGCTGAAGGCGACCCAGGAGGACCCGTGGCGCCAGTTCGCCCGTACCCACGCGATCCAGCAGATCGTGCCGGGTAAGGTCACCAAGCTCGTGCCGTTCGGCGCCTTCGTCCGGGTGGACGACGGCATCGAGGGCCTGGTCCACATCTCCGAGCTGGCCGAGCGCCACGTGGAGATCCCGGAGCAGGTCGTCCAGGTCGGCTCCGAGGTCATGGTCAAGGTCATCGACATCGACCTCGAGCGTCGCCGGATCTCGCTGTCGCTCAAGCAGGCCAACGAGGGCTTCGTCGAGGGCGAGGAGCACTTCGACCCGACCCTCTACGGCATGGCCGCGACCTACGACGAGCAGGGCAACTACATCTACCCGGAGGGCTTCGACCCGGAGACGGGCGAGTGGCTCGAGGGCTACGACAAGCAGCGCGAGACCTGGGAGAACCAGTACGCCGAGGCGCGTCAGCGCTGGGAGGCCCACACCAAGCAGGTGCAGACCTCCCGGGCCGCCGACGCCGAGGCCGCTGCCAACCCGGCTCCGGCCGTGTCCGCCGGCACCACCACCTCGACCTCGGCCCCGAGCCGTCAGGCCGAGGAGCCGGCCGGCACCCTGGCCACCGACGAGGCGCTCGCCGCGCTGCGGGAGAAGCTTGCCGGCGGCAAGTGATCCTGCGACAGCTCCAGTGCGACGCGTCTGACGCCGCGCCGCGACCTGAAGCCGTCGATGGAGCTGTCGGCTGACGACGACGGGCCCCGTCCCCGCGATCCGGTTCCACCGGGCCGCCGGGGGCGGGGCCCTTCGCCTTTCCCGCCCCCGGCCAATTTGGCACCGGCACGGTGATCGGGTTGACTGGTCCGGTGCTGATGGTGGGGCTGACCGGAGGGATCGGTTCGGGTAAGAGCGCGGTGGCGAGCCGGTTGGCCGCGCTCGGCGCGGTGGTCATCGACGCGGACCGGATCGCCCGCGAGGTCGTCGCCCCGGGCAGCGAGGGGCTCGCCGAGATCGTCGCCGCCTTCTCCGACCGCGTGCTCGACGCGCACGGCGCCCTCGACCGGGCGGCGCTGGGCGCCGTCGTCTTCGCCGACGAGGCGGCCCGGCGCCGGTTGGAAGCCATCACCCATCCCCGGGTCCGGGCGCGCACCGCCGAACTGGCCGCCGCCGCGCCCCCGCACGCGATCGTGGTCAACGACGTGCCGCTGCTGGTCGAGGTGGGACTCGCCCCGACGTACCACCTGGTGGTCGTGGTGCAGACGGCGGTGACCACCCGGTTGGAGCGGCTGGCGCGCGACCGCGGCCTGGACCGCGCGGAGGCCGAGCGGCGGATCGCCGCGCAGGCCGACGACGCCCGCCGGCAGGCTTCGGCCGACGTGCTGCTCACCAACGACGGCACCCTGGACGAGCTGAACGCCGCGCTGGACGGGCTCTGGCGCGACCGCCTGGTGCCCTACGAGCGCAACGTCCGCGAGCGGCGCGCGATCCGGCCGGAGCGGGTGGGGCTCACCGAGCCCGACCCGACCTGGCCCCGGCAGTACGCCCGGCTGGCCGCCCGGATCCGGCACGCGGTCGGGGCCGACCTGCGGGTGGACCACATCGGCTCCACCGCGGTGCCCGGGCTGGCCGCGAAGGACGTCATCGACATCCAGCTCACCGTGCCGTCGCTGGCGGAGGCGGACGGCCCGCTCGCCGATCGGCTCGCCGACGCCGGATTCCCGCGGCTGCCCGGCGACTGGTGGGACAACCCGCGCCCGCCCGGCTGCGCCCGGTGGGAGAAGCGGCTGCACGGCAGCGCCGATCCGGGCCGCCCGGTGTACCTGCACCTGCGGGTCGCGGGCACGCCCGGCTGGCGGTACGCGCTGCTGATGCGCGACCACCTGCGCGCCGACCCGGGCCAGCGGGCCGCGTACCTGCAGGTGAAGCGGGACCTGGCCGCCGTCGCGCCGGACAGCGCCACGTACGGGACGCTGAAGGACCCCTGGTTCGACGAGGAGCACCTACGCGCCGAGGAGTGGGCCGCGCAGACCGGCTGGCGGCCCTGACCCGGCTCAGCGCGGTGTCTGTCCTGGCGATCGGTGGGTGGTGGGCAGTACCGGCGTCCGGCCGGGGGTGAGGTCGAGCTGCGCCCAGGTGCCTGGCCCGGTTCGCAGCTCCAGCCGGCGCAGCAGGCCGTCCCGGTCGATCCAGTAGCGCTGGGCCGCCCGGCCGGGCCGTACCTCGATGACGTCCACGGCGTGGCCCGCCACCCGGTCGCCGCGCAGCCTGAGGGCCGACGCCGTTGGTACGGCGGCCCCGCCGGCCCGCAGTGCCGCGTCCAGCAGCCGGTCCAGGCCGTCGCCGGGCGGCCGGTCGGCCGGCCAGGCCAGTCCGGCCGGTGGTGGCAGCGGCGGCGCGGCCGGGACCTCCACCGCCCCGCCGTCCGCCGGTACCTCCACCCGGGCCACCTTCCCCGACCGCCAGCGCAGCAGGGTTCGGCGCCCCGGGGTGTCGACCTCGCCCACCGCCAGGTATGCCGCGGATCCGGTCCAGCTCAGCCAGCCGGCGGCGCGCAGGTTGGCGGTGGGGCCGACCGGTGCGGCCAGCGCCAGTGTGGCGCCACCGGCCGCCCGTAGCCGGGCGGGCAGCCGCGCGAGCCGGTCGAGCTCGGCGTCGGCGAGCGCGCGGGGCAGCCCCGGAAGGCCACCGAGCGCGTCAACCGGGCGGAGCGTGGGCCGGTCGGTGCGGGCCAGTTCGAGGGTGACCGGCGTGTTGTCGGGCAGCCAGCCCTCCAGCCGGTGCAGCCGGGCGTCACGGTCGAGCCAGAGGCGAGGCGGCCGGGACGGTGCGGCGCTGTCCGGGCCGGCGGTGGCCGCGGCGGGGCCGGGCGGGGAGGTGGGCAGGGGTGCCTGGACGATGTCGACCGGGATGCCGTCGACGGTGTCCCGGCCCTTCCAGCGGGCCGCCGCCGGCGCGCCGTCGACCCGATCGGTGCCGAGCCCGAGGAGCAGGTCGCGGACGGCGGCCACGCCGTGTCCGGCGGGCGGCTCCCGCAGCCGCCAGCGGTCGTCGGGGGGCACCAGCGGCGGCGCGGCGGGGGTGGGTGCCGCGGCCGGGTCGGGCCGCACCACCATGGCCGACCGGGTGGCCTGCACCAGCCCGCGCTCGACGCCCGCGCCCGGCCCGCCCACGTCGAGGTAGACCAGCGGCCGGGCCCAGTCGACCCAGCCGACCAGCTCGGCGCGAGCACGGCCGGTGCCGATCCTGACGCGTACCCCGGCGCGGACGTCCCGCTGATTGGTCACCCGCATCGCCGCCAGTCGCTCGGCCTCGACCGGGGCGAGCGGCCGGGCGGGGTCGGTCGGCTGGGGCGACCAGTGCAGCAGTCCGGCGACCAGGGCCGCCGCCGAGACGGCGGCGGCCACGCCGAGCGCGACGAGGACGGCCCGGTGCCGGGTCGACCGTTCCGGCGGGTCGCCGGTCGCGTCCGGGTGGTGGTCGGCCGGCGTGGCTCCGGCACGCGTCGTGGCCGGTCGTCCGCCGGTCGTCGGGTCGGCCCGCCGCCGACGCCCCGGGAACGTCCCGGCGCCGGCGGCGTGGCGGGCGCGCCGGTGGCCGCGCCCGGGCTCGCGCGGCACGGTGCCGGGCGTCGGGCCGGTCGTGGGCTCGCCCCGGGCCGGCTCGGTGCGGCCGGGGATGCCCGTGGGCGGGGCGGCGCCGTCTTTCCGGCGGCCCGGGCCCTCGGCGGGCCCGGCGGGGCGGACGACGCCTTCGGGCTGGTCGATGGAACGGCCCGGTCGCCCGGTGGCGCCGCCGGTGGCCGGGCCGTCCGTCGGGGCCGAGGAGCGGCGGGTGGCCGCCGGCGCAGCCGCCTCGGGCTCGACGGCCGGGCATGCGGGCGGTGTGCCGGGATCGGGTTCGGCGGCCGCGCGTGCTGGCGGTGTGCCGGCCGGGTCGGTTGGGGTGTCGTCGGCGGGGAGCGGACCGGGTTCGGGTGACGGGACGCGCCGGGACCGGCGTCCGGGGGAGGTCTCCACGAGTGGAGAACGCGCCTGGGCGGATCCGGTGACGAGCAGGGGCGCTCGCGGCGGCCGGTCTGCGCGTCCAGCGCGACCACGTCGGCGCGCACGCCGGTCGTCCCGGGTGCTGCGACCGTCGGTCCAGGGGCGGCCGGGCCCTTGGAGGGCGGCCGCCGGCCCGGTCGGCCGCCGCGAGCGGCCTACGGTAGGAGCGTAGCCGGGTGAGATGTGGCACACAATGGGAATATCGAAGCCGATCTCGGACCCTCCGTGGTCGCCCGGAACTGTCGGACCTCGGGCGTACCGTTGGGGTCATGGCGCTCGACATTCCCCGGCTCGACGGCCGCTTCCAGGTCGTCAGCGAGTTCCAGCCGGCCGGCGACCAGCCGGCCGCCATCGACGAGCTGGAGCGCCGCGTGCGGCGCGGCGACCGCAACACGGTGCTGCTCGGCGCGACCGGCACCGGCAAGAGCGCCACGACGGCGTGGCTGGTCGAGCGGCTGCAACGGCCGACGCTGGTGCTCGCGCCCAACAAGACCCTCGCCGCCCAGCTCGCCAAGGAGTTCGGTGAGCTGCTGCCGCACAACGCGGTGGAATATTTCGTCTCGTACTACGACTACTACCAGCCCGAGGCGTACATCCCGCAGACCGACACCTACATCGAGAAGGACTCCTCGATCAACGAGGAGGTGGAGCGGCTGCGGCACTCGGCGACCATGTCGCTGCTCACCCGGCGCGACGTCATCGTGGTGGCGACCGTCTCGGCGATCTACGGCCTGGGCACCCCGGAGGAATACCTGGACCGTGCGGTCCGGGCCGCCGTCGGGCAGGAGCTCGACCGCGACCAGCTGCTGCGCCGGCTGGTCGACATCCAGTACACCCGCAACGACATGGCGTTCCAGCGGGGCACCTTCCGGGTCCGGGGCGACACGCTGGAGGTCATCCCGGCCTACGAGGAGCTGGCCGTCCGGATCGAGCTCTTCGGTGACGAGATCGAGAAGTTGTACTACCTCAACCCGCTCACCGGTGACGTGGTCCGCGAGGTCGACCAGCTGATGATCTTCCCGGCCACGCACTACGCGGCCGGCCCGGAGCGGATGGAGCGGGCGATCCGCGACATCGAGACCGAGCTGGGTGAGCGGCTGGCCGAGCTGGAGCGGCAGGGCAAGCTGCTGGAGGCGCAGCGGCTGCGGATGCGCACCACCTACGACATCGAGATGATGCGGCAGGTCGGCTTCTGCTCCGGCATCGAGAACTACTCCATGCACATCGACGGCCGGCTCCCCGGCAGCCCGCCGCACTGCCTGCTCGACTACTTCCCCGACGACTTCCTCACCGTGGTCGACGAGTCACACGTGACCATTCCGCAGATCGGCGGCATGTACGAGGGTGACGCCTCCCGCAAGCGGATGCTGATCGACCACGGATTCCGGCTGCCCAGCGCGGCCGACAACCGGCCGCTGCGTTTCGACGAATACCTGGAGCGGGTCGGGCAGATGGTCTTCCTCTCCGCCACTCCCGGCCCCTGGGAGCTGGAGCAGGGCCAGGGTGAGTTTGTCGAGCAGGTGATCCGCCCCACCGGCCTGGTCGATCCCGAGGTTGTCGTCAAGCCCACCAAGGGGCAGATCGACGACCTGATGCACGAGATCAAGCTGCGCACCGAGCGGGACGAGCGGGTGCTGGTCACCACCCTGACCAAGAAGATGGCCGAGGACCTGTCGGACTACCTCCTGGAGAACGGCATTCGGGTGCGCTACCTGCACTCCGAGGTGGACACGCTGCGCCGGGTGGAGTTGCTGCGCGAGCTGCGCAAGGGCGACTACGACGTGCTGGTCGGCATCAACCTGCTCCGGGAGGGCCTCGACCTGCCGGAGGTCTCCCTGGTGGCGATCCTCGACGCCGACAAGGAGGGCTTCCTGCGCAGCGGCCGGTCGCTGATCCAGACGATCGGCCGGGCCGCCCGTAACGTCTCCGGCCAGGTTCACATGTACGCCGACAAGATCACCCCGTCGATGGCGAACGCGATCGAGGAGACCAACCGGCGTCGGGCCAAGCAGATCGCGCACAACGAGGCGCACGGGATCAGCCCCGAGCCGCTGCGCAAGAAGATCCACGACATCCTCGACGACATCTACCGCGAGGCGGAGGACACCGAGAACACCCGTGTCGGCGGGGGTGCCCGGCAGCTGTCGCGGGGCAAGGCTCCGGTCAAGGAGACCCGCAGCCGTGGCCGCGGCGGCGCGGCGGCCACGTCCCGGGAGGGGATGGCCCGGTCCGATCTGGCCAACCTCATCCAGGAGCTCAACGAGCAGATGCTCGCCGCCGCGCGGGAGCTGCAGTTCGAGCTGGCGGCCCGGATCCGGGACGAGATCGCCGACCTCAAGAAGGAGCTGCGCGGGATGGACGCCGCCGGCGTGAAGTGACGGGGGGCGGGGATGGACGGGGTGCTGACCGAGGCGATCGTCGGCCTGCCCGACCCCCGGCTGCGCCCGTACGTGGACCGCTACCTCGGCTACCGCGAGCAGGTGGCCCGGCCCCTGGTGCGCCGCGAGGTGGCCGGCGCCTTCGTGGTGCTGATCCTCGGCTGGGGTGCCCCGCTCGACGTCATCGATCCCCGTGCCGTCGAGCGCGGCGCGTACGGGGTGAACGCGTTCCTGGCCGGGCCGTTCGACGCGTACTGCACGACGCGCACGGTGGGGGAGGGCGCCGGGGTGCAGGTGCTGCTGACGCCGCCGGCCGCGCGCCGGGTGCTCGGGCTGCCGCTGGGTGAGGTGACCAACCGGGCGGTGCCCGCCGACGGGCTCGCCGGTTGGCTGGCGAGGCTCCGCGACGAGGTGGCCGACGCCCCTGACTGGGCCGGACGCTTCGCCCGGCTCGACGCGGCCCTCGCCGCCCGGCTGGCCGCGGCCGGGCCGGTCGACCCGCGGTTGCTGCAGGCCTGGCGGGTGCTCGCCGGCAGCGGAGGCGCTGCCGCTGTCGGGGCGTTGGCCGGCGAGGTCGGCTGGAGCCGCCGGCACTTGGCCGCCCGGTTCCGACGGGAGTTCGGCCTGCCGCCGAAGACTGTCGCCCGGCTAATGCGCTTCCAGCGGGCGTATGCGACGCTGGGCCGCGAGCTGATCGGCCCGCCCGGGCACGGTGCGGCGCCGGCCGCCGGGACCGGCCCGCCACCGGGCCGGCACGGCGGGCCGGGGTGGGCGGAGCTGGCCCTGCGCTGCGGCTACTTCGACCAGTCGCATCTGATCCGTGACTTCCGGGAGTTCGCCGGGGACACCCCCGAGACGTTGGCTCGCCCGAGGTCACATTCGTCCAATCCTGGCTGACCGGCCTGCGGCAGACTCGGCGCATGCGAAGCATCTACCCGGTCCTCCGGTACGCCGACGCCAAGGCTGCCATCGATTTCCTCCGGTCCGCGTTCGACCTCACCGTGCACGAGGTGCACGAGGGCCCGGACGGGACGGTGCAACACGCTCAGCTCGGCTACGGCGACAGCCTCGTCATGCTGGCCACCGGGCCGGCACCGGCGTCCCGGCCGGCCGACGACGACTACCGCGTCTACGTGGCCGTGGGCGACGTCGACGCCCACCACGAGCGGGCCCGGGCGGCCGGCGCGGAGATCGTCCGGCCGCCCTTCGACACCGACTATGGCTCCCGCGACTACGTCGCCCGGGACCTGGCCGGGCTGGTCTGGTCCTTCGGCACGTACCGGCCCTGATCCGACCCGGACGGCAACCCGATCGGCCGGCTGGGACCGTGCCGACCGCACCGGGTCGTCCGGAAGCGGGCGGGGCGCCAGGTCGATTGCACTGCGCAAGGGAGGTGTTGCCCTGCGTGATGGCGATGCGTACGCTCCCACGGTGGGGAGGCTCGTATGCCGCTGTCCGCAAGTCCTGTGGTCCGGCGGGTGCGGCTCGGCGCGGAGCTGCGCCGGTTGCGCCGCCGGGAGTCGCTCACCCTGGAGCAGGTCTGTGTCCGGCTCGGGTGGGCGTCCACGTCGAAGCTGTCCCGCATCGAGCTGGGCCAGAGCCGGCCGGACCTGGCCGACGTGCTCGACCTGCTCGACGCCTACCAGGTGCCCACCGACCAGCGCAACGAGCTGATCGTCATCGCCCGGGACGCCGCCACCGGCCGGGGCCGCTCCAAGGCCTTGAGCGAAATGGGCGAGCGGCAGCGGGCGTACGCGGAGCTGGAGGCGGGCGCCGCCTGCATCGTGGAGTACCAACCGGCCCTCGTGCCCGGGCTGCTGCAGACCGCGGCCTATGCCCGGCTGCGGGTAGGCGCGGGGGCGCTGCTCGGTGACGAGGTGGACGTGGAGTCCGACGTACGGGGCCGCACGGTGCGCCAGGAGGTGCTGCGCCGCCCGGACCCGCCGGACTACACGGCGCTGCTCGACGAGCGGGTCTGCGACCCGGACGGCACCCCGGCCGACGTCTGGCGTGACCAGTTGCGGCACCTGGTCGCCCTTGCCGAGCGGCCGCACATCACCATCCGGGTGGTGCCCCACGACGCTGCCCGGGACGGTGGCGTGCACCCGCTGGCCGCCTTCTCCTACTACGCGTACCCGGACCCGGCCGACCCCCGCACTGTGCTGGTGGAGACCCTCACCACCGACCTGCGGCTGGTGGCCGAGGCGGACATCGCCCGCTACGAGCGGCTGGTCGACCGGCTGCTGGCCGCGGCGCTGCCCGCCGCGGAGACCGTCGACCTGCTGGCCCGGCAGCTCGGCCCGGCGCACGTGCCGCGGCCCCGCGAGCCCCGCAGCGCCCCGGTCCCCGAACCACGCTGAGTGGGGGCCTGTCCGGCTGCCTGTGCCCGGTCGAGCAGGGAGCGCAGCCGATCCGCCAGCCACGCTTCCGACCGGCCGATCGAGCCAGGGCGCCGCCCGTGCGTAACAGGTGCCGGCGTGCTCCGTGCCGCTGGAAACCACCCTCGGAGTCTCGCCACGGAGAATGCCCGCGCGGCCACCAGGCCCGGCGCCCCCGATGCCCGTCGGGACCGGTGGCCGGCGCGTCGTGCGCAGGCTACGCGAGGGGTACGACAGCTCAGGCAGGCACGTCGATGAAGTGCTCGACCCGCGGCGGGCCGGCGAAGTAGGGGCCGATCAGGGCCCGCCACTGCGGGAAGCGCTCGGTCTGCCGGAAGTTGACGTCGTGCGCCTCGACCGAATCCCACTCGACCAGCAGCACGAACCGGGACGGCGACTCCACGCCGCGGGTCATCCGCACCGAGCGGCAGCCCTCGGCGCCGCAGAGGATCGGATGAGCCTGCGCGTACGCGGCGGCGAAGTCATCCTCATGCCCGGGCGTCACGTCGATCAGCGCGACCTCAAGAACCATGCCCGAAGCCTCGCACGCCGCTCGTCGGTCGGTACGCCCCGGGGCCCCGGTCCCGTGCCGCACTCCGCCGGCACGAGCCGACAAGAAGGAGTCCACGTCGGGCGGCGCCGCCGCCACGGCAAGCCCTAGCCTCCTAGGATGTGCTGCGGAATGAGCTTGTCCGCACGTCCGAAGTGATTCGTTCAGCAAACTGGCCCCCCGGAGATGCGCCCGGCGGCCCTGATGGTGAACAATGGCGCCCGAGGAGGGGAGTATTCCCCCGCGACGGAGTCGTCAGCACGGAAGAGGCACCGGCCCCCCGGTGGCACGACCCGGCTCCGTCGGTCAGTGATCCGCCATGGCGGATCGGTGGCGGAAGAGACCTCCGACAGTCACCAGTGTCAGCGTCGACGCACCCCAGCCCCTCACGGGGCGTACGGTGTGCCCGACGCTGTGTGTCTGCCGGAGGATAAGTTGAACGTGTCCGGATTGGTGTGGGCCGGGACCCTCGTCGCGCTGATCGCGATCCTGCTCCTCGACCTCTTCGTCATCGGTCGGCGCCCGCACGAGCCCAGCGTCCGTGAGTCGAGCCTGTGGGTCGGTTTCTACGTCGGGCTGGCGCTGCTCTTCGGTGCGGGGCTCTGGCTGATCCAGGGGCCCAGCGCGGCCGGCCAGTTCTACACCGGCTGGCTCACCGAGTACAGCCTCTCGGTGGACAACCTCTTCGTCTTCGTGATCATCATGGCCCGCTTCGGTGTGCCCCGGAAGTACCAGCAGAAGGTGCTGCTCATCGGCATTCTGCTCGCGCTGGTCCTGCGGGGTGGCTTCATCGCCGCCGGCGCCGCGCTGCTCGCCCAGTTCTCCTGGGTCTTCTACCTCTTCGGCGCCTTCCTGATCTACACGGCGATCAACCTGGCCCGCCAGGGTGAGCCGGACGAGGACGAGTTCAGCGAGAACGTGCTGATCCGGTGGAGCCGCAAGGCGCTGCCGCTGTCCCGGGACTTCGACGGCGCGCGGATCACCACCCACGAGAACGGGAAGCGTCTCTTCACCCCGATGCTGATCGTGATGATCGCCATCGGCACCACCGACCTGATCTTCGCCCTCGACTCGATCCCGGCGATCTTCGGGATCACCCAGGAGCCGTACCTGGTCTTCACCGCGAACGTGTTCGCGCTGATGGGGCTCCGGCAGCTCTACTTCCTGCTCGGCGGGCTGCTGGACCGGCTGATCTACCTCAGCTACGGCCTGGCCGTGGTGCTCGGCTTCATCGGGGTGAAGCTGGTCCTGGAGGCGCTCGCCGACAACAATCTGCCGTTCGTCAACGGCGGCCAGCACGTGGCGTGGGCCCCGCACATCCCGATCTGGCTCTCGCTTGCCGTCATCCTGGGCACCCTGGGGCTCGCCACCGCGGCCAGCCTGATCAAGTCGTCCCGGGACCGGCGGCGCGAGCTGGCCGCCGCCCGGCACTGACCTCGCGCAAATGGGGCGCTCCCGGCCACGGGAGCGCCCCGTTCGCCTACCGGGTCAGACCCGGTGGGCGCCGATCAGGGTGGCCTCGCGGTCGGGGGGGAGCCGTTCCTCCACCACCTCGCGTTGGAGGTAGCAGGCGTGCAGCATCCGCCGGACCTCGCCGCGCGGCTCGCTGCTGACGATGCCGATGTGATGGATCCGGCGACCCGGCCGGGCGAAGAGGTAGAGGTCGCCGGGGTGCTCCTCGCCGAGCGTCAGGGGAGTGGTCGCCTCGGCCTGGTCGTCGGCGTCGCGGGGGAGGGTCACCCCGTATCGCCGCCAGGCCAGGTGCACCAGCCCGGAGCAGTCGATGCCGTGGCTGGAGACGCCGCCCCAGACGTAGACCAGGTCGCGCAGTCGCTCGGCGACGGCGAGCACCTCCTTGGCCTCCGGCCGCTCGGTGGGCAGCGGCACGACGTCGCCCTCGGGGGCCCAGAGCGGCCCGGCCTGGCCGGGCACGTGAACCGGCCGCCATCCGTCCACCGGGCGGCCGGCCGGGGCGAGGCGGGTGCCGAGGACCACCGCGGGCACCGCCACCGGGCCGTCCGGAGCGGAGCGCAGCGCGGTGAGCGTGGCGTCGACCACCAGCGGGGTGGCCGACGGGTCCGGCTCCGGCGCGGGGGTCAGCTGGGCGGTGGGCAGCCAGCCGGGATAGCCCCGGTGGTCGAGCTTCCGGGCGGGCTGTTCGAGAGCGACCACGTGGGCCCAGCCGTCGGAGCGCAGCTCGGTGACGAGCACCCGTTCGCCGAGTAGCAGCTGGCTGAGCACACACTCGCCGACCCGCTGGTCGCGGTCCATGCCGCCGATCCAGGCGGCGGTGTCCGGGGTGTCGGTCAGGGCGGGGCGATCGACCGGGCGGATCTCCTCCGGAGAACTCCAGAGGGTCGCCACCGGGACCCGGACGACGGCCTCGCGGCCGGGTTGCAGCTCCACGTCCACCCCCATGTCGTGTCCTCCTCTGCCGACCCTATGAAAATTTCCAACGAGCCTCAACCGTTGCTCTGAACCTTAGCTTCACTCAGGCCGGTGATGCCGAGGCCGGGGGCGTCCGGGAGGATCAGGCTCGCGCCGTCGTACCGGATGCCGCCGCGCACCGGCGACCAGGCCAGCCACCAGGCGGCGTCGAGGTCGGAAATGGCGCTGGTGCCGTACGCGGCGACCAGGCTGGCCGCGGCGCCCAGGCCGACCTGGCTCTCCATCATCGAGCCGACGATCGTGCCCATCCCGTGGGCGGCGGCCAGGTCGAGCAGCGTCCGGGCGGTGTGCAGGCCGCCGCATTTGGCCAGCTTGACGTTCACCATGTCAGCAGCCCGGCGGCGGATCACCTCGACCAGGTCGCGGACGTCGAAGACCGACTCGTCGGCGAGGATCGGCAGGTCGACCCGGTCGCTGACCCAGGCGAGGCCGTCCAGGTCCCGGCGGTGGACCGGCTGCTCGACCAGTTCGACGTCGAGCCCCGCGTCCTCGATGCCGCGGATGACCCGGACCGCCTCGCGTGGCGTCCAGCCCTGGTTGGCGTCCAGCCGGATGCGCACGTCCGGGCCGACCGCGGCGCGGACCGCGCGGACCCGGTCGAGGTCGCCGCGGGCGTCGGTGCCGACCTTCAGCTTGAGCACGGTGAAGCCCTCGGCCCGGCGTTGCTTCGCGGCGGCGGCCAGGTCTATCGCGTCGCCGGCCGCCAGGGTGACGTCCGTCGGCACCCGCAGCGCGGTGCCGCCGAGCAGCCGCACCAGGGGTACGCCGAGCCGCCGCGCGGCCAGGTCGTGCAGGGCGACGTCGACGGCGGCCCTGGCGGACTCGTTGCCGACCACCGCGCGGCGTACCTCGGCGCAGCGGGCCTGGAGGTCGTCGGCGTCCCGTCCGGTCAGCGCGGGCGTGAGGACGTCCCGCACGCACGCCTCGGCCCCGTCGATGGACGCCCCGGTGACCTGCCAGACCTGCGGGGCCTCGCCGAACCCGGACCGCCCGTCGGTGTCGACCACCTCGACGACCAGGGTGTCCACGGTGGTCGTACGGCGCAGTGCGGTGACGAACGGGGTGTGCAGGGGGGCGGACAGCCGGTGGGTGCGTACCGCGGCGATGGTCATGTGCGGCACTCTATAGCCAGATGCCGAGGACCAGGGGAGGGCCGATGGCAGGACTGGACTGGGGGCTGGTGGGCGCGCCGAACGCCCGTGACCTGGGTGGTCTGCCCACACCGGACGGACGCCGGGTCCGGGCGGGCCGGCTGATCCGCACCGCCGCGTTGGGTCGGCTCACCGACGAGGACCTTCCGGTGCTGGGCAAGCTGGCGCCGGCCTGCGTGGTGGACCTGCGGCACGCCACCGAGCAGCGGGTCGCCCCGCCGGACCGCCTCGTCGGGGAGCCGCGGGTGGTGCACCTGCCGGTGTACGACCCGGCTCACCCGGTCTTCACGTACGTCTCGGCGGTGCTGCTCGGTCACGATCTGGGCGCGTACGAGGAACTGGCCCGGGAGGGCATGCCGGCGGCGATGACCACGATCTACCGGTGGTTCGTGACCGGGGAGTCGGCGCGGACCGGGTTCGCGGCGGCGGTGCGGGTGGCCGCGGACGGGGCCAACCTGCCGCTGTTGTTCCACTGTTCGGCCGGCAAGGACCGGACCGGTTGGCTGTCGGTGGTGCTGCTCACCGCCCTCGGGGTGGACGAGGCGGCGATCCGGGCCGACTACCTGCGGCACAACGAGCTGACCGAGAGCCTGCGCGAGGTGCTGCTCGCGGCGATGAGCCGCCAGCGCCCGGACCTGGACCCGGCGACCGCGCGTCCGCTGCTGGAGGTGCGGCCGGAGTACCTGGATGCCGCCTACGACGAGGTGCGGCGGGTGCACGGCTCGTTCGGGGCGTATCTGCGCGACGGGTTGGGGGTGACTGACGAGATGCTCGCCGCGCTGCGCGGGAACCTGCTGGACTGAGGGGGCTGCCGGCCGGCCCGCCGACGCCCGCGTCGGCGGGCCGGTGGTGCCGGTCAGTCGGTCAGGTCGTGCCGGGACTCCCACACCTGCGCGGAGACGTTCGCGATCAGGCGGCAGGCGTCGTCCTCGACCTCCTCGCCGCTCGGGCCGCCGTCGGCCAGGTCGGTGGTCGTGCAGACGACGATCGCGTACGGCGGGGCGTCGGCCGGGAAGACCACGCCGGCGCCGTGCCGGACGCCGTGCACCCAGCCGTTCTTGTGCGCGATCCGGGTCCCCTCGGGCAGGCCGGCGGCGAGATCCTCGCGGTGTTCCTGGGCGAACAGCACGTCCAGCATGGACGCGCATCCGGTCGGGGAGGCCAGCGGGCCGGGCCGGCGCGCGCCGAGGGCCAGTTCGCTGAGCAGGGCGGCCAGGTCGGCGGCGGTGACCAGGTTGTTGATGCCCACGTCCCGGGCGGCGTAGTCCTCGATGCCCCGGCCGGTGAGGCTGTGCCGCGCCCCGCCGAGCGTCCACGCCTCGGCCACTCCGGGCAGCCCGACGCGGTCGATGACGATGTTGGTGGCCAGGTTGCTGGACCGGGTGATCATCCGTTCCGCGAGCCAGCGCAGCGGTGCGGTGCCGCCGAGCCGCTCCCAGACCGCGTCGTCGTTGTCGTAGTGCTGGGCGCAGGCGAATCGGGGTGCGCCCGGCGCGGCGGAGTCGAAGTCGTTGCGTACCGGGATCGGCTCGTCCAGGTTCAGCCGGCCGGCCTCGGCGGCGCGGTGCAGCGCCACCAGCACGCCGACCTTCATCGTGCTGGCCGCGTAGTGGGTGTCGTCGGGTAGCCGGGTCCAGGTGGGTCGGGCGCCCAGGCGCCCCACGTACGCGGAGACGGTGCCGGGCACCTTGTCGAGGTGCGCGTCGATTTCCTCCCAGGTCATGCCGGTGACCGTAGCCGATCATCGCCACCGGCGGGACCGGGGTGGACCGGCCCTCGCCGGGGCCAGGGGAGACGGGGGAGCCCGGGCCGCCGGGTGGGCGGCCCGGGCTCCGGGTGGGTCGGGGTCAGCCGGCGTGCTTGCGGCGGGCGGCGGTGCGGGCCCGCTGGGTCTGGTCGAGGACCACCTTGCGGATGCGGACCGCGGCCGGGGTCACCTCGACGCACTCGTCCTCGCGGCAGAACTCGAGGGCCTGCTCCAGCGACAGCTTGCGCGGCGGGATCAGCTTCTCGGTCTCGTCCGCGGTCGACGAGCGCATGTTGGTGAGCTTCTTCTCCTTGGTGATGTTGACGTCCATGTCGTCCGAGCGGGAGTTCTCGCCGACGATCATGCCCTCGTACACCTCGGTGCCCGGCTCGACGAAGAGCTGGCCGCGCTCCTGCAGGTTGGTCATCGCGAACGCGGTGACGCTGCCCGCCCGGTCGGCGACCAGCGAGCCGTTGTTGCGGGTACGCAGCTCGCCGAACCACGGCTCGTAGGACTCGAAGACGTGGTGCAGGATGCCGGTGCCCCGGGTCTCGGTGAGGAACTCGGTCCGGAAGCCGATCAGGCCACGCGCCGGGACCAGCCACTCCATCCGGATCCAGCCGGTGCCGTGGTTGACCAGCTGCTCCATCCGGCCCTTGCGGGTCGCGAGGAGCTGGGTGATCGCACCCAGGTACTCCTCGGGGGCGTCGATGGTCAGCCGCTCGACCGGCTCGCAGGTGCGGCCGTCGATCTCCTTGGTGACCACCTGCGGCTTGCCGACGGTGAGTTCGTACTGCTCGCGGCGCATCTGCTCGACCAGGATGGCCAGCGCAAGCTCGCCGCGGCCCTGCACCTCCCAGGCGTCCGGGCGCTCGGTGGGCAGCACCCGTAGCGAGACGTTGCCGATCAGTTCCTTGTCGAGCCGGTCCTTGACCATGCGGGCGGTGACCTTGGCGCCCTTGACCCGGCCGACGAGCGGCGAGGTGTTGGTGCCGATGGTCATCGAGATGGCCGGCTCGTCGACGGTGATCAGCGGCAGTGGCGTCGGGTTCTCCGCGTCGGCGAGCGTCTCACCGATCATGATTTCCGGGATGCCGGCGACGGCGATGATGTCGCCCGGGCCGGCGGATTCGGCCGGCTTGCGCTCCAGGCCCTCGGTCATCAGCAGCTCGGAGATGCGGACCCGCTGGGTGCTGCCGTCGGTGCGGCACCAGGCCACGGACTGGCCCTTGCTGATGGTGCCCTGGCGGACCCGGCACAGCGCCAGCCGGCCGAGGAACGGCGAGGCGTCGAGGTTGGTGACGTGCGCCTGCAGCGGCGCATCCTCGTTGTACGCGGGCGGCGGGATGGTGTCGAGCAGGGTGCGGAACAGCGGCTCCAGGTTGTGGCTGTCGTTGGGCACCGCGCCGTCGGCGGGCTGGGTCAGGGAGGCGATGCCGTCGCGGGCGCAGGCGTAGACGATCGGGAAGTCGATCTGCTCCTCGTCGGCGTCCAGGTCGAGGAAGAGCTCGTAGGCCTCGTCCACGACCTCCTTGATCCGGGCGTCGGGGCGGTCCACCTTGTTGATCACCAGGATGATCGGCAGCCGGGCCTTGAGGGCCTTGCGGAGCACGAACCGGGTCTGCGGCAGTGGGCCCTCGCTGGCGTCGACCAGCAGCACCACGCCGTCGACCATGGTCAGGCCGCGTTCGACCTCGCCGCCGAAGTCGGCGTGGCCGGGGGTGTCGATGATGTTGATGGTCACCGGCTCGGACCCGTCCGCCGGCATGTACCGCACGCCGGTGTTCTTGGCGAGGATGGTGATGCCCTTTTCCCGTTCGAGGTCCATCGAGTCCATGACCCGCTCGGTGACCTCACCGCGGGCGCCGTAGGCGCCGGCCTGCCGCAACATGGCGTCGACCAGGGTCGTTTTGCCGTGGTCGACGTGGGCGATGATGGCGACGTTGCGGAGGTCGGTGCGTAGCTGCATACCCTCCATACTCCTGTCTGCGGTTGCCGTGGGTCGTTCGGGGTCACCCTTGGATGGCCCGGATCTCTGCCGAAACTGCTGTCCCGACCGTTTCGTCGGCTGGCATGCTGGGCCCCGTGCGGGGGACCGGATGCCTGACCTGCTGACGTGGCTGCAGGGCCTGTCGCCCCTGCTGATCTACCTGGTCGCCGCGATGATCGTCGCGGGCGAGACCGCGGTGATCTTCGGACTGCTGGTGCCGGGAGAGGCGACCCTGCTGCTGGTCGGGTTCCTAGCGTACGCGGGGACGCTACGGCTCGCCCCTACGCTGCTGGCGATGATGGCCGCCGCCGTGACCGGAGACACACTGGCCTTCCGTGCCGGCCGCCGGTACGGGCCTCGGCTGCGCGCCTCCGGCCTCGGCGCCCGGATCGGCGCCGACCGCTGGGGGCGGGCCGACTCCCTGCTCGGCCGGCTCGGCGGTCGCGGTGTCCTGGTCGCCCGCTGGGTGCCTTTCGTCCGCACCCTGGCCCCCCGGCTGGCCGGCGCGGCGGGTCTGCCGTACCGGCGGTTCGCACCGTGGAACCTGGCCGGGGTGGTCAGCTGGGTCGGCGCGTCCGTGTTGGCCGGTTACGTCGCCGGTGAGTCGTACGAGCAGGTGTCCCGGCTGCTCGGGCGGGCCACCGGCGCGGTGCTGCTCCTGCTGTTGTGCCTGGTCGGGGTGGTGCTGGCCGGCCGCTGGCTCGGCCGCAACCCCGACCCGGCGCGGGCGCTGGCCGCCCGGGCGGCCGCCCTGCCTCCGGTCCGCTGGCTGCGCGCCCGCTACGGGGTGCTGTTTCTCCTGGTCACCGCGCGGGTCGGGCCGGCCTGGACGTTGCTGCTCAACCTCGTCGTCGGCCTGCTGCTGCTCTTCACCGTCGGGCTGGCCGTCGCCGTGCTGCTGGAGGCGGTGGTCCGGCACAGTGGGCTCGGGGTGGTCGACGGGTTCATCGCGCACTGGTTTGCCGCCCGACGTACCCCCGGGGTGGTGGATGCGGCGCTGGTGGTGGTCTCGGTGCTGCGCGGGTCGGTCCTGATCGCCGCGGTGGCGGTCGTCGCGGCGGTGCTGGCCTGGCGGAAACCGCCCCGGCGGGCGGACCTGCTCAGCGTGCTCGGCACGGTGGGCGCGTTCGTGCCGCTGGTGGTGCTGGCCGTGGTCGCCGACCTGACCGGCCCGGGCGGCGACGGGGCCCTCTTCCCCGCCCAGAACGCGGTGGTGACCGCGGGTTTCGGCACGCTGGCCTGGCTGCTGTCGAGGGGCGCGCGCTGGCCGGCGGCCGTGGCGGTGTGGACGGGTGCTGTCTCGGGCGTGCTGGCCGTCGGTGGCGCCCGCCTCTATCTGGGGTGGAGCACGGCCAGTGGCACCGCCACATCCGTGCTGCTCGGCGTGGCCTGGACCACGGTGTTCATGGTCGCCTGGGCCACCCGGGACCGGGCGGTCGGCGTGGGCGATCCGCTGCCCACGGAGGAGTCTGAGGGCACGGGGGAGCCGCCGCCCCGGGCAGGCCCGCAGGGGCCGCACTCGTCCGGGGCGGCGCCGCGGGTACCCCGGCGCCCCATCGATCCTTGCTAGGGTGCGGCGGACAGCCATGGGGGAGGATCGGATGCGTCGAGGAATCGGCCGGTGGGCCACGGCGGCCACCGCGCTGCTGCTGGCGGTCGGGATCAGCGGATGCGGTGGTGAGCAGCGCCCGCCTCGGGGGGTGGCCGTCGATCTGCCCGGCGAGGTGCCCGTGGAGGCGCCGGCCGACGAGCCGAGCGAGGCGCCGCCGGCGGTCGAGGCGATGGGCGTGGCGCCCAGCAAGGCCAGCCCGAGCGCCACGCCGACGGCGAAAGCGAAGCCTAAGCCCACCCGGACCACCACCGGCCCGTTGGCCAAGCCCAAGCCACCGACGGAGACGAAGGTCCCGCCGCCACCGCCGAAGCCGGCGCCGAGTGGCTGCAAGCCCAGTTACCGGGGCACCCAGGCGACCCGCAGCCAGGTGAAGGCCGCCCTGTCCGATGCGGCCGCGAAGACCTACTGGCCGACCTCAGCGCCGGCCATCAAGATCCCGCTCAATCTGGTCAAGGCCACCGCCTGGCAGGAGAGCGGCTGGCAGTCCAACATCGTGGCCTGCGACGGTGGGATCGGGCTGATGCAGGTCATGCCGGCCACCGCGGACTGGATGAACCAGCGCTTCGGTCAGTCGTACGACATCAACAACTACCGGGACAACGCGTACCTGGGCGCGAACTACCTCGCCTGGCTCACCAAGTACATCGGCGACATGTACTTCGAGTCGGACTACCGGCTGGACACCTCGCTGTGCACCAGCGAGCTGAACTCGTGCCTGCTCAACGCCATCATCTCGGCGTACAACTACGGGCACAACGCGGTGGCCCGGGAGGGTCAGCCGCTCACCATCCCCAACCCGGGGTACGTGTACAACGTGCGGGAGTTGATGAACACGTGCGAATGCCTCAGCTTCTGAGCTGACGAGCGAGGGGCCCCGTCCGGGGCCCCTCGCCGCCGCTTCGGCAGGTCAGTCGCGGGCGGTGACCGCCGCCGCGGGCGCCCGGCCCCGCTGCCCCGAGGCGGCGGCCTCGCGGCGGATCCGGCCCGGCCACCAGAACCGGTCGCCGAGCGCGAACGCCAGCGCCGGGACCAGCACCGTCCGGACCAGCAGCGTGTCCAGCAGCACGCCGACGCAGACGATGATCCCGATCTGGGTGAGCGTGATCAGCGGGAGCACCCCGAGCACGGCGAAGACCGCGGCGAGCAGCACACCGGCGCTGGTGATGACCCCGCCGGTGACCCGCAGCGCGGAGAGCATGCCGTCGCGGGTGCCGGTGTGGCGGGCGTCCTCCCGGGCCCGGGTGACCAGGAAGATGTTGTAGTCCACGCCGAGGGCCACCAGGAACACGAAGGCCAGCAGCAGCACGCCGCTGTCCAGCGCCGGAAGGTCCAGCACCCGGTCGAAGAGCAGCCACGCCGCGCCGAGGCTGGCGAAGAACGAGGCGATCACGGTGAGCACCAGCAGGACGGGGGCCAGCAGGCCGCGGAGCAGCAGCACCAGCACCGCCCCGACGAGCAGCAGGATGACCGGCAGGATCAGTCGCAGGTCCTTGCTGTTCGCCCGGTCCGAGTCGTAGGTGGCGGCAACCGTACCGCCGACCACCGCGCCGTCCGGGGGGTCCGCGCCAGCGACCGTGGGCGGCGCGGAGTGGGGCACGGCGGTGACGGCGTCGCGCAGCGCCGCCACGGCGCGGTCCGAGGCGGCGGTGCCGGGCTCCGCCGCGAACACCACGTCGACCTGGGCGACCCGGTCGCCGGCGGGGCCGGGCCGGGCGGAGGCGACCCCGTCGACCGCGGTGGCGGCGGCCACGACGGCCTGCGCCGCGCCGGGGTTGGTGAGCACGGCGACCGGTTGGGTGGCTCCGGCGGGGAAGGCCCGGGCGAGGATCTCCGCCCCGGCCACCGCCTCCGGCTTCACCCGGAACCGCTCGGTCTCCGACAGGCCGGTGCGGACACCGAGGCCGCCCAGGGCCAGGCCGGCGAGGAGCAGCGTGGCGAGTGCCGCGACCGGCACCGGCCGGCGGACGACGGCGGCGCCGAGCCGGCCCCAGAGCCGGCCTTCCCGCGGCCGGCTGCCGACCCGGGGTACGAACGGCCAGAACAGTCCCCGCCCGAAGATCACCAGGGCGGCGGGGAGCACGAACAGCGCCGAGAGCATGGCGAACACGACACCGGTGGCGCAGGCGACCGCGAGGGCGCGGTTGGTCTCCTGCTCGGACAGCAGCAGGGTGAGCACGCCGAGGACGACGGCGGCGCCGCTGGCCAGGATCGGTTCGGCGGTGCGGCGCAGGGCGGCCCGCATCGCGGTGAACCGGTCCTCCTCGCGGCGCAGTTCCTCGCGGTAGCGGGCGATCAGCAGCAGGGCGTAGTCGGTGGCGGCGCCGAACACGAGAACGCTCGCGATCCCGGTGACCTGGCCCTGCTGGAGGTGGATCCCGACCGCCGGCACGATCGTGTCGACGGCGCGCAGGGTGA
This sequence comes from Micromonospora sp. SL4-19, assembly GCF_047921475.1. Classification (NCBI taxonomy): domain Bacteria; kingdom Bacillati; phylum Actinomycetota; class Actinomycetes; order Micromonosporales; family Micromonosporaceae; genus Micromonospora; species Micromonospora sp. SL4-19. The sequence continues at coordinate 263,274 of NZ_JBLROB010000006.1, forward strand.
GCTGCTCGGTCGCGGCGACCACCAGCAGCGGCACGATCCACAGGAACGGGCTGCGGTAGGTGACGAGCAGCAGCAGCGCGACGACGGCGGCGGTCACCGCGAGCAACGTGACGTCCGCGCCCTCGAAGACCTTGGTGAGGTCCGCGGTGACGGCCGGCGCGCCGGTCACCTGCACGGTCAGCGCGTCGGGCAGGCCGGCCAGGGCGGTGCGCAGCTGGGCGACCTCGTCGAGTACGGCCGGCTGACCGCCGGCGGTGGACAGCGGTACGGCGACGAGCGCCACGGTGCCGTCGGGGGACAGCTGCGCCGGGCCGACCTGGCCGCCGGCGGCGAGCCGGCCGAGCGCGGCCGATGCTTCGGCGAGGGCGGCCCGGTCGGACTCGGCCAGCGGGGCCCGGTCGTCGCGGCTGACCACGACGACGGCGGGCTGGACGTCGCTGGACGGCAGCTGCTCCTGGAGGCGTTCGACCTGGGTCGACTCCCACCGCACGGACAGGCCGGTGGTGGAGACGGGTGCGGGGTTGTCGGGCGTGGGCAGCCCGAAGACGACCGCCCCGACGACGAGCGCGGCGGCCACGGTGAGCCAGGCGGCCAGCCGGCCCCGGGCGACGCGGGTGAGCAGTGACATGGGATGCCTCAGGTGGTCGTTGCGGGGGCGACTCTTGCCTGTCGAGTATCTCGATGGCCGAGATTATCGGTGGCTGCTCTATGCTGCAACCGGGCCGCGCGGACAGGGGGCATCGGCGAGACGTGGCAGCGCAGAGCATGTACCGGCGGCGGGACGACCGGCGCGGGCAGATGATCGGGGACATCACCAACGACCTGCGGCGCTACTCGGTGGACGCGCAGCAGGTCGGGCATGCGTTCGCCGGCATGCACGGGCTCAACGCCACCGACCTGCAGGCGCTGTTCGCGGTGATGGACGCCGAGCTGCTGGGTGACCCGATCACCCCGGGACGGCTCGGCGAGCGCCTCGACCTCTCCTCCGGCTCGGTGACCGCGCTGATCGACCGCCTGGAACGGGCCGGTCACATCCGGCGCGACCGGGACACCGTCGACCGGCGCAAGGTGTTCCTGCGCTACGCCGACCAGGGTGCCGCCCTGGCCCGTAGCTTCTTCGCCCCGCTCGGCCGGCGCACCGACGAGGTGATGGCCCGGTTCAGCGACGGGGAGTTGGAGGTCGTGCACCGGTTCATGGCCGAGATGGTGGTGTCGATGCGGGAGCACCGGGACGCCGTCCGGGCGGCCAGGGGTGAGCCGTCCCGGCGGGCGGCTGCCTCCGATCTGGCCGCCCCGGAGCGCGCCGCCGAGTGACCGTGGATCGGCTCGTCACCCGGCTGGTCACCGCGGCGCTGCGGTTGCCCGCCGCCCGGACCCGGCGGATCGCGGTGGCCCGGGACATCCCGGTCCGGGTCCGCGACGGCGTCATCCTCCGCACCGACCACTACGCCCCGGACCTGCCGGGCGCGCCCACCGTGCTCATCCGCACGCCGTACGGGCGGGGCGGGCCGACGCGGCTGCTGGGTCGGCTCACCGCCGAACGTGGCTTCCACGTGGTGATCCAGTCCTGCCGGGGCACGTTCGGATCCGGCGGTGAGTTCGCCCCGCTGGTGCACGAGCGCGACGACGGCCTGGACACCCTCGACTGGCTGCGTCGGCAGCGTTGGTGGTCCGGGGCATTCGGCATGTTCGGCGCCAGCTACCAGGGCTTCGTGCAGTGGGCGCTCGCCGCCGAGGCGGCCGACGAGCTGCGCGCGCTGGTCGCCGTGGTGACCGCGTCGGCCACCCGGGACTCGACGTACGCGGGGGAGTCGTTCGCGCTGGACACCGTGCTGACCTGGGCGGAACTGCTCCAGGCGCAGACCGTGCCGTGGCTGGTGCGGCAGTGGGAGCTGAAGCGGGGGCAGCCCCGGCTGGCCCGGGCACTTGCCCACCTGCCGCTGGCGGAGGCCGACCGCATCGCCACCGGAGTGACCGTGCCGTTCTTCCAGGAGTGGCTGCGCCACCACACCCCCGACGCCGACTACTGGCGCCCCCGGGTCTTCGGAAACCGGATCGCCGAGGTACGTGCCCCGGTGGCGATGGTCAGCGGCTGGCAGGACATCTTCCTCCCCGCCCAGCTCGACGACTACGCCCGGCTCCGCGCGGCCGGCGCCCGGCTCCGGCTGATTGTCGGACCGTGGACCCACGGCAGTCCGGGCCTGCTCGTGGCGTCCATCCGGGAGGGCCTCGACTGGCTCGACGAGCACCTGGCCGGCCGTCCGGGGCCGCGCCGTGCCCCGGTCCGGGTGCATGTCGGCGGCGACGGCGGCGGCTGGCGGGACCTGCCGGACTGGCCCCCACCGGCGGTGCCGATCCGGTGGCACCTGCACCCCGGCCGGGCCCTCGGCACCGCCGCCGCGCCCTCGTCCCCGCCCGACCGGATCTGGTACGACCCGGCCGACCCCACGCCGTCGCTCGGTGGCCCGCTGCTGGTCGCCCAGCGGGCCGGTGCGGTGGACAACCGGCCCGTGGAGGCCCGGGCGGACGTGCTGACGTACACCAGCGCTGCGCTGGACGCGCCGGTCGAGGTGGTCGGCCCGGTCCGCGCCGAGGTCCACGTCCGCAGCGAGCTGTCCTACCTGGACGTCTTCGTGCGGCTCTGCGACGTGGACCGCCGGGGCCGGTCCTGGAACGTCTGCGACGGTCTGGTGCGGGTCGCTCCCGGCCGCTTCCCGACGGATCCCTCCGGCGTGGTTCGGGTGCCGGTCACCCTCTGGCCGATCGCGCACCGCTTCGCGCCCGGGCACCGGCTGCGCGTCCAGGTCTCCGGCGGCGCCCACCCGCGCTACGCGCGGAACCCGGGCACGGGCGAGCCGCTCGGCACTGCCGTTACTCTTCGTGCTGGCTGGCGGGAGATCCTGCACGACCCGGCGCATCCGTCGGCCATTGTGCTCCCCCTGGCGCAGCCACCGTCCACAGGTTGCCCGTAGTTCCAGATAGTGCCTCTGACCTGGGCAGTTCTCGGTGGGCGTGGATATCCTCGGGGCAACTGCCCGGCGCGGTGCACCACTAAGGACGAAGATCACCGCCCCAAGATGCCCCAAATTCCTACTCGTGGCGGGGATGCGGGCGACCCGCGTGCCCGTTCGAGCCACCACTTGCTGGCACGCAGTGGCACACCGCCGTCTGATCCCGCTGGCGCAACTACCTCTGTGGGGCTCGCCACCGCCGGGGCAACACCCCGGCTTCTTGCTGTCTACTGTGCCAGCCATGATGAACTCTCCCTTCGCACTGGGCTCCCCCCTCGCGACGTGGCCGAGTCGCTCGTATGGGCATGACGGCCCTTGCTCTAGGAGCTGTGGTCAATGAGGCAGATCTCTAGCGCCGTTCTCTTTGGGCTGCTTGGCGTCGGGCTGCTGCACGTCTTCTACAGGGCCGTGCGGCTAGAGTGGCCATCAAACTACGTAACCATGACACGAAGCTTCGGTCTGGTGGTCAATAGGTCGGTTCAGAGGTACCTACTTTTCATTCTCTCTCCGGTTTACCTCGTCTCATTGCTCATGTCTACGATGGCCCACAGGGAAAAATCTGTAGGATTCTTGACTGCCCTGATAATCGGACTAGGCCACAGCTTCCTGAATCATGGGCTTCCCATGGTTAGCGCGCTTCGGAACAGTTGGCGCCATGCGTGGGGACCGGACGCTCTCCTGCAATTTTCGCTCGCGGCCTTGTCTATTGCTGCGGCTCTTCTTGGTGGGCTCGGCCCCGGGCCATTCGGGTTCGTGGTTCCTCCCATCGACGAATTCTTCAAGGCGATCTGGACGGCCGTCTTCGTAGCGGTATTGGGCGTAGTCGTCCTCGATGCAACTCGCATGCGTCATCAGGCAGGCGACCTGTACGACATCGCGGTTCGAGAAGCGCCTCGGAGATTGGTCGACCATGCGCAGCAGAAAGCCAAAGAGGCTGGTGCAGACGAGGATCTGGTTCTGGCAGTACTCTACGCAGAGAATCTTCAGCGACCGCATTGGTTCCGAAGGCTTGAGTATGTGAAGGGACGATTTTTCCCGCGCGGCTCCTATGGGGTAATGCAAGTTACGTCGCCGACGCCAATATCAGACGAGGAGTCGATTGATCTCGCGATCGAGAATTATTTGAAGAATGCGCAGATTCCGGTTGATGAGGAGTACGGGATGCCGGATAGTGACCGGCTCCAGGAAGTGCTGCGTCATTACAACGGCCACCCCGGCTTCGTCGACCTTGCTAGCGGTCTATATCTGAGGTTGAAGCGTGGCTACTAGTGTCTCGTCTTTGAACGTTGATCGTTTAATCCGTCGGTTCTGAGTACCTGTCGGGCAGGCTGTCTCCCAACGTATGTGGGAGGTGGTGCCGGGTGGGTAGCGCCCGGAGGTGTTTGTCCGGCAGGTGTCGATGGCTGAGGGTCAGCGGTTACAGCGGATCAGCCGGACGGCGAAGGACCCGGTGAAGCTGCGGCGGGCGATCGTGGTGCTGATGTCCGCCCAGGGACAGCCAGCCCCGGACATCGCCCACCTGCTCAAGACCAGCGAGGACTACGTGCGGGACGTGATCCACGCGTTCAACGATCGGGGGTTCGACGCGCTGGGCCAAAATGGAGCGGGGGCGCACCGAGACGGATCGATGAGCAGACCCGTGACCGGATCTGTGTCATCGCCCGGTGCGGCCCCCGTTTCGTCGGCCGGCCGTTCTCCTGCTGGTCGCTTGCCAAGCTGCGCGACTACCTGATCGAGGCCGGCTGCGTCGCGGCGATCAGCGTCGAGACGATCCGGCGGATCCTGCGCGAGCGCGGGGTGTCGTGGCAGGCCACCAAGACATGGAAGGCCAGCACCAACCCCGACTTCACGAACAAGATGCGCCGGATCCTGGACCTCTACGACCACCCACCCGCCGGCGGGCGGGCGATCTGCGTCGACGAGTTCGGTCCGTTGAGCCTGCAAACCCCGCCCCGGCCGCGCCTGGCGACCCCATGGGCAGCCGGTGCGGCTGCGGGCCACCTACACCCGCGACCAGGGCGTGCGGCACATGATCGCCGCCCTCGACCTGGCCACCGGACGGCTGCATTACCGCATCCGCGACCGCAAACGCTGGCGCGAGTTCCTCAGCTTCCTCAAGGTGCTGCGCCGCCGCTGGCCCGAGCAGCGCCTCTACCTGATCGTGGACAACTTCTCGCCGCACAAGCACCCCGAGGTTCGCGCCTGCTGCGCCGCCAACCGGATAGACCTGGTGTTCCTACCAACCTACGCGTCCTGGCTGAACTGGATCGAAGTCGAGTTCGCCGCGGTTCTGGTACCGGACGCCACAAGCAGGATGGGGCGCGCTGCCATACGTGGGTGTCTCGCCGAAGCGCCCCCGCGAGCAACGGTGCCTTCCGAGTCGGCGACGCTTTCAACCTGTTCACCGAGGTGCAAACGTCTTGGGGATTTGGCCCGTAGCTCGGGTGCCCCGGCCCATCTCTGAGACCTCCCACCGGGGTATATGTCAACCGGCGGCTCCTTGGAGGGCCGGCGTGTGGGGCAGCGCCCACGGTTGGCGGGTGTGGCCGCTGTTTCCGGGCTGTGGGTTGTCGGATATGCCGGTGCCCGCGGGGGAAAGGCTCTGGTTTCTAGGGCTGTCCGGTGGTCAGGCAGTGATGGAGGATGCCGAGCACCCGGTTGAACATGTTGCGTTGCGCGGCGGCATTCCAGCAGCCGCCATCTCGCTGGCGGCGGTAGTGGGCCAGGGCACCGGGTGAGGTGGTCAGGGCGTGGAAGGCCCACTGGTAGCCGACCGAGGCGAGGCGCTGGATCGAGCCCTACCCCTGTTTGGAGTCGGTCGACCGAAGCGATCTCACGCGTTAGCGCTTCTTGCGGCAAATGCGCCCGCAAGTACGTCTATCGCAAGACCCCCGCGATGAGGTCAGTCCCGGCGGCTGACCTCCTGACCGGGGCGCCGGCCGGGCGCGGCGGCTGTAGCGCGGCGCGACCGGCGCCCCGAGCATTCCCGCAATGACTCTTGCGCAACCGCTCTTGCGGATGCCAGAGTCTCCCCGTGGAGAATTCCGACGTCCGACACGTCACCGACTCCCGCGTCCTCGCGGCGCTCGCCCATCCGTTGCGTCGCCGCCTCATGGACGTGCTCAAGGTCCACGGTCCGTCGACCGTCGGCCTGCTCGCCGAGCGGACCGGCCAGGCGCCGGCGAACGTCAGCCACCACCTGAAGGTGCTGGCCGCCGCCGAGCTGGTGGACGAGGCACCCGAACTGGCCCGGGACCGCCGGGAGCGCTGGTGGCGGTTGCGCTCCCGCGCCGTGCGCTGGTCCAACGCCGACTTCGACGCCGACCCCGCCGCCCGAGCGGTGGCCGACGCCGCCACCTCGCTCAACCTGGACCGCCACGTCGCCCTCGTCCGCGCCTGGCACGCCGCAGCCGACGAGGCCCACGCCGCCTGGGGCGAGGGGCCGTTCAGCACCGACCGCTGGCTGCACCTGACACCCGAGGAACTCGCCGAGCTGGGGCGCGAGGTGACCGAGCTGTTCGCCCGCTGGGCCGAGCGGCCGGTCCCGGACGACGGGCGGCGACGCGAGCCGGTCTTCCTGTTCGCGCACGGCGTCCCCGGGCAGCCGTGACCGCCCGCCCGGCCGAGGCCGCGCCCGCCGGTACGACCACACCCGTGCGCGAGGCGCGGCGACGCGGCGGCCTGTTCCGGCACCGTGACTTCCGGCTGCTCTGGGCCGGCCAGACGGTCAGCGCCGTCGGCAGCAACGTGACCGCCGTGGCGCTGCCGCTGGCCGCGGTGGCGGTGCTGGACGCGACCACGTTCCAGGTGGCGGTCCTCACCGCGGCGGCCTGGCTGCCGTGGCTGCTGGTCGGCCTGCCCGCCGGGGCCTGGGTGGACCGGGTCCGCCGCCGACCGGTGATGATCGCCGCGGACCTGGTTTCGGCGGCGCTGTTCCTCAGCGTCCCGGTGGCCGCCGTGCTCGACGTGCTCACCGTCGCCCAACTCCTCGTGGTGGCGCTGGGCGCCGGCCTGGCCCGGGTCTTCTTCGAAACCGCCGACCAGGTCTACCTGCCCACCCTGCTGCGGCCCGAGGAGGTGTCGGAGGGGAACGCGAAGCTGCACGCCACGCAGACCGCGAGCTACCTCGTCGGCCCCGGGCTGGCCGGCCTGATCGCCCAGCTCGCCGGTGCGGTGACCGCGGTGCTGCTCGACGCGCTGAGCTTCCTGGTCTCCGCCGCCTGCCTGGGGCGCATCCGGACGGTCGAGCCGCGACCCGGCCGCCCCGACGGACCACCCTCGCTGAGGCGCGAGGTGGCGGACGGGCTGCGGTTCGTCGTCCGGGACCCGTACCTGCGGGTCCTGACCGTGTTCGGGGCGGCCAGCAACATCGGGCTCACCGGCTACCAGGCCGTCCTCGTGGTCTTCCTGGTCCGCTCCGCGGGGTTGCCGGCCGGCCTGGTGGGCCTGCTGATCGGACTGGCCAGTGTGGGCGGGATCGTCGGCGCGGGCCTGGCCGGCGTGCTCGCCCGCCGGCTCGGCTCCGCCCGCGCGTTGCTGTTCGCCGCCGTGCTCACCGGCCCGCCGGCGCTGCTCATCCCGCTGGCGGGCCCGGGCCCGCGGGTGGCCTGGCTCGTGCTCGGCGGCGCGCTGGTCAGCCTGGGAGTAGCCGTGGGCAACGTGGTCAAGGGCAGTTTCCGGCAGACGTACACCCCGCACGCGTTGCTCGGGCGGGTGACGGTGAGCATGCAGCTGCTGAACTACGGGACCATCCCGCTGGCCGCCGTGCTGGCCGGCGTGCTGGGCGCGGCGTGGGGGCCGGCCAGGGCGATCCAGGTGATGACCGGCTGGCTGGCGCTGACCCCGCTGATCCTGCTGGTCGGGCCGCTGCGACGGCGCCGTGACCTGCCGGCGTCGCCGGTCTGAGCATGGGCTGCGGCGGCGGCCGGAAGCCCGACCGCCGCCGCTGGCACGGACCTACAGCGGGCGGACGTTGTCCGCCTGCGGGCCCTTCTGCCCCTGGGTCACCTCGAACTCGACCTTCTGGCCCTCCTGCAGCTCGCGGTAGCCGCCGCTCTGGATGGCCGAGTAGTGGACGAACACGTCCGGCCCTCCGCCGTCCTGTTCGATGAAGCCGAAGCCCTTTTCCGAGTTGAACCACTTGACCGTGCCGGTTGCCATGCGTCTCTCCCTGTTCAAAGCGGCTGACCACCGGCCGCGGCCGGTGATCGCCCTGTACCTTCCCGACACTAACCGCCAGAACCGGGATCTGCTGGCGGAAGTGCCGGCGTGGCTCGTTAATACAACCCGAGCGGGAAAATACCTCCGCGACCGGTCGGGGCCCGGCATGCTTGCCCCGGTGAGGGCACAGACGGCGCTGGCCGACCTGGAACGGGAGATCGCCGCGCCCGGCGGCGGCCTGGACCGCCTCCGCCTGGTTGCCCCGCCGTTCGTGCCCGAGGTACGGCTGCACCTCGCCGAGGACGCGATCGTCTGGTGGGCCCGGATGGAGGCGACGGCCGGCCGCTCGCTGCCGCCGCCCTACTGGGCCTCGGTCTGGGCCGGCGGCCAGGCGCTGGCCCGCCACCTGCTCGACCACCCCGAGCTGGCCGCCGGCCGGCGGGTGCTCGATCTGGCCGCCGGCTCCGGGTTGGTGGCCATCGCCGCCGCGCTCGCCGGCGCCGAGCGCGTGGTCGCCAACGACATCGACCCGTTCGCGGTCGCCGCCGTCACGGTCAACGCGCGGGCCAACCAGGTGGCCGTGGCGGCCACCGGTGACGACCTGCTGGACGCCATGGTGCCCACCGACCTGCTGCTGGCCGGCGACATCCTCTACGAGGCGGCGCTGGCCGAGCGGGTGCTGCCGTTCCTCCAACGTGCCGCCGACCGGGGCGTCGAGGTGCTGGTCGGCGACCCGGACCGGGGGCACCTGCCACCCGACCGGCTGGAGGTGGTGACCAGCTACCCGGTGCCCACCACCGAGCCCTCGGTCGACTCCCCGGTACGCCGGGTGCAGGTGCTGCGCCCCCGGTGACGGACCCGCCGCTCGGGGACGACCCCGAGCCGGAATCAGGGGACGCTGGGGGAGACGGCCGGATGTGTGTCCGGTTCGGCGGCCGTAGCCTACGGGCCATGACGGATCTGCTGGCCGAGGTCGGGGAGCTCCCCACCAGCCTGCTGATGGGGATGCTGGGCATGGTCATGCTGGCCGACGCCGTACCGCTGCTCGGGGTGCTGGTGCCCGGCGATGCCGCCGTCCTCGCCGCGGTCGCCGCGGGCCGGCCGACGACCGGGCTGGCCACCGTGGCGGCGGTGGTGGCCGGCTGCCTCGCCGGCTGGTCGCTGAGTTTCCTGGCCGGGCGGCGCTGGGGCGAGCGGCTGCGGCGCAGCCGGGTGGGTGACTGGATCGGCGAGTCGCGCTGGGTCGCGGCCGAGGCGATCCTGCGCCGCGGCGGCGGCCGGATGGTGCTGGTGGCGCCGTTCCTGCCGGTGTTCAACGCGCTGCTGCCCCTGGCCGCCGGCGGACTGCGCATGCCGTACCGCAAGTTCGTGTCCTGCGCGGCGCTCGGCGCGGCGCTCTGGGCCGGTGTGTACGTGGCCCTCGGCACCACCGCGCGGGCGGTGACCGGTCTGCTGCCCGGGGCGCCGAACCCGACGGTGCTCACCATGGCGGTCGGCCTGCTGCTCGCCGGTCCGGTGCTGCTCGTCACCCGGCGCCGGCTGCGCGCGGTGACCGGCGCCGGCATCGCCTCCTGACCAGGCCGGTCAGGGACCGACGGGGGTCCTGACCGGCGCTGGCGACCAGCCAGGACCGCCCCGGCGGGCAGCTCACCAGCCGCGGGCCCGCCACTGCGGCAGCGCGGGCCGCTCGGCGCCGAGGGTGCTGTCCTTGCCGTGCCCCGGGTAGAACCAGGTCTCGTCCGGCAGCCGGTCGAACAGCTTGTGCTCGACGTCGTCGACGAGCTGCCCGAACCGGTCCGGGTCCTGGTCGGTGTTGCCGACCCCGCCGGGAAACAGGCTGTCGCCGGTGAACAGGTGCGGGACGCCGGACGGGTCCCGGTAGAGCAGCGCGATCGAGCCCGGGGTGTGGCCCTTGAGGTGGATCACCTCCAGGGCGCAGTCACCGACGGCGACCGTGTCGCCCTCGCGCAGCGGCTCGGCCTCGATCGGCAGCCCCTCGGCGTCGTCGGCGTGCACCAGCGCTCGGGCGCCGGTCTTGGCGACCACCTCCTCCAGGGCCACCCAGTGGTCCATGTGCCGGTGCGTGGTGACCACCGCGGCCAGGCCGCCGTCGCCGACCAGGTCGAGCAGGCGGGGCGCCTCGTTCGCGGCGTCGATCAGCACCTGCTCGCCACTGTTTCGGCAGCGCAGCAGGTAGGCGTTGTTGTCCATCGGCCCCACCGACACCTTGGTGACGGTGAGCCGGTCGAGTTCGCGGACGGCCGGCGCGCCGCCGGGCGTGACGTCTCCGGTGTAGGGCATGACCACTTCTATATCCATTCCGGTGGGGTCGGCAGGGGGCCGTCGGGGGTGACGGTGAGCACCTCGCCGGCGCTGCGCCCGATCAGCCAGGCGGCGAGTTCCGGCGCGGGGCCGGTGATCGTCGGCGCCCCCTCGGGCTCGCCCACGACGAGCTCCTGGCGGACGCCGTCGAACCGCAGCACCATGGCCGGCGCCTCGGAATTGCCGTCCAGCCCGGCCGCCACCTCGTGCAGCAGCCGCTGGGCGAACGCATCCGTCCAGTCGGTCGGCCGGTAGCCGGCGGCCAGGTCGACATGGTGCACCTCGATCTCCCGCAGCCGCCCCCAGACCAGCAGGGCCGCCGGCCACGGGCCGCGCCGGGTCTCCACGGTGGCCGCCCACGCCTCGACCGGCATCGCGTCGACCGCTGCGGCGAAGCGCTCCGCGCTGCGGCGCAGGTCGTCGCGGAGGTCGCCCGGCGTACGGCCGGCCCCGGCCTCGATGTCGGCGGCGCGGGCGTCGGCGCTGGCGTACATCGGGATGGGTTCGCCGGTGCGCGCGGCGGTGAGCAGGTTGACGAAGCCGTCGGCGTTGCGGGCCAGGTGGGTCAGCACGTGTCCGCGGGTCCAACGCGGCAGCAGGGACGCGGCGGCGACGTCGGCGGCGTCGAACGCGGCCGCGGTGTGCAGCAGCCGGGCCGTGGCGTCGGCCACCTCGCCGGTCAGCAGCAGCGGATCGGTGGTCACGGCGCCACCTCGATTCGCGACTGCGGGGCTCGCAGGATCGGCTCACTCCTCGCGCTCACGGAAAGACCCTAACGGTCCGGCGCCGCCGCGTCGCCGGGGAAATCGCTTTCGGCGCGTCGGTGCGCCCCCTACCGTCGGCGTCGAACGCGGCACCGGGAGTCGGAGCGGAGGTGGTGAGCATGCCGGTCGTAGCACCCGTGTTCCGCCATGAACCCCCTCGACACCGATGAGGACACCATGACACTCGATCTGACCGCCCTCGGCTGGGACGCCGACTGGGCGGCCCACGTACGACGGCGCACCGACCACCGCCCGGGCCGGGTGGCCCGGGTCGACCGCGGGATCTGCACCGTGCTCTGCCCGGACGGGCCGGTCCGGGCCAGCCTGGGCGGCGCGGTGCTGGCCGCCGCGGCCCGCGACCTGGCCGCCCTGCCCTGCGCCGGCGACTGGGTGCTGCTGGCCACCTGGCCGGACGGGCCGGTGACCGTCGAGGCGGTGCTGCCCCGCCGCACCGCGCTGGTCCGGCGGACCGCCGGCAAGGACGCCAGCGGGCAGGTGCTCGCCGCCAACCTCGACGCCGCCGCGGTGGTCGAGCCGGTGCACCCCGAGCCGGACGCCGCACGCATCGAACGGCTGCTCTCCCTCGCCCACGAGTCCGGCGCCGCGCCGCTGCTCGTGCTCACCAAGGCGGACCTCGCCGCCGACCCGGCGGCGGTCGCCCGGCAACTCGCCGCCCTCGCGCCCGGGGTGCCGGTGCTGCCGGTCAGCGCCGAGCAGGGCACCGGGCTGGACCCACTGCGCCCGTACGTGGCGCCGGGGCGGACCCTCGGCCTGCTCGGGCCCTCCGGGGCGGGCAAGTCGAGCCTGGTCAACGCCCTTGCCGGGGCGGAGGTGATGCGTACCCAGGCGATCCGCCGGGTGGACGGCAAGGGCCGGCACACCACGACCTGGCGGGCGCTGGTGCCCGTCCCGGGCGGGGGCGCGGTGCTGGACACCCCGGGCGTCCGGGCGGTCGGCCTGCTGGACGGCTCGGCCGGCCTGGACCGGGCCTTTGCGGACATCGCCGAACTCGCCGTCGGCTGCCGGTACGCCGACTGCGCGCACGAGGCCGAGCCGGCCTGCGCGGTGCGGTCGGCCCTGGAGAGCGGCGAACTGTCCGCCCGGCGCTGGGAGAGCTGGCGCCGGCTCCAGCGGGAGGTGGCGTACGAGAGCCGGCGCCGGGAGACCCGGCTGGCCGCCGAGCGGCGGGGAAGCTGGCGGGGCGCCCGGCGGCGGACAGCCCGTCCGGCACCCCCGCCGTCGCCCGGCGGATACTGAGTCGAATACCCGGTCACGCCGACCAGCTCAGGGGCGGCGTGACCGGGCTGACCTGGTGGAATGCGCTCACGACGGAAGTTGTCGTACCCCGGGGCTAGAGTTGCCGAGGCGTGTTTCCTGCGCCTCGACGACCCTCGAAAACCGCTCAGAGCACGTTCCGAGCGGACAGATCCGCCTCACATTCTTCTTCCGGGAGTACACGGACCGTGGCCGACCGACTGATCATCCGTGGCGCGCGCGAGCACAACCTGCGTGACGTCAGTCTCGACCTGCCCCGGGACGCCCTGATCGTCTTCACCGGGCTCTCCGGGTCGGGCAAGTCGAGCCTGGCGTTCGACACCATCTTCGCCGAGGGCCAGCGGCGCTACGTCGAGTCGCTGTCGTCGTACGCCCGGCAGTTCCTCGGCCAGATGGACAAGCCCGACGTCGACTTCATCGAGGGCCTCAGCCCCGCGGTGTCCATCGACCAGAAGTCCACCTCGCGCAACCCGCGCTCCACCGTCGGCACCATCACCGAGGTCTACGACTACCTGCGGCTGCTGTTCGCCCGGATCGGCGAGCCGCACTGCCCGGTCTGCGGCGAACGGATCTCGCGGCAGAGCCCGCAGCAGATCGTCGACCGGGTGCTCGCCATGGCCGAGGGCACCCGGTTCATGGTGCTCGCGCCGGTCGTGCGCGGCCGCAAGGGCGAGTACGTCGACCTCTTCGCCGAGCTCCAGGCCAAGGGCTACGCCCGGGCCCGGGTCGACGGCGTGGTGCACCCGCTGACCGAGCCGCCGAAGCTCAAGAAGCAGGAGAAGCACACCATCGAGGTGGTGATCGACCGGCTCAGCGTCAAGCCCGGCGCCAAGCAGCGGCTGACCGACTCGGTCGAGGCGGCGCTCGGCCTCTCCGGCGGCATCGTGCTGCTCGACTTCGTCGACCTGGCCGAGGACGACCCGGACCGGGAGCGGCGCTTCTCCGAGCACCTGGCCTGCCCCAACGACCACCCCCTGGCCATCGAGGACCTGGAGCCCCGGGTCTTCTCCTTCAACGCCCCGTACGGCGCCTGCCCCGAGTGCACCGGGCTGGGCACCAAGAAGGAGGTCGACCCGGAGCTGGTGATCCCGGACCCGGAGCGCACCCTGCGCGAGGGCGCCATCCAGCCCTGGGCCACCGGGCACAACCTGGACTACTTCCTCCGTCTGCTGGAGGCCCTCGGCGAGGCCGAGCACTTCGACCTGGACACCCCGTGGCGGGCGCTGCCGTCCCGGGCGCAGAAGACGATCCTGCACGGCGCCGACGACCAGGTGCACGTCCGCTACCGCAACAAGTACGGCCGCGAGCGCTCCTACTACACCGGCTTCGAGGGCGTGGTGCAGTGGATCGAGCGGCGCCACGCGGACACCGAGTCGGAATGGTCGCGGGACAAGTACGAGGGCTACATGCGGGACGTGCCCTGCGCGGCCTGCGGCGGCACCCGGCTCAAGCCGGAGGTGCTCGCGGTCACCCTGGCCGGCAAGAGCATCGCCGAGGTGTGCAACCTGTCCGTCGGCGAGGCGGCCGAGCTGCTCGCCGGCATCGAGCTCACCGACCGGCAGAGGATGATCGCCGAGCGGGTGCTCAAGGAGATCAACGCCCGGCTGAAGTTCCTGCTCGACGTCGGACTGGACTACCTCTCCCTGGATCGCCCGGCGGGCACCCTCTCCGGCGGCGAGGCGCAGCGCATCCGGCTCGCCACCCAGATCGGCTCCGGCCTGGTCGGCGTCCTCTACGTGCTCGACGAGCCGTCCATCGGCCTGCACCAGCGGGACAACCACCGGCTGATCGAGACGCTGCTGCGGCTGCGTGGGCTGGGCAACACGCTGATCGTGGTCGAGCACGACGAGGACACGATCCGGGTCGCCGACTGGATCGTCGACATCGGCCCGGGCGCCGGCGAGCACGGCGGCCGGATCGTGCACAGCGGCTCGGTGCCGGCCCTGCTGGAGAACGAGCACTCGATCACCGGGGCCTACCTGTCCGGGCGCCGGGAGATCCCGACGCCGCGGCTGCGCCGGCCGCAGACCCCGGGGCGCGAGCTGGTGGTGCACGGGGCGCGGGAGCACAACCTGCGCAACCTCAACGTGTCGTTCCCGCTCGGCCAGCTCATCGCCGTCACCGGGGTCAGCGGCTCCGGCAAGTCGACCCTGGTCAACGACATCCTGTACGCGGTCCTGGCCAACCAGATCAACCGTGCCCGGCTGGTCCCCGGCCGGCACACCCGGATCACCGGGCTGGAGCACGTGGACAAGGTCGTCGGCGTCGACCAGTCGCCGATCGGGCGTACGCCGCGGTCGAATCCGGCCACCTACACCGGCGTCTGGGACCACGTCCGCAAGCTCTTCGCCGAGACCACCGAGGCCAAGGTCCGGGGGTACGGGCCGGGCCGGTTCTCGTTCAACGTCAAGGGCGGGCGCTGCGAGGCGTGCTCCGGCGACGGCACCATCAAGATCGAGATGAACTTCCTGCCGGACGTCTACGTCCCCTGCGAGGTGTGCAAGGGCGCCCGATACAACCGGGAGACCCTGGAGGTCCACTACAAGGGCAAGACGGTCGCCGAGGTGCTGGACATGCCGATCGAGGAGGCGGCGGAGTTCTTCTCCGCCATCCCGGCCATCCACCGCCACCTCAAGACCCTGGTCGACGTGGGTCTCGGGTACGTCCGGCTGGGGCAGCCCGCCCCGACACTGTCCGGCGGCGAGGCCCAGCGGGTCAAGCTCGCCTCCGAGCTGCAGAAGCGCTCCACCGGCCGGACGGTCTACGTGCTTGATGAGCCGACCACCGGCCTGCACTTCGAGGACATCCGCAAGCTGCTGATGGTCCTGGAGGGTCTGGTCGACAAGGGCAACACGGTGATCACCATCGAGCACAATCTCGATGTGATCAAGAGCGCCGACTGGATCATCGACATGGGGCCGGAGGGCGGCCACCGGGGTGGGACGGTGCTCGCCACCGGCACCCCGGAGGAGGTCGCCGAGGTGCCGGAGAGCCACACCGGTCAGTTCCTGCGCCCGATGCTCAAGCTCGACGGCGAGGCCAAGGGCGCCAAGGCGGCCACCACCCGGGCGGCGAAGGCCAACGGCGGCGGCGCGAAGTCGCGTACCCGCAAGGTGCCGGCCGGGGCGCACTGAGCCGACCGCGCGGGGGCCGGTGCCGATACCGGTCCACGCGCCTCGCGGCGCGATCGGGCCGGGCTGGCCCATGCAATACCTCAATTGGTGACGCGTCGGGATGAACCGCGCGGCACTGCGATCCGTGCCCAAAACTGTAGCCGCGGGTCCGTGACAGGCGGCAGCCGAGAGAGAGGCTGGACATGAGTGATGATCAGGTGCTGACCGAGCCGGGTACGCAGACGCGTCGGGCCCTGCTCACGGGGGCTGGCGCGGTCGGCGCGGCGGTGGTGCTGGCTGCCTGTGGCAGCGACAAGGAGACGAGCCCGGCCGCCGCTGGCCCGACCAGCGGCGATCCTGGCGCGTCCGCGAGCGCCGGTGAAGCCATCGCCCGGACCACGGACATCCCGGTCGGCGGGGGGACGATCTTCGCCAGCAAGGGCGTTGTCGTCACTCAGCCGGAGGCGGGTCAGTTCAAGGGCTTCAGCCCGATCTGCACCCACCAGGGCTGCCCGGTATCGCAGATCGAGGGCGGCACCATCATCTGCACCTGCCACAACAGCCGCTTCTCGATCGTTGACGGTTCCGTCAAGGAAGGGCCGGCGTCCCGGCCCCTGCCGCCGAAGAACATCAAGGTCACCGGCGAACAGATCACCCTGGCCTGACCGAATCCGGCGCTGTCCCCCGCCCGCCGTGTCGCCAGCCCGGGGCGCGCGGCGGCGGTGGGGTGTCGGGGGTGCGGACTAGGCTTGCGGCGTGGCTGACCCCTCGACCTACCGTCCCGCACCTGGCACCATTCCGGAGTCGCCAGGGGTCTACCGCTTCCGCGACGGCACCGGCCGGGTGATCTACGTCGGCAAGGCGCGGAACCTGCGCAGCCGGCTCAACTCCTACTTCGCCGATCCGGTCAACCTGCACCAGCGCACCCGGCAGATGGTCTTCACCGCCGAATCGGTGGACTGGATCACCGTCGCCACCGAGGTGGAGGCCCTCCAGCAGGAATACACCTGGATCAAGCAGTACGACCCGAAGTTCAACGTCCGATACCGCGACGACAAGTCCTACCCGTACCTGGCGGTGACCCTCGACGAGGAGTTCCCGCGGCTGCAGGTGATGCGCGGCGCCAAGCGCAAGGGAGTGCGCTACTTCGGGCCGTATTCGCACGCCTGGGCGATCCGCGAGACGCTGGACCTGCTGCTGCGCGTCTTCCCGGCCCGGACCTGCTCCTCCGGCGTGTTCAAACGGGCCGGCCAGGTCGGCCGCCCCTGCCTGCTCGGTTACATCGGCAAGTGCTCCGCGCCCTGCGTGGGCAGCGTCACCCCCGAGCGGCACCGGGAGATCGTCGACGGGTTCTGCGACTTCATGGCCGGCCGCACCGACACCATGGTCCGCAAGCTCGAACGGGAGATGCTGGAGGCCAGCGAGCAGCTGGACTTCGAACGGGCCGCCCGGCTGCGCGACGACGTCGCCGCGCTGCGCCGGGCCATGGAGAAGCAGACGGTGGTGCTCGGCGACGGCACCGACGCCGACGTGGTGGCCTTTGCCGAGGATCCGCTCGAAGCCGCCGTCCAGGTCTTCCACGTCCGCGACGGCCGGGTGCGGGGCCAGCGCGGCTGGGTGGTGGAGAAGACGGAGGAGCTGACCACCGGCGACCTGGTGCACCACTTCTGCACCCAGGTCTACGGCGGTGAGCAGGGCGAGGCCGATGTCCCCAGGGAGCTGCTCGTTCCCGAGCTGCCCGGCGACGTCGAGGCGCTCGCCGACTGGCTCTCCGCCCGCCGGGGCAGCCGGGTGTCGCTGCGCGTTCCGCAGCGCGGCGACAAGCGGTCGCTGCTGGAGACCGTGGAGCGCAACGCCAAGGACGCGCTCGCCCGGCACAAGCTCAAGCGGGCCGGCGACCTGACCACCCGCAGCAAGGCCCTCGACGAGATCGCCGACGCGCTCGGCATGCGCACCTCGCCGCTGCGCATCGAGTGCTTCGACGTCTCCCAGATCCAGGGCACCGACGTCGTCGCCAGCATGGTCGTCTTCGAGGACGGGCTGCCCCGCAAGAGCGAATACCGCCGGTTCATCGTCCGGGGCGCCACCGACGACCTGTCCGCCATGTCGGAGGTGCTGCGGAGGCGTTTCGCCCGCTACCTCGACGCCCGGGCCGAGACCGGGGAGATCGGCGAGGAGACCGCCGGCGACCCCGACCGGCCGGGCATCGACCCCACCACCGGGCGGCCGCGCAAGTTCGCGTACCCGCCGCAGCTGGTCGTGGTCGACGGTGGCGCGCCGCAGGTGGCGGCCGCCGCGCAGGCCCTCGCCGAGTTGGGTATCGACGACGTGGCGATCTGCGGGCTGGCCAAGCGGCTGGAGGAGGTCTGGCTGCCCGACGACGAGTTCCCGGTCATCCTGCCGCGCGCCTCGGAGGCGCTCTACCTGCTGCAACGGGTCCGCGACGAGGCGCACCGATTTGCCATCACCTTCCACCGGCAGCGGCGTTCGAAGCGGATGACCGAGTCGGCGCTGGACAACATCCCCGGGCTGGGCGAGGTGCGCCGCAAGGCACTCCTGCGGCACTTCGGCTCGCTCAAGCGGCTCGCCACCGCCACCGTGGAGGAGATCACCGAAGTCCCCGGCGTGGGCAAACGGACCGCCGAGGCGATCCTGGCCGCCCTCGACGAGGGTGCCGCGCCCGCCCCCACCCCCTGATCCGCCCAGCGCTCTGCTGCCGGGTGTTCGACCGAACGTGACGGCTGCCCGGTTTGGGGTATGTCACGCACAGTGAGCGAGAGCGTGCCTCGGCTGGGTGGGCGCGTTGGCGGCCTGGGGCGGTTGACCAGGTGGTTTCCGGCGGCAGCTTCGTAGAGGGACACCACCCCTGGCTCGCTTTGCTCTGCAGCCAGATACGCAGCAGCTACGGAAAGTGCCCGCTGCGTATAGGGCTGC